>JBOHJV010000036.1:0-23052 GCA_050728695.1 Methylocella sp. | reverse complement strand
ATCATCGCCGACCTCACGCAGGAAGCCCTTTGCGGCCTTTGCCCGCCATAAGTTTTGAACATCCGCGATAGTGTTCCGCCGCGCAATCCGAGCAACCAGGCGCCAAGTCCGCCAAGCCCAAGCGCCATGTCAAAACGTCCCCGGAGCAATAAAACGGCCCCCGCGACAAGCGCCGCGCCGCCGCCGCCGCGCTTGATCAAGCGTGCGAGCGCGGCTGGATCGGCCGACGCGAAAGACTTAAGCGCGGTGAACGCGAGCCAGAAAAGTAAAAGTCCGCCGAGAAGATAGATCATTTCACGAAGCCAGTTCAGCGCATTTGCGACAAGAGGTGGTCCGCCGCCGGCGCGCCACGCGCGCGCGCCTCGAATTCGAGCGCCCTGCGGCCTCCCGCGGCATAAGCCGCCGCGGCGGTCAGTAGCGCGATGAGCCGCTCAGGCGAGGATAAATCGAAAGTCGCGTAGGCGCCCCCGGTCAGCAGCGCGATCTTCCGGAAAGCCTGCTCCGCAATGCTATCGCGCCCCTCTTGGAACAGGAAAGCCTTCACTCCCAAAAGCCCGATCTCGGCGGCCAGCCCGGCGAGAATGTCGAGCCGCTCTTCCATCGCATCGCCGACGAAAACCAGGGCGCGAACCGGAGTTTTCCGCGCTTCATCGAGGACATGACGCAAGACCTTTTCGATCTGCGTCTGGCCCGCCCCCACCCCGATCTTGGTCATAAGGGATGCCAAGCTCTGACCCTGGGCCACGAAGCGCGACGCCTTGCACTCGGAAAACCCGCGGTAATAAACGAGCTGGACATCGAGCCCGCCATGCGCCGCCGCCGTCGCGAACATCCGCCCTTGCACGCCTTGCGCCATGTCCCAGGTGGCTTGCCGGCTCATCGTGGCATCGAGCGCGAAAATGAGCCGGCCCCGCCCTGAATCGGACGTCGCCGGCAACTTCGCCGCAGCCTCGAGAAAATCGTCGATATGCGATTTGGTGCTGGACTTTTGCGCGACGAGCGCGCCATCGTCTCTCGGTTGACCCACTTGGCTCCTCGCGTGTTGAGCTTTTCGCCCCCACCATAGATCGTGCTTTCTAGGCGCAACGGCAAGCATTTTTAGCGTTGGTGCCGGCCGGGCGAAATCATTCTGCGAATCCAGACAACTGCCGTGGGATTAGGCGGCTTCGTATTTGCCGATGGTCCAGGGTTCCGCTTCGGCTTGCGCGCTCCAATTTTGCCAGGCGGGCAGCGCCATCATTGCGTCCATATAGGCGCGGGTGGAAACCGTGACCGCCACGTCATAGACATGCAGACGATTGACCACCGGCGCGAACATCGCGTCGGCCGCCGAGAAATCGCCGAAAAGAAAGGCGCCAGCTTGACCGAACTCCCGGCGGGTTTGCCCAAATGCCTGTTCGAGCCGGGCGACATCGGCGCTTGCCTCGAGGGTCAGCTCGCGCCGCGCAACCTCGCGGCGCATATTCATCGGCAGCAGCAAGCGCAAGGCGGAAAAGCCCGAATGCATCTCGGCCGCAAGCGAACGCGCCCGCGCCCGCGCCGCCCGAGGCCTCGGCCAGATTGGCTTTTCCGGATGGAGTTCGGCGAGATATTCGATAATCGCAAGCGAATCCCATACGACGATTTCGCCATCGTGCAAGGAAGGACACTTGCCGGCGGGCGAATAGCGCAGGATTTCCGTTTGTGTATTGTCCTGCGCCAACGGGATCACGATCTCCTCGAACGCTAGGCCAAAATGGCGCATCAAAATCCACGGACGGAACGACCAGGAGGAATAGTTCTTGTTGGCGATGACAAGAATGGGCTTCATGGGCGCGACTGACAATCCCTGCTGAACTTCGTTGCGGTTGGCAGAGCTTTACCGGATGCGCGTGAAAAACCAAGCCTGGGTGCCCGTCCTTTCAACCCTTCCACGCCTAGGGAATAGTCCGCCCCGCCCCGCTCAAGGCGCGGGAAACAGCGCGTCGGTTTTACCGGCCAGCCTGTAGGCCAAAAGACCTATCCATTCGCGGACGCTGGCATCGAGCATATCCACTCTGTCGGTCATAGATGCGAACAACAGAAAATCCCGCGCATCGCCAAAAGTGCGATACGCGACCGGGTACGGAATCACGTCGAAACCGAGGTGCTTGAATATCCCGACGGTACGCGGCATATGCCAGGCCGAGGTCACGAGGAGCCATGTCTCTCCCGGCTTCGGCTTGACGAGATCGCGCGTGAACAAAGCGTTTTCCCATGTATTGCGGGACTTCTTCTCGAAAGTCATGCGCTCTTCAGGCACGCCCAGTGAAAGCCAGAATTTTCGCGCGCTGATCGCCTCGGCTCGCCCTTGGAGTAGCAAACCCGCCGATCCGCCAGTGAAGACGAGCCGCGCAGATGGATATCGCCGCGCCAACTCAATAGCCGCGGTCATCCGGGCGGCGTCCGCGGTGAAGTATACTTGCCCGCGCGCTTCCGATTTTTCCGTGTCCAAGGCGCCGCCAAGGACGATAATCCCCGCCGGCGCCGGGATGCTGGCGGGCGGTTGCGGAAATCGGTCCTCCAAGGGCCGCAAAAGGAGGGCTCCAAGCGGAATGAGCAAGAAGGCGGCGAGCGCGGCAATCGCACCGGCCATGAGCACCCGCCTCGCCCGCGCGAAGCGGGTGAACCCAAGAAGGAGCCCCAACACGCCCACAACAATAGCCAGCGATACGGGCTCGGCAACGAACCAGAAGATCTTTGAGGCAATGAAAAACATGCAACGTCCGGAAAGAAGACAAGGATTATTTTACGGCTCGGAAATCTTGGCCCCTCCCGGCTTGCCAACGGCATCGGGCTCTCGGTCCGGTGCACGAGCGGCCGGAATGGCGTAAACACCGCCGAGCCAGCGGTGAAGATCGACGTTGGCGCAGCGCTTTGAACAGAACGGGCGGTCAGTGACGGTGGCGGGTTTGCCGCAGACCGGACAGGGCCGGGCCGGCGTTTCGTCCGGTCTTTCATCAATGCGGTTTTCCGGATTTGGGACTGGCATGGTTTGGCCGGTGTTTGGCGTTTAGGGGCGTTTACACTCTGTTCTGCCAAGAAACATGCGCCGGAAACCCTTCGCCGGCAAGCAGCGACATGGTCTCGTAGAGTGGCAGGCCGGCGACCGCGGAATAAGACCCAACAAGCTTTTGCGCGAACGCGCCAGCGAGGCCCTGGATCGCATAGCCTCCGGCTTTGCCGCGCCACTCGCCTGATCCAAGATAGGCTTCGATTTCGGCCGCCGACAGCCGCTTGAGGCGCAGCCGCGTCTCGACGAGCTTGTGGCGCGCGCGGCCTTTGGGCGTGATGAGGCAAACCGCCGTATGAATCCGGTGTGCCCGGCCCGACAAAAGCCGCAGCGATTGCGCCGCCTCCGCCACAATCTCGCATTTGGGCAGAATGCGGCGGCCGACGCTAACGACCGTGTCGGCCCCGATGATATATGCCCCGGCGAGTTCGGGCCGGCTCGACGCGATCCGCGCGGCGGCGCTTGCCTTTTCCTCCGCCAGCCGCACCGCGAGGCTACGCGGCAGCTCGGTCTTGCGCGGGGTTTCATCGATGTCCACGGGAAGAAGCGCCTCCGGTTCGACGCCGATCTGTTGCAGGAGCTCGAGCCGCCGGGGCGACGCCGAAGCCAAAACAAGCGGTGGCCGCCAAACCCTATCGTCGCCGGTCATGGCGGCACTCCATCGCCGGAATCTCGTTCATTTGAATCGGTAGGTAATGCGGCCCTTGGTCAAGTCATAGGGAGTCATTTCCACAAGGACCTTGTCGCCGGTGAGAACGCGGATACGATTCTTGCGCATCTTTCCTGCGGTGTGCGCGATGATCTCATGGTCGTTTTCGAGCTTGACGCGAAAGGTCGCATTCGGGAGCAATTCGACGACGGTCCCTGGAAATTCGAGCAATTCTTCCTTCGACATTTTTTTCCTTGAATTTAGACCGTCGTCGCTCCGCGGCGGCCCAGCGGAGCTTGTCCGCGCGGATCCTAATCGAGAAACGTGCCCTTGTGAACTGGCTGGGTCGGCTTTCGAGCGAGCATTTCCCGATGCTTATGCAGCGATCGTCAGCGCGAAACCCGCGCGGATAACCGGAGCGGCGGGTGAAATGCGGCCGGTCATTTCCGCGCTTGCGCAAGCGGCGGCTGTCCGGTGGTGGCCGTGTTCGCCTGTCGCGCGGCGTCCGCCGCCGCATAGGTGTTGCAACGGCGGATGGCGAAAGGGATCGTCACTAAATAAATCATGGTCAGGCCGATCAGCATTTCCATCGTAAAGATCGCGAGCAGGAGAAGGCACGCGGCGATCCCGAAAAGGACGGCAATCACATATTCGCGTGGCACGCGGCCAATCCTCTTGCCGGAAAAATGTGGGATACGGCTCGCCATCAAGAAGGCGACGCTCAACACATAGGCGATTTCGAAAGGAACGAGCGCACGGACGTTGGGAACCGCAAGAATCGAAAGGTTGAGATAAAGCGGCAAGAGCCCGACTATGGCGCCGGCCGGCGCGGGCATGCCGGTGAAAAAATGCGCGTGCCAAGACGGCCGGTCCGGATCGTCGATCATGACATTGAAGCGGGCAAGGCGAAGCGCCGCCGCGATCGCGAAAACAAGCGCCGCGAACCAGCCGAAACTCTTTATTTCGTGCAGACCCCAGACATAAAGGATAAGCGCCGGGGCCACTCCGAAAGCGACGAAATCGGCAAGCGAATCGAGTTCGGCGCCAAACCGCGAGGTGCCGCGGAGCGCGCGCGCGATGCGTCCGTCCAAGCCATCGAGAATGGCGGCGGCAACGACCGCGACGACCGCGGTTTCGAACTGGCCCTCGATCGCGAACCGGATCGCGGTTAGGCCCATGCAAAGCGCGAGCAAGGTAACGAGATTGGGCAATATGATGCGCAGCGGCACGGCGCGAATTCCGCGGCGGCGCGGCGGCGGCGGATCGAATCTTTCGAATTCGCTTGCCTCGCCGCGCAGCCGCAAGACCTTTCGGTCGTGGCCTTGGCCGCCATGGCCATGGCGAGGAACCTGCGGAGTTTCCTTCATGTCAATGCTCATTCAGCGAGCATAAAGCATAGGATTTTCCGCCACAAGATTTGATTGCCCCCGCGCCCCAGTGTCGATAACAGATGACATGTCAGGATTAGGTAGCCGACGATTTGTCCGGCTTTTACGCCGGAGGATCGGATGCTGCCGGAGGTTCGGATGGCCCGGATCATGGACACGCTGTCGCTGTATCGGGCCGGGCGGTTGAGCTGCGTGGAGGCGGCAAAGTTTGTTAGGGATGCGCGAGCGGCATTTGGCGCGCTTATCGTGGCGGGTAGCGGTGCGTCTGGCATCCTTGGGACGGCGGAACATGCGCTCGATCGTGTTGCGGTGCCGATAGGCTCGCTTATTGCGAAGATAAGGTTCGCGGCGATTGAAGCGGTCGGCTTTAAAGTGAGGCCGCCGCCTATCCACCGGGGCCTTTGCTTGCGGCAGCGATCGCCGCCTCGAGCTCGGCCACCTTTTGGCTCAGCCTTTTGTTGTCGTCGCGGGCCTTCGCGGCCATTTGCTTGACCGCCTCGAATTCCTCGCGCGTGACGACATCCATCGTCGCGAGAAGACGTTCGAGCTGACTTTTCACCGCGGTTTCGGCCTCGCGGCGGACCCCTTGCGCCATCTCGGAGGCATCGGTCATAAGACGCGCGAAATCGTCGAACACCCGATTTTGTGACATGACCCACTCCTACCTTTGCGGGCTTGTACCACGGAGCATGCGCGCGGCCAATAATTTATGTAGCCTTGCGCCTCAGCTCGACTTTGGCCAATATCAATCGTGTTCCCCGGCTGCGCGGGATGCGGAACGTCGGATCGTTCTCGACGAGCTCATCACTGCTCTCGATCATGAGCCTGAGGCGGCCGACGTTGCCGAAAGTGGTCGAGCAACCCTTGGTGTCCGACCAAATATCGCCATATCCGCGCGGGAGACACGAGAACAAAGCGCGCCCTGGCGAGTTTGAGCGCGATAGGGATTCATCCCCAAGACGCGCTCCTCACCCGGCCTGGTCATGCAAGCGGGCGAGGCTCTCCTCCCGGCCGAGCACTTCCAAAACATCGAAAATCCCCGGCGAAGCCGCTCGCCCGGTGAGCGCGGCGCGCAGCGGCTGCGCGGCATCGCCAAGCTTGATTGCGGCTTCAGAGCTATATCCGCGCACCGCTGCCTCGAGGCTGGCGGCGTTCCAATCCTTGAGCGCCGCCAAACGCGGGATCAGCCCGGCGACATGCGCCCGTCCTCCGACGTCAAGGAGGCTCGCGGCCTTCACGTCGAGGACAAGCGGCCTGTCCGCGAACAGAAATTTTGCGCCATCCAAGAGTTCGATCAGAGTCTTCGCGCGCTCCTTCAAACCCGGCATGGCGGTGCGCAATTTCTCCCGCATCGTATCGTCGAGCTTTTGCCTCACCCCCGCGCCGCCGAGCAAATAGGGCAGAGCGGATTCCAGCGCGGAAACGAGAGCCTCATTGGACGTATTCCGAATATAATGCCCGTTCATGCTTTCGAGCTTGGCAAAATCGAAGCGGGCGGGCGCGCGTCCGACATGGGCGAGATCGAAAGCCTCGATCATCTCTCGGTTCGAAAAAAATTCCTTGTCGCCCTGGCTCCAGCCGAGCCGAACCAGATAATTGCGCAGCGCCTCGGGCAGATAGCCCATGGCGCGATAGGCATCGACGCCGAGCGCGCCATGGCGCTTCGACAATTTGGTCCCGTCGGCGCCATGAATGAGCGGAATATGCGCCATGACCGGGACCTCCCAGCCGAGCGCCTGATAGATCTGCATTTGGCGGGCCGCGTTGGTGAGATGATCGTCGCCGCGAATGATATGGGTGATGCCCATGTCGTGATCGTCCACCACCACGGCGAGCATATAGGTCGGCGTGCCATCCGAGCGCAGAAGAACGAGGTCGTCGAGATCCTTGTTGGCCCAGGCGACCCGGCCCTGAACTTTGTCGTCGAGAACCGTTTCGCCGTCGCGGGCAGCCTTGAGCCGGACGACGGGCTTTACGCCTGGCGGCGCTTCCGAGGCGGGGCGGTCGCGCCAGCGCCCATCATAGCGCGGCGGCTGTCCCATCGCGCGGGCCATTTCTCGCATCGTGTCGAGCTCTTGCTGCGTCGCGTAGCAATAATAGGCTCTCCCCGAGGCGAGCAGTTTTTCGGCGGCCTCTTGGTGGCGCCCCGCGCGCTGGAACTGGTAGACGACATCGCCGTCCCAATCGAGGCCGAGCCAGGAGAGCCCGTCGAGAATGGCGGCAATTGCCGCATCGGTCGAGCGCTCGCGGTCGGTGTCTTCGATCCGCAGCCGCATTTTGCCGCCCGCGCGGCGGGCATAGAGCCAGTTGAACAGCGCCGTGCGGGCGCCGCCGACATGCAGAAAACCCGTAGGCGACGGTGCGAAGCGAGTGATCACCGGGTCTGGCATGGGGCAAAGTCCTGCGTCGAGAAACCGCCGCAAATCGTGTGGGAGCGCCCATTGGCCGGCGCGGCGCACCGTGTAGCATGAAAACGCCGAAACAAAAGCGGCAGGGTTCGCGAATAACCCATGATCGAACACGGCCCGGTTTCGCGAAATCGCACTAAAGGGTTTCACGCGCAACATTCTGGTAGGATCGACGGCGCTTGAGTACTCAACGCGTCCAGCGGGCGGCTTGAGATGAGCGGCATTGCGCGGAATACACGTAAGTTTGTCGATCGGCGGCCTGGGTGCAACCTCGTTGACACTCGAAAGGGATGTCCAGCGGAAAGTGTGCAGGCCGGGTGGATGATGGTCTATGGGACTTGGATATGAGTTGCGCTCGCGATGCTAACGAACCTCATCACCGGCGAGCTTGGGGGTATCTCGATCTGGCAATTGCTCAGCCGTTTCCGTATCGACCCCCGCCGTACCCTCCGGCGCCCTTCGTGACGACTGCCACGGACGTCGTGGGCAACGGGTCGTTTTTAGGCATCGCGACGGTGTGGTTTGGGTTGGGGTGAGTGGCATCCGGATGGGCCCGCTGCGCGGGTCCATCCGACAAGTAATATATATGAACGTCAGCTCATCTTATTGGGCTGATCGGGGATTACGTCTGTAGCAGCACCCATCAGCCGGCGAATGGCTAATACCGAAAGCCGCGGTGCCCCATGTTCATAACACGCAGTTACGGTCCCCACCAAAGGCGGCCGACATTTCCGTCGATTCCCGATACGAACACATCAACATGATAAGGTCCCGTAGATACAACGGCTGGCCCGTGCTGAAGCCTGCCGCCGAGACTCTTCCATTCTTTCGTTTTCCACACGCCATCAATGAACGATCCCCAGCTTCCGCCGCCATCGGTCGAAGATATTTGCCAAAGGGCGTTTTCCTGCCCTTTCACGAATACGTCAAAAATCAGCATCCCATTCTCCAGCCGCGATTCGGCAGCAGGCGACGACGTTACTGGATCGCTAGCTGGGTGACCCAGGCCTTGCCATCCATGCCAGGAACCATCCCACCATTTGCGCCCAATTGCACCATCCATTCCGCGGACGAAGATATCGACTCGATTTGGTCCAGCCGATACGACTGACGGTGCATCCTGAAACGTGCCTCCGAGATTGTTCCACTGATTAGCTTTCCAAACTCCGTTGATCCAGGACCCCCAGGTTGAACCACCAGTCGTGGAAGAAATTTGCCACAGAGCCCCCTCGTTTCCTCTTACGAAGACGTCGAAGATGAGCAATCCATTCTCGACTCGCGCCTCGGCTGCCGGGGCGGAGCCAGCCGGACCGCTTGGAGGGTGTCCTAGACCTTGCCATCCATGCCAGGAACCATCCCACCATTTGCGCCCAATTGCACCATCCATTCCGCGGACGAAGATATCGACTCGATTTGGTCCAGCCGATACGACTGACGGTGCATCCTGAAACGTGCCTCCGAGATTGTTCCACTGATTAGCTTTCCAAACTCCGTTGATCCAGGACCCCCAGGTTGAACCACCAGTCGTGGAAGAAATTTGCCACAGAGCCCCCTCGTTTCCTCTTACGAAGACGTCGAAGATGAGCAATCCATTCTCGACTCGCGCCTCGGCTGCCGGGGCGGAGCCAGCCGGACCGCTTGGAGGGTGTCCTAGACCTTGCCACCCATGCCACCCAACGCCGGACCCGGTAAGAGTCCAATCAACCAATGCAACGTTGCCGCTTCCCCCGAATCGCGTGATGAGAAATCCTGGGGGCGCTGATTGATCGTAATCGTTGTCCGCTGCGACTGGGTTATCCCACCAAAGATGTAAGACCCCAGGCAACCCCGGGATTACATAGTCGACCTCCCCTTCCACGCCAGCGCCGCTTGAGACATGTTTCCAGACCTCAGGTTGCGGAGTCACAACCTCGTGTGTCTGCGGGTCTTCGAAGGGCAAAGTCGAAGAAATCCCCGGAGGAGGAGGTACCTCGAAGACGCCATGTTCCGGTTCCGGGCTAGATGCCCGGATTAGCTCAAAGGTTGTGTTGTTGAAGAAATTTACAGTAACTTCTCTTGCAGTCATGGTTCCAGCACTCGTCATTAATGTGTTGCGTAAATTGGACGCCACGCGCGCCCTGTTTGGGGGAGTGCGCGGCGACGTTCGGAGGGATCCGATGAGGGCGGTTGAGTTAACGCCCCCAATGTCCGCCTTCGAACGAAGGTGAGGCTAGGCCCGCTTTGCGGACGCCGCCTCACCAGTTTTGATGAGGCGCGTAAGTTTTTTTGCGATTTTCTGAAATGAGGCCGTGTTAGGCCGGGTGCGTCAGCCGCGTTGAGGAAATCGCGGTGAGCAGCGCGACGATGTCGACTTGCCGGTTGCAGCCGGTTTTTTCCAACACGCCGCGTACGTGGGAGCGGATTGTGTTCGTGGAAATGCCGCCATCGGTGGCGATGTCTTCCACGGTTTTGCCGGAGGCGAGACCGCGGGCGACGCGCGCCTCGGCGGGCGTCAGATCAAACAAGGACTGCACCAGCTCGACCGGGGGCGCTTGCGGCAGAGTCACCGGGGTCAAGACGAGCACGGCGGCGCAGCGCACGAAGATATCCCGCGCCGACAGCCGGATAGGCACGATATGCGCGACCATCATCGCCTCAGCGCCGGTGTCGCGGACCGGGAAGGAGCGCACTGGGCCGCCCGCCAAATCGATTGCCGCGATCGCGTCCCGCAACAGATTATCGGCGGCTCTGTCTTTCAGCGAGACGCGGTCCCGCGCCCGCCAATGAACATAGCTTGTCAGCGCTTCGATCAAATGGTTCGCGGCAAGGACCTTGCCTTGTTCATTGAGCACCAGCGCCGGGAGGCCGATGACGGCGAGCGTTTCGCTCGCGATGCGCGCCCGCTCCAGTTGCAAGCGCGCGGACATCAATGCGCTACGGGCGAGATGAGGACGCAGTTCATCGAATTTTTGGACGACGGCGCGTTCGAAAGGTCCGCGTTCTATCCGTCGTGTCAGGATGAAAGACACGTACTCCCCCGTAGGGATCGGAATGGTCGTGCCGACACGCCATCCGACGCCCTGCGGCCGGTAAAAGTCACGGTAGATAGGTTCTTGATCCAATTCCTCAGGCGTGAAAACGTCTATTTCGGTCACAAATCCAGCGTAGCTCGCGGCAATCCAGCGAGCAGAAGTGCTCTGTCCGCGCCGGAACCAACCTTCGTTCACATATCTTTTCATGGTTTCACGGATTACAGGCGCAGCGGCCCAATATTGAACGTCCGCTTTGGTGATAGCCAACACCCCTCCGGGGCCCTCCGCTATTCGTCCAAGCTCATCCAAAACACCCGGCCAAAGCTCCGGCACGAAGGAACTTTCGTAGATTCGATCGACGAGTTCCGGGTCCACGAATTGCTGGTCCAGATTACGGTGTACGCAACAATGGGTTTGGATCATACCTGGCAATCGCACGCTTGCAAGCGACCGAGAGTGGCGCGCGCGGCGGTCGCGCCGGCGCCAGCTGACGAGTGAATACTTTTCCAATTCCATAAATGATAAAAGTGCTTTAACGTGCGCCATGGCGGAAGTGTCGCAAACAGCAGTCGCCTCTGGGCGCCTTCGCAAGGCGGAGGGCTTCGCCGTCAAGCTTGCGCCGCTCCGGGGAGTTTTTGGGCGGGCATTCGAGACGGAGGTGGCGCTTCGCCGGCCATTTCTTTGGCTGCCAGCCGCGGCCGGCACGGGGGTGGTTCTTTATCTTTACGCCGACCGCGAGCCGTCCCTTTGGCTGATCGCGCCCGCCGCCGTGTCTCTCGGCGTTCTGGCCTATCTCGCGCGCGCCAACCGTCTCGCATTTTATGTTCTTTGCGGGCTTTGCGCGCTCTTCGCCGGAGAACTATCGGCGGCTTTGCGCACGGCGCGGGTCGCGGCGCCGGTCCTCCACAAGATCAGGATCGTCACGCTCCAAGGCTTTATCGAGGAGATGGACTTTCGCCGGAATGGCGCGCGCTTTCTTTTGCGGGTTCATTCCGCCGAGGGGCTTGCGCCAGATGTGACGCCGTTCCGGGTCCGCGTGTCCATGCGCCGGGCGCCGCCATTCGAGGCCGGCACCTATGTGAGTTTTAAGGCGCGGCTGCTGCCGCCAGCGCGCGCGAGCCTTCCGGGCGGCTATGATTTTGCCCGCGACGCCTGGTTCGCGCGGCTCGGCGCGGTCGGCAACGTGTTGGGGCGCATCGAGGTAGTGGCGGCGCCCCAATCGCCTGGGCTCGCGGCTGCCGCGATGATGGCGATCGATCGCGGCCGCAATGCGCTGGCCCGCCGCATCGACAAAATCGTGGGCGGCGATGCAGGGGCGATCGCGGCGGCGATGGTGACGGGCAAGCGCGACCTCTTGTCCGACGAAGCCAAGGAAGTCATCCGCGAGGCCGGAATCTTTCACATCATTACGATTTCCGGCATCCAGATGACGCTTGTCGCGGCGATTTTTTTCGTCGGCCTGCGCCGGCTTTTGGCTTTGAGCCAGACCCTCGCGCTTTCCTATCCAATCAAGAAATGGTCGGCGCTCTTTGCGATCGCGGGGGCGCTTTTTTACGACATCGCGACCGGCTCGCGGGTCGGCACGGAACGCGCCTTGTTCATGACCCTCATCATGCTGACTTCGGTTCTGCTCGACCGGCAGGCGTTGACCATGCGAAATCTCGCGATTGCCGCAGCGCTTGTCATTCTGATCCAGCCGGAAGCGATCATGGGCGCGAGCTTCCAACTTTCCTTCGCGGCGGTGGCGGCGCTGGTCGCCGTCTATGAAGCGCGCATGTCGGCGGCCGAGCGAGGCCGCGCGGAAGCCTATCGCTTGGGGGCGCGCCCGGTCGAGGGCGAGCGCAAGCGAATGGCGTTCGAATTCTTGACGCCGCTTCTGCGGCGGGGACCTTTGGGACTTTTGTTCGCGACCTTCTGCGCGACCTCGGCCACGGCCTCCTTCATGGCCTATAATTTCCACGAGCTCAGCCCCTACGTGCTGATCGGCAATCCGCTTACCCTCACCGTGATCGAAATTTTCGCGGTGCCGGGCGCGCTCCTTGGCACTTTACTCTATCCACTTGGCCTTGACGCTTTTGTGTGGCGGTATATCGGCCTTGGCATCGACGGCGTCATGTGGGCCGCGCGCGGGATCGGAAGCTGGCCAGGATCGACGATCCACCTTCCCGCTTTCGCGCCCTGGGCGATTGTATTTTTAAGTCTCGCGGTGCTGACTTCCGTGCTATGGCGGACCGCGATTTTGCGAGCAACCGCGCTTCCGCTTGCCGCGCTCGGCCTCCTCGGCGCGGCGGCTGGGCCGTCATTCGACGTGGCGGTGGCGCCCGCGGGCGACGCCGTGGCGTTCCGCGCCATGGGTGGCAGTCTCGCGGTGATCGGGCGCGGCCGAAATGCGTTTTCGACCGAGCAATGGCTGCGCGCCGACGCCGATGGACGCCCGGCCCCCGAGGCATTGACTAAAACAAATTGCGACAAGCTCGGTTGCATCGGCACTCTCGCCTCCGGGCGGACGGTTGCGCTTGATTTCGACACGCGGGCTTTCGCCGAGGATTGCACCCGCGCGGATATTATCGTCACCCCGCGTTTCGCGCCCTTGGGCTGCGCCGCGGACATCGTCATTGACCGCGATAAACTTAAAGAAACCGGCGCGCTCACCCTTAGCTTTACGAAAGACGGCGCCGTGCAAATGCGCGCCGCTCGCGCGGCGGACGAGGACCGCCCATGGTCGCCCGCGCCGAAGCGCGGCTGGGGCCGCGGCGTGCCACTGGTGGCGGACGTCAAAGAGGGACAAAATCAAGATGCTCGCCAGGAGCCCGGCCCCGGCGAACCGGAGGGCGCCGATGCGTCTTCGTTGGACTAGCGGAGCACGGCAACTCCTGATTCGACCCCATTGGCGATCCTGGCGACGGGCCGATTTGAGCTTTCCGGTTCGATAAGGCATGATTGCCGCCACGCTCATGCCTATCGCGCCGGTTGCCAACCTCGACTCCTTCATCGCTCGCTGGACCACAGGCGAGGGCGGGGCAGAACGCGCCAATTATCAGTCGTTCCTCCGCGATCTTTGCGACGTGCTGGAGGTACCGCACCCGGATCCGGCTTCGCATGACGCCGCGCTAAACGCCTATGCCTTCGAGCGCGCCGTCACCTTTCGCGAGCCGGACGGTTTCAGCCCGCGCGGACGCATCGACCTTTACAGACGCGGCTCTTTTGTCCTTGAGGCCAAGCAAAGCCGGCGGCCGGAGACGGAGAAAGGCAGACAAAGCTGTCTTTTCGATACCGGGCCAGAAGAGACCGCCCCGCTCGGCGTGCGCACTGCTTCGCGCGCGTGGAACGTTCTGATGTTGAACGCGCGCCAGCAGGCGGAGCAATACGCCAAGGCGCTGCCAGCAGTGGAGGGCTGGCCGCCGTTCCTTATTGTTTGCGACGTCGGCCATTGTTTTGAGATTTATGCCGACTTCACTGGCCAGGGGAAAAACTACGCACAGTTTCCAGACCGGCAAGGTTTTCGCATTTATCTTGAAGAGCTCCGCCAAGAGGAGATTCGCGCGCGGCTGCGCCTGATCTGGCTCGATCCGCAAAAACTCGACCCGACAAAAATCGCGGCCAAGGCCACGCGCGCGATCGCGGAGCGATTGGCAAAAGTTTCCAAGCACCTCGAAGATAAGAAGTATGACCCAGAAACCGTCGCGCTATTTCTCATGCGCTGCCTCTTCACCATGTTCGCCGAGGATGTCGAATTGCTGCCAAGGGACAGTTTTCGCGAGGTTCTCAAGCGATGCAAAGATAATCCGTCCCTGTTTCCGCGCCTCGTCGGGCAACTTTGGGAGGCGATGGACAAGGGCGGCTTCGCCTATGCGATCGAGCGGGACGTGCGCCAATTCAACGGCTACTTGTTCAAGACCCGCACCGTGCTTCCCCTGCCGCGTGAGGAAATCGGCGAACTTTACGAAGCCGCTACGAAGGATTGGAAGCTGGTCGAGCCCGCCATTTTCGGCACGCTGCTCGAACAGGCCTTGAATCCCGCCGAGCGCAAAAAACTCGGCGCGCATTATACGCCCCGCGCCTATGTCGAGCGGCTGGTCGTCGCGACGATTCTGGAACCGCTCAAGGCCGAATGGGCGATTGTCCAGGCGGCAGCGGAGGGAAAGCGGACCGAAGGCGATCCGAAGGGCGCGGCTGCCGAGGTGCGAAACTTCCACACAAAACTTTGCGGAATTCGCATTCTAGATCCGGCCTGCGGCACCGGGAATTTTCTTTATGTCTCACTCGAGCTTTTGAAACGCCTCGAAGGCGAAGTTTTAGAAGCATTGGCGTCTTTGGCCGGGGACCAGGAAGCACTTCATTGGCTCCAGGGGCAGACCATCGACCCGCATCAATTTTTGGGACTCGAAGTCAATCCCCGTGCGGCGGCCATTACCGAACTGGTACTTTGGATCGGCTATCTGCAATGGCATTTTCGCACACGCGGGGGAATGCCGCCCGAGCCGATTCTGCGCGATTTCAAGACGATCGAGGTGCGCGACGCCGTGCTCGCCTGGGACGCGAAAGACTTGGCGCGCAACGAACGCGCCAAGCCCATCGCAAGGACCGATGCCGAGGGCGACCGCGTCGAAGTCTATCGCTACACAAACCCGAAGCGGCCGGAATGGCCGGAGGCCGATTATATCGTCGGCAATCCGCCCTTTATTGGCGGCAAGGATATTCGCGGGCGCTTGGGCGAGGATTATGCGAAGGCGCTTTGGGCGGCGCATCCGCATATCAACGAAAGCGCCGATTACGTCATGTATTGGTGGGATTTTGCCGCCGGGCTTTTGACCCGCAAGGGCACTCAGCTGAAACGCTTCGGTTTGGTCACGACGAACACGCTTTCCCAAGTGTTTCAGCGGCGGGTCATGGAACGACATTTGGGCGGCAAAAAACCCGTTTCATTGGTGATGGCGATTCCCGATCACCCTTGGACGAAGGCGACGAAAGATCCGGCCGCCGTGCGGATAGCGATGACCGTGGCGGAAGCGGGCACGCATGAGGGCCGCTTGTTGGAGGTGACGAAGGAAGAGGGTCTCGATACGGACGCGCCCAATGTCGAGCTGCGAGAGACGCGCGGAAAAATCAATAGCGATTTGACGGTGGGCGTGGATGTCACCAAGGCAACCGCGCTTCAAGCCAACGCCTTCATTTGCTCGCCCGGCGTGAAGCTTCATGGAGACGGCTTCATAGTGACGCCCGCCGAAGCCGAACATTTGGGCCTTGGTCGTAGGCCGGGGCTCGAAGAGCGTATCAGGCTCTATCGCAATGGCCGCGATCTTACAGGCACGCCGCGTGGCGTAATGGTCATCGATTTGTTCGGATTAGAGGCTGAGGAGGTTCGCGGGCGCTTTCCAGAAGTTTACCAGCACGTCCTTGAATCTGTGAAGGAATGCCAGGACGAGGATGGCAAGCCGAACGGCCGTGATGTGAACAACCGCGAATCCTACCGGGTGAATTGGTGGATTTTTGGCGAGCCACGCCGGGAACTTCGCCCTGCTCTTAATGGGTTGTCCCGCTACATCGCGACGGTCGAGACGGCGAAGCATCGCGTCTTCCAGTTTCTCGCCGCGAGCATTTTGCCGGACAACATGCTGGTCTGCACGGCTCTCGATGATGCCTTTTTCCTTGGTGTTCTCTCATCGCGCTTTCATGTCGTTTGGACACTTGGCACGGGTGGCACACTGGAAGACCGTCCGCGCTACACAAAGTCCAAATGCTTCGATCCTTTCCCTTTCCCCGACCCGCCTGAGGCCCTAAAAGTCCAAATCCGCGAAACGGCAGAAGAGCTGGACGCCCTGCGCAAAAATGTCCAGGCCGAACACCCCGGCCTGACCCTCACGCAGATCTATAATGTTTTGGAGAAGATTCGCGCGGGCGAAAAACTCGAAACGCAAGAGGAAGCGATCAAAACCAACGGCCTCGTTCTGATCTTACGCGAACTGCACGAAAAGCTCGATGCGCTTGTCGCCGAAGCTTACGGCTGGGCCGAAAACCTGTCCGATGATGAGATTTTAGCAAGGCTCGTCGCCTTGAATGCCGAGCGGGCGGCGGAGGAAAAGCGCGGACTCATTCGCTGGCTGCGCCCAAACTATCAGCGCGGCCGGGCGGGCATGGCGGCGGAGCCCGCAAAGCCGAGAGAGGAGCAGATCGAAGCGCCGCTCGTCATCGCCGCCGCGAAGGCGCAAAAGCCGGCCTTTCCGGCAGGCGACCTGGAGCGCGCGGCGGCGGTGTTCGCGGCGCTGGCGGAAGCGAGCACGCCGCTCGACGCCCCCTCGATCGCCGCAAAATTCCGGCAAGGGAGAAAAATCGAACCTTCCGTCGCTCGCATTCTGGCCGCGTTCGCGCGCGTGGGTCAATTCCAAACCGGGGATGGCGCCCGTTTCACGCCGCGCCATGGCGGGTGAGGATGGTCAACGCCGATAGCCCAAAAGCTCCGGCCCGCTGCGAAGCGAACCGCGACTTGGCCAGAACTTGTGCCAGAATTTTTCGCAACGGCACGGTGAAGCCTGCCTCCGGCGGCGGGATCCCTGCTACAGCCCCTCGAAAAGCGCGCCCGCGAGCAACGCCGCATAAGCCGCCGCCATCACCCAGAAACGATGCGTGCCGACGTAATGTCCGACGAGCGGAACATGGGTATAGAGGGACGCCACCGCGGCAACGGCCAGGATAAGCGACACAAAAAAGATGGGAGCGCCCGGCGGGGTCAATTGGAGGCGCATGGCAAGGCCCGAATCGATCTGAAGCGCTGAGCTTAGCCGTTCGTTCCGCGGCGAAAATTGGGCCGCGCATTATTTTTTCGCCGCCTTGCCCAAAAAAAGGGCCGCACCAGGACAAAGCGCGACCCTTACTTTTGGGCCCCCCGAGGACCAAAGGGGAGAGTATGCGACAATTTGTCATGTCAGCCGCGAATGTCCAGTAACGTTTCCGCGATGTGAGGTCTGCTCGGTCTGGCCGCGATAGACCGTCCGGCGGCAATTGGGGGGAGCAAGGTCGATATTCCAAGCACAATCGCGGCCAATGCAAGCACGAGAACGAGCATGGTCGAAATCTGCACTTGCCGCCTCGCGCCGCGCGCGTCGTAGGCGCGGACGAACCCGGCATCGGACATGTCGTCGAAGTCACCCGCGATCGCCATAGGGTAACTTCCTATTCGGTGGCAAAGCCTGGACGGTTAAAATTCTTAGGATTTTGTTTCAGACGGCGCCCCAGCTAGGGCACATTCCGTCACCCAAACATCAAATCCGGTCTTGCCATTCCCGCCAAAGCTATTCGAGCGCGCAGATAGCCCGTGCATGTTTCCTAACCGTAAATCATCATCCGCCGCCCCTTCAGCTCGAAACACGAATCGCTGCCTTCCTTCAGCGGTGTTTCCGGTTGCCTTCCGGCAACTTCGATCCTAAGGTCCGCGCCCAATCAGGGGCTGCATTCCCCCTTGCGCCCGCGTTTCCCGCACCGGAGATTTGCCAGATGTCTTTCCTCGCCGATGCCCTTTTGCGCGTAAAACCCTCCGCGACGATCGCGGCTACGCAGAAGGCGCGCGATCTCAAGAACGCGGGGCGCGATATTGTTTCGCTGTCAACTGGCGAGCCCGATTTCGATACTCCGGACAACATAAAGAGAGCCGCGGTCGCCGCGATCGAGCGCGGCGAGACCAAATACACGCCCGTGTCCGGCATCCCGCCCTTGCGCGAAGCAATCGCGCAAAAATTCAAGCGCGAGAACGGGCTCGACTACAAACCCTCGCAGACGATTGTCGGCGCCGGCGGCAAGCACATTTTGTTCAATGCCTTTCTCGCCACCCTCAATCGCGGCGACGAGGTGATCATTCCCGCGCCCTATTGGGTGAGCTACCCCGACATGGTTCTGATTGCCGGCGGCACGCCTATCGCGGTCGAGGCCACCATGGAACATGGCTTTAAATTGCAAGCGGACGCGCTTGACAAAGCCATTAGCCGCAAGACCAAATGGCTGATTTTGAATTCGCCGTCGAACCCGTCGGGTGCCGCCTACACGCGGGCGGAATTGAAGGCGCTCACCGATGTTTTGTTGCGCCATCCCGACGTTTGGATCTTGACCGACGACATTTACGAGCATCTCACCTATGGCGATTTTACCTTCGCGACGCCGGCGCAAGTCGAGCCGGAGCTTATCTCCCGCACGCTTACCATGAATGGCGTATCAAAAGCCTATGCGATGACCGGCTGGCGGATCGGCTATGCCGCCGGGCCGGAGCACTTGATCAAGGCGATGGACACGCTGCAAGGCCAGCAGACGTCTGGCGCCTGTTCGATCGCGCAATGGGCCTCCGTCGAGGCGCTGACCGGGCCACAGGAGTTCATCGCCGAGCGCGCGCGGATTTTCGAAAAGCGGCGCGACCTTGTCGTTTCGATGCTCAACCAGGCCAAATATTTGGACTGTCCTTCGCCGGAAGGCGCGTTCTATGTCTATCCATCCTGCGCCGGCGCCATCGGCAAGAAAACTCCGGACGGCAAAGCGATCGGCAATGACGAGGATTTTGCCACGGCGCTGCTTGAAGCCGAGGGCGTCGCCGTGGTGCACGGCGCGGCGTTTGGGCTTGGCCCGAATTTTCGGATTTCCTATGCGACGGCGACGCCGGTGCTCGAAGGCGCCTGCGCGAAAATCCAACGGTTTTGCGCGAGCCTCGCCTGAACTTTTTGTCCGGTTTTGGCGACCAACCTTACCAAAATGCGTCACGTGAAACATTTGGCGATATTCTAGTTGACAAACCCAACGCAAGTGGTAGTGTAAAGCCATAGCAAGGGGTTCGGTCGTGACCAGCGTTTTTCAAGAGCTTTACCTTCAAGACGAAGCCGCCGCTTTCGAGGCGCTTGAAACAATCGTATGGCCACAAGGCCCGGTATGCCCGCATTGTGGTTGCATGGGCAGCATTGCCGCGCTCAATGGCGTTAAGGACAAAAAAGGCCGCGAACGCCTTGGTCTGAAAAAATGCTATGATTGCCGCAAGCAATTCACGGTTCGCGTTGGAACGATTTTCGAGCGCAGCCATGTGCCGCTGCATGCTTGGTTCCAAGCCGCATATCTTATGTGCTCTAGTAAGAAGGGTATCAGCTCTAACCAATTACACCGGACGCTTGGCGTCACGCTGCAAACCGCATGGTTCATGAGCCATCGTCTCCGGGAAGCCATGCGTACGGGGAGCCTTGCGCCTATGGGAGGCGCTGGCAGCGCCGTCGAAGCGGACGAAACGTTCATCGGCCGCAAGGATGGTTCCGTTAGGCGTCGCGGACACGGCCATAAGAACGCGGTGTTATCTCTTGTCGATCGCGTGAACGGAAAGGTGCGCTCTTTCCATGTCGATGGCACAAGCGCCTCCGATATTGTCCCGATCATCAAGGCCAACGTCGCAAAAGAAACCGCGATGATGACTGACGAAGGTGGCCATTATTTCACGCTCGGCGATCACTTCGCGAGCGATGAGAGTGTGAGCCACAAGGCCGATGAATATGTTCGCGGCGACGTGCACACAAACACCGTCGAAGGCTATTACAGCATCTTCAAGCGTGGCATGAAAGGCGTTTATCAGCATTGCAGCGAGCGCCATTTGCACCGCTACCTGGCCGAATTTGATTTCCGCTATAATCATCGCGTCTAGCTTAACTGCTGCGATTTAGAGCGGACCGCACGCGCGCCACACGGTATCGTTGGAAAGCGGCTTACCTACCGGGTCTCATCGGCAGGCGCCGCATAAGGCAGAGTCTCATGGCACATCCGGGCTTGCTAGAAATTGGCATTTACACCATTCCGGATGCGGCAGAGCTTGTCGGCGCGCCGCAAGCGTCTGTTCGGGTATGGGTAGATGGTCACACTGGCAAGCAAGACCCCGTAATTGACAATCAACTCGGTCGAGTTGCCGGCAAAACCGCTATTAGTTTCGCGAACCTAATGGAACTTCGATTCATCGCGTGCTTCGTGAAGGCAGGCGTTCAATTGCGCGAGATTCGAACGATCATGAACGAAGCGAAGACAACGCTTAAGCACCCACATCCATTCCCTACACGCACGGTCTTTAAAACAGACGGCCGCAAGATTGTTGCCGAGATAGCGCGTCGGAACGGATTGATGCTCGTCTACGACTTGAGAACCAAAAACTACGAAATGCCTTCCGTGGTAATGAAATCTTTTCTGGATGATGTAGTTTTTGATCCGCAAGGCGAAGCCATTGAATGGAAACCTAGGCCAAAGATAGCGCCGAACGTCATAGTTCATCCGCGTATTGCATTTGGTCGCCCTGTTATGAAGCCAAGTCGCATCCCGACAGAAGCGCTAGCGAAGGCTGTGAAGGTGGAAGGCAGCGCTCAGTTCGTTGCTGATATTTTTGACGTACCGGTACGTCATGTACGCGAAGCGGTCAAGTTTGAGGAGCATCTAGCTAAGGCCGCTTGAAAGTTGCGTTTGACCAGAACGTTCCAATAGCACTGGTTAAAGTCTTGCAGACTTTCTCCAAATAACGCCAATTTCGCAAGATTTCTGGCAATTTCGAAATCAAGAGCGCGGCAGACTATACACCAAAGCGCGGAGACTCTGACTATCGTCCAAAGGACGATGTGCCATGGTTGAAACGGTTCGGATGGCGGAAAAGTCGTCATATCCGGCGATACAAAAATGAAGAATCGCGTACATGAGCGCTTGGCGCTGATTGAATATGGCTTCGTCGTTATCTTCTTTGAATCACAGTGGTCAAATTGGAAATTCTGGCGCAAATGTGCGCTTCTAATCCATTGGTGGCCGGTGATCGCCACCAAGATCAAGCGAGCTAAGAAGGCCTCGTTTTATCATGTGCCTTGTAACTGGACAGAAGACGGGAAGCTACGATGGGTTTCCAATAAAGACCCAAAACTACTGAAAATTGAGCGCAGGACGGCCATGAATCGGCGCAAGAAACCAATTAAATCTTCTCGTAGCCGACGGAGTGATGGGCCGCTCTTTGAATATGCAAAAAGAGGCGGGAAGCCCGCATGAAGCAAAAAACTGAGAATCAGTTTGCTCGTTTCATCGAAACCGCCAGCAAGCTCGGCTGCGACGAGGACAAAAAGCGGTTTGAGAAATCGCTAGGCAAGATCGCGGCGTATAAGCCGCCGAAAAAGCCAATTGCCAAGAAAGCCGGGCAAAAAAGCGCCCGCCGGGGAGGATCGGCAGGCGCTTCCGGCGGGGAAGCTTAGCACAGCCCAGCCGGTGCAATTGAATAGTGACCCTTCACAACTTCATGAGGAGTACATCGCTTTAAACAGTTATCAAGAATGAATTTATCATCGCCCCTATGGCAAAATACCAGCACCACTGCCACCAGGCCCTACAGACGGCCACATGATGTAAAGGCGGGCCACTAGGTGGAATGGACTTTGCGGCCGTTCGTTCCTTCTTCTCGGCAGCTCTCGACATCTCTCGACATCATTTAGGGCTTGACTGAGCCCTTCTCGTCTGGCATAGTCCGCGCGCGTACCGTGATCTCTCCATCCGATGTCGGCAGCTACCCTAAAGCAATATTAAGTTGTTGCAGTATCGGGGTGCTTAACGTAATAGGGCAAATGAATGCTATTGATTATCGACGTCAATAATCTACTTACTCATTAACGACAATCTAGGTACTATAGCCTAGGTTACTGTTTGCTAAAGGTGTTTTTTTGATATTGACTCTACTAGGACGGTGAGAGATAGTTTGTCACGCATACGCCCCTCCATCACAAAACGAAAGGTATAATCGATATCGCACCCGGGGCCTTTCTGGTTCCCGAGGAGGGCTGTGGTATTGCATTCACTCTAATGCGGTCAACGCGGTGGAAGTTAAGGAGCTTAGAGCAATGACTATTCAAGCATTTGCGACGGCGGTGAAGGGTTTTAATCCGATTCAGGCGAAAGATATCGACGCGGAATTGGAGCGCAGCCTGACTCATGAGTGGGATGCGCAAATCATGACATATCCAAACCAGCGCTTTCCTTTCAACGAATGGATATTAAACCGCGTTCGCATGATGGGATATGACTTGGACGCGCTGGACAACCTGCACCTCGTGGTCCCGCAAAAGGAAACCTTCAAGGTCACGAAGCAGCTCTGCGCCGATACGAACCTTCCCGAATTCAGGCGGATGGTCAACCGCTTCGTCCGCGAGGTCGCTGTTCCAAAGGGCAAATTGCGGCCGCCGATCGCGGTGCAGCGGTTCATGAACGTGCGCATCATGCTGCCGACCACTCCGGATTTATTTTTCCCGTACCACACTGGCTTGCTCTACGGTCACGGCGTCGCCTCGCGCAGCCTCTGGATGCCGTTCGTCGACGTGACGGCGGACGAGGATCGCTCAAGGTCGATGCAGATCATCGGCATTAAGAGATCGCGCGAACTGATCAAAATCGCGATCGACAAGCGGCTCGGCATGGAGGAGATGACGGAACTGTTCGGCAAGGAAAGCCATCAGATCAAGGCCAAGCCGGGCAGCTGCTGCTTCTTTTCGCAGGAGAACATCCACGGCTCTGGAAGGCCGAACACAACCGGCAAGACGCGGGT
>JBOHJV010000035.1:0-23166 GCA_050728695.1 Methylocella sp. | reverse complement strand
ATGGCTCGACCGCGCCCCCAAGGGGCGCAACGAGACGGGCGTCTGGTGGCGCCGCCACGACGAGTACGACAAAGGCTGAGCGAAGTCGGGTTATCGTGGCGGGCTGCCGCTTCTCCCCGGAGGAGTCCCGGAAGCTCAAAACATGTCAAGTGAAACGCGCGCTTCGTCGGACATATGGCTCTGGTCCCACGGCGGATCGAAAACCACCGTTGCGTTGACGCCGAGAACCCCCGGCACCGCGCCGACCGCTGTCTCGATCCACCCTGGGAGCTCGCCCGCCACCGGGCAGCCTGGCGCGGTCAGGGTCATATCGATCTTGATCAAGCGATCGTCGCCAACTTCCACCTTGTAGATCAGTCCAAGCTCGTAAATATCGCAAGGAATTTCGGGATCGAACACAGTCTTCAGAGCCGCGACGATGTCGTTGGCGAGACGCACGCGCTCGCCTTCCGGCACCGATCCGTCGAAGAGCCATCGCGGCTCGTTTGGCATGGATTCTTGGCCTTCGACGGTTTCATGCCATTCGCTGGTTTGTGCCTCGGCCATGTCTGGCTCCTTGTTTCTCAAGCAAACAGGCCTTCGGCCTTGATCAAGGCTAAGACGAGCTTGTCGACTTCCTCGAAGGTGTTATAGAGCGCGAAGGACGCGCGGCA
Organism: Methylocella sp.; assembly: GCA_050728695.1. Taxonomy (GTDB): domain Bacteria; phylum Pseudomonadota; class Alphaproteobacteria; order Rhizobiales; family Beijerinckiaceae; genus Methylocapsa. The sequence goes on along the minus strand of JBOHJV010000035.1, from coordinate 22,513 downwards.
GGTCGATGTCACGCCGAAGCGCGAAAGAAGCGGCTGGGCGCAGTGCGTTCCGGCGCGCACCGCGACGCCGCATTGATCAAGCACGGTGGCGACATCATGCGCATGGGCGCCCTCCATGTTGAAGGATATGATCGCGCCCTTGCCTCTCGCATGGCCGAAGACCCGCAGTGAGTTGATCCGCGACAAGCGCTCATGCGCATAATTGCTCAAGCCCAGCTCATGCGCATGAATGCGCTCGCGGCCGATCCGTTGCACATAATCCACGGCGGCGCCGAGCCCGATCGCCTGCACAATTGGCGGAGTGCCGGCTTCGAAACGATGTGGCGGCTCGTTATAGGTCACGCGATCCTTGGTGACCTCATCGATCATCTCGCCGCCGCCGAGGAAGGGCGGCAATTTCTCCAGCCATTCCTTCTTGCCGTAGAGCGCGCCGATGCCAGTCGGCCCATAAAGCTTATGGCCGGTTAGGCAATAAAAATCGACATCGAGGTCAACGACATCGACGTCGAGATGGACCGCGCCTTGCGAACCATCGATCAAAACGGGAATCCCGCGCGCATGCGCGATACGGACGATCTCCTTGACCGGAGTGACCGTGCCGAGCACGTTCGACAAATGGGTCAGGGCGACGATCTTGGTCATTTCCGTCAATGCCTGCTCGAACGCTTCGAGCAGGAAATTTCCGTCGTCGTCGATGTCCACCCATTTCAGGACGGCGCCCCTGCGCTCGCGCAAAAAATGCCACGGCACGATGTTGGCGTGGTGTTCCATGATCGAAAGGACGATCTCGTCGCCTTCCTTGATGTAGGCCTCACCGAAAGAGGCGGCAACTAGATTGATTGCCTCGGTCGCCGATTTCGTGAAGACGATCTCGGCTACGGACCCGGCATTGAGGAAAGCGCGCAAGCTTTCGCGCGCGGCCTCATAGGCATCGGTCGCGGCGTTGGCAAGATAATGCAGGCCGCGATGAACGTTGGCATATTCATGATAGGTCGCATGCAGCATTCGCTCGACGACTTGCCTGGGCTTTTGCGCCGAAGCGGCGTTGTCAAGATAGACGAGCGGCTTGCCATAGACCTTGGTCGCAAGGATCGGAAAATCCTCGCGCAGAGAAGCAATCTCGAGCGGCGCGTCCATGGCGATATGCTTGTTCATTCGTTGCTCCAAATTGGCACTCCGCGCCACGGCCGCACTGCCTAGGCGATCAGGCCGCGCGACGGCGCAACCGTTGGCCCATGCCGCGCGGAAAGCCAAGCGCTCACCTCGCGGCGATAGGCCTTGATCAACTCTTCATGCCCGATTCCGTCGACCAATTCCCCCGCGAAGGCTTCCAACAATAGCGCCTCGGCTTGCGCGAAAGGCAATCCTCTGGTCTGTAGATAGAACAACTGGTCGATGTCCAGTCCGCCGCATGTCGCGCCATGCCCGCAGGCAACGTCGTCGGCGAAAATTTCAAGCTCCGGCTTGTTGTTCATCGCGGCCATATCGGACAACAGGATCGCCTTGCAGAGCATCTTCCCGTCGGTCTTTTGTGCCCCAGGCTCTACTCTGATCTTGCCATGGAATACGCCAGTTGCTTCCTCGTCTAAAATATATTTGAAGGTCTCGCGGCTCACGCTTCCTCTCGCCATGTGCTCGACCAGCAAGGTCGTATCGGCATGTTCGCGGCCGCGAAGAAGCGACACGCCACCGAGCAAGGCTTTCGCCTCCACGCCTTCGAGCCGCGCAAACATCTGCCGCCGCACAAGGCCGATGCCGGCGACGAGCGCGAAACTATCGAACCTCGCCCTGGCGCCGATCCGGACCATGACGCTTTCGAGCCGGACACCGCCCGGAGCACTTCCCGTCACCATCGCCGTATGATCGAGCTTCGCCCCCTCGCCGAGGGAAACGATAAGACAGGCATTGACTTGGCCCGCGTGGATCGGTTGAGCACGGTTTGAGGCATAGATCGACTCCGCGAGGCGGAGGGATGCGCCAGCCCCGATAATTAGTGCGGAGCGCGAGAAATGCGCGGCGGGCGTAGGAGAGGCCGTGGCATGAACGAGGTTGAAAGGTTCGGCAATCATGGTTCCAGGCGCCAACTCGATCACGACGCCGTCCTGCATCAAAGCCGCGTTCAACGACACGATGGGATCCTGCGCAGCAAGGTCATGCGAAGCCAAAAGCGCGATCAGATCGGGCCGGCCTTCGGTCAATACGGAGGCGAGCGAGCAAACCCTTAGCCCTTCTGGCAAGCGTGCGGATAATTCCGGCACGAAGAAACCATCGACCAAAACGATACGCTGCCGTGGCAGGCGGGCAGCGGCGAATTCCTTGCGCAGTGCATTGATCGCCGCGGCGCCAGGGGCCAAGGCAAGCGGCAAGGCATCGCGCATAAGCGTGCGTAGGTCGGTATAATGCCACGCCTCGATGCGCCGGTGCGGCAGTCCCGATACTTTGAAAGCCTTAAACGAAGCCTCCCGCCATTTGGCCACGTCGATGTTGCCGGGCAGCCCGGCCTTGGAAGCGTCGAAGGCGCGGGCCAGGAAGATTTCGGCAGGCGTTCTCGCCGGGATGATGTCAGCGTTCATTGCCGTTTTCTTTTATGCGTCGGCCGGCTCGGCGACGTAATCGCGGTATCCGCTTTTTTCCAGTTCGACCGCCAATTCCTTGCCGCCGCTGCGGACGATTCGACCCTGCGCCATCACATGCACGGTGTCTGGCACTAGGTGGTCGAGAACACGCTGGTAATGCGTGATAATGAGGAAACCACGCGCCGGCGAGCGCAGCGCGTTGACGCCCTCGGCGACCACGCGCAAGGCGTCGATGTCGAGACCTGAATCGGTTTCATCGAGAATGGCGAAAGCCGGCTCCAGAAGCGCCATCTGGAGTATCTCCATGCGCTTCTTCTCGCCGCCGGAAAAACCGGCGTTGAGCGCGCGCTTGAGCATGTCCTGGCTGATCTTGAGCTTGCCGGCCGACGCCTTGACCCGTTTCATGAGATCCGGGGTCGAGAGCTCTTCTTGCCCCCGCTTTTTGCGCTGCGCGTTCAAAGCCGCCTTGAGAAATGTCAAGGTCGCGACGCCTGGTATTTCGATTGGATATTGAAACGCTAGGAAAAGCCCCTTGGCGGCGCGCGCATCTGGCTCGAGGTTTAAGAGACTCTCGCCGTTCAGCAAGATCTCGCCAGTCTCAACCGCATATTCCTTACGGCCCGCGAGGACATGGGCCAAGGTCGACTTGCCGCTCCCGTTCGGCCCCATGAGCGCGGCAACCTCCCCGTCCCGAACAGTAAGATCGAGACCATCGAGGATTTGGCGTCCACCGATGGAAACATTGAGGTTTTTAACTTCGAGCACGATTTTTCCTTGACCAAATATCAGCGGGTTTCAACATTCGAGCGGCGGTTGCCCACTCGAATTTATCGCCACTCCGATCGCGAAATTTCTGGCTCCGTTCTTCGCGATTGTCTAAAGCAACCCGATCCCAAAGAAAACTGCCTGCCGCATCGCCGGGGAGCCGCGTCAGCCGACGCTCCCTTCGAGCGAAATCGCGATCAATTTCTGCGCTTCCACCGCGAATTCCATCGGCAGCTGCTGCAACACATCGCGCACGAAGCCGTTCACGATTAACGCCGTCGCTTCCTCGCCCGAAAGTCCGCGCTGCATGCAATAAAACAGCTGATCCTCGGAGATTTTCGAGGTCGTCGCCTCATGTTCGAATTGCGCGCCGGGTGTCTTCGATTCGATATAGGGCACCGTATGGGCGCCGCACGAATTGCCGATGAGCAGCGAATCGCAATTGGTGAAATTGCGGGCGCCCGTGGCTTTCCGGTGCGCCGAAATCTGACCGCGATAGGTATTTTGCGATCTCCCCGCGGAAATTCCCTTCGATAAGACCCGGCTCGTCGTGTTCTTGCCGAGATGGATCATCTTGGTGCCGGAATCGACCTGCTGGCGGCCGTTGGAAATCGCGATCGAATAGAATTCGCCGCGTGAATTGTCGCCGCGCAGAATGCATGACGGATATTTCCAGGTAATCGCCGAACCGGTTTCAACCTGAGTCCAGGAGATCTTGGAATTATCGCCCCGGCAATCGCCGCGCTTGGTGACGAAATTATAGATTCCGCCCCGGCCGTCGGCGTCGCCCGGATACCAGTTCTGCACCGTCGAATATTTGATCTCGGCGTCGTCAAGGGCGATCAGCTCCACGACCGCGGCATGCAGCTGATTTTCGTCGCGCTTGGGTGCCGTGCAGCCCTCGAGATAGGAAACGTAGCTGCCCTTGTCGGCGATGATCAGCGTGCGTTCGAACTGGCCTGTGTTTTGTTCGTTGATCCTAAAATACGTGGAGAGTTCCATCGGGCAGCGAACGCGAGGCGGAACGTAAACGAAGGACCCGTCGGAATATACCGCGCTATTCAGCGTCGCGTAGAAATTGTCCGTCGTGGGCACCACCGATCCGAGATACTTCCGGACAAGGTCCGGATGGGTATGCACGGCCTCCGAAATAGGGCAGAAAATTACCCCGGCCCTGGCCAGCTCCTCCTTAAAAGTGGTGACGACCGAGACAGAGTCGAACACCGCATCGACCGCAATTCTGCCCTCCGGGCCGATGCCGGCAAGCGCCTCCTGCTCACGCAACGGAATTCCGAGCTTTGCGTAAATTTTCAAAAGCTCCGGATCGACTTCGTCGAGCGACTTCGGACCGGCGGCCGTCTTCGGCGCGGAATAATAGTAAAGATCCTGATAATCGATCTTCGGAAAATGCACCCTGGCCCAGCGCGGCTCTTGCATCGTGAGCCAGCGCCGGTAGGCGCCGAGCCGCCATTCGGTCAGCCAGGCGGGCTCGTCCTTTTTCGCCGAAATGAACCGGACAATGTCTTCGCTGAGTCCCTTCGGGGCTTTGTCGGATTCAATATCGGAGAAGAAACCATACTTATATTCGCTGACGCCGATCGCCTTCACGCGATCGACGGTCTCTTGGACCGCAGGCATGCCATTCTCCTCACCTCGGCGGTTTCAAGGACCGCTGGTTCAGACGTCGTAGAATAACTTACAATGGTGCGGGAGGGAACCCGATAAAGGTGCGGGAATAACCCGGCCGGTATTCACAAGGAATCGGCCCGGTTGTTCACGCTGCCCGCCTTGCTCCGATTGTACTGATCGTCCTTTCAAGAGCCGCCACGAACAAACCGCAATCTTCCCGCCGCGAATTCCACCCGAGACTGACCCTGATGGCGCCTGTCGCCACGTCCGGCGCCACACCCATCGCGCGCAAGACGTGCGAAGGTTTCACCTTCCCCGACGAACAGGCGGAACCCGACGATACCGCAATACCCTCCATATCCAAAGCTATAAGCAAAACTTGCGCCTCGATTCCGGGCACGGCGAAGCAGGACGTATTCGGCAATCTCTCCATCCCGGCGCCAAAAAACACCGCTCCCGGCGCGACGCTCGAAATTTCTGCCTCCAATTCGTCCCGCCAGCCAGCCAGGACTGCCGCTTCCTTCCGCAGCCGGGCATTCGCGGCGCCAAGGGCAGCAGCCATCCCGGCAATGCCGGCAACGTTCTCGGTCCCGGCGCGCAGCCCCCGCTCCTGCCCGCCGCCCCGCAGGAGCGCCTCTCTTATGTGGTACGAGTCAGAACGAATACAAAGCGCCCCGGCGCCTTTTGGCCCGCCGAATTTATGCGCCGAAAGAATGATCGCGTCCGCTCCCAAGCTCTCGATGCGACAATCGATCCTACCCGCCGCCTGAACCGCGTCGCAAACCAGAAACCCGCCCGCCGCATGAACCATCTCCGCCGCCGCCGCGACCGGCTGAATAACCCCCGTCTCGTTGTTGGCGGCCTGAAGGGCCAGCATAATGCGATGCCCGGCGGCGCTCGCGCGGGCAACGGTCGCGCCAAGCGCCTCGATATTGAGCACGCCTCGAGGCGCCAGACCGGCAAGCTCCAGTTGCGCGCCAAAACGGTGGCCCGCGAGGACAGCTTGATGTTCTCCGGCGCTTGCCACGAGCAGATCGAAGGGCCTCTTTTCGTTCGCCGTCTCGATATGGGGCGTCAGCGCCAAATTGAGCGCCTCCGTCCCGCCCGAGGTAAAAACGACGTTTTTAGGGGCGACCCCGGCAAAAGCGGCCACCTCGGCACGGGCAGATTCGATTATCGCCCGCGCGGTTCGCCCTTCGGCATGTACGGAGGAGGCGTTGCCGCAAAGATCGAGGGCCGCGCACATTGCCTCGCGCGCCGCGGGACGCAAGGGCGCCGTGGCGTTATAGTCAAGGTAAACCCGCGCGCCCGACACGAAAGTAATCCGCAACCTCCGCAACGTATTGCATTAGAGACCAGGGAACCCGCCTCCCCTCATGCTTGCAATCCAAAAGCACTTGCAAACTTGTAGGGCTTACGTGCTAGAAGATCCGCCGGATCGTCAGGATTTCGCCGAGCCGGACATCGACTTAGCGTCCCTTGCGGCCAATTGCCATGCATCTCTTAGGCGCCGCGCGGCTCCGAAAGTCAAGCGAGCCGCGAACGCCGCCAACGCGCGGCAGCTGGGAAACGTCGAATCGCACGATCCGCGCGATCGATTGCGGAGTAAGCATGCCCGAGGTCATGTTCAACGGTCCCGGCGGCCGCATCGAGGGCCGGTTTCATCCCTCGACGATTCGCGGCGCGCCGATTGCGATCATCTTGCACCCGCATCCGCAATTCGGCGGGACGATGAACAACCAGATCGTCTACAATCTCTATTACACGTTTGCCGAGCGCGGCTTTTCCGTGCTGCGTTTTAACTTTCGCGGCGTTGGACGGTCCCAGGGCGGCTTCGATCACGGCCAGGGCGAATTGTCGGACGCCGCGGCCGCCCTTGACTGGGCGCAGGCCGTCAGCCCCGAGGCGCGGGCCTGCTGGATCGCCGGAATCTCGTTCGGCGCCTGGATTGGCATGCAGCTTTTGATGCGGCGTCCCGAAATCGAAGGTTTCGTCGCGATCGCTCCGCCGGCCAGCCGTTTCGATTTTTCCTTTCTCGCGCCTTGTCCTTCCTCCGGACTTTTCGTGCATGGCGACCGCGATCGGGTCGCGCCCTTGAAAGAGGTTACGGGCCTGATCGAAAAGCTGAAGACTCAGAAGGGCATCTCCATTGAGCATGTGATCATTCCCGGCGCCAACCATTTCTTCGAAAACTGCATCGAGCTTTTGGCGGAGGAGGTCGGACTCTATCTCGACCGCCGCCTCGGCAACCCGCCGCGGCTTCCGACCCCGACCCGCAGCGAGCCGGCGGAGCGGCGCTAGGTCATCTGACACCGAGGCGCGCGGGACACGCCTTGGATTTGCAGGCTCAGTCCTTGGCGCGCTCGACGTAGGAGCCATCTTCCGTCTGAACGATGACGCGGATGCCGGGCGAAATATGCGGCGGCACCATTATCCGCGCGCCATTCGAGAGCTTCGCTGGCTTATAGGAAGACGACGCCGTTTGACCTTTCATGGCGGGCTCGGTATCGACGACCTCGAGGGTCACCCGCGCCGGCAGTTGAATTCCGACGGCGGCGCCATTGAAGATCGACAGCATGCAGGTCATGCCTTCCTGCAAATAGATCGCCTGGTCTCCAATGACCTCGGCGGGCACGACGATCTGATCGTAGGTGTCTTTATTCATGAAGGTGAAGCCATCGGAGTCCTGATAGAGGTAACTGAAATTCGAGTCCTCGACATAGGCGCGCTCGACCTGCTCGGTCGTTTTGTAGCGCTCGGTCGTTTTAACCCCGTCCGACAGGCGCCGCATGTCGATTTGAGTCGTTGGCGTGCCTTTGCCGGGATGAAAGCTTTCGGCCGTCAACACGACATAAAGCTGACCGTCCTCCCTCTCGATAATATTGCCTTTGCGGATTGAACTGGCGATGACTTTCACTGGCTTTCCCTATACGAAGCTATGTTTCCGGAGTGCCCAGGGCACAAGCGCCGGGGCTTGCCCATCGAACCCGGGCAGCACATTAGCCATGTTCCGGCTTTTCGCCAGAGCATTTTCGGGCGAAAGAGTTCCCCTGTTCACCCCAAGAAAATGGATCAAGGAAGAAACCGCAACCCCGTCCCGGCCGCATTTCGAGCGATATGACACCAATCAGCACACCCGAAGGATCGCGATGGTGGCAGCCGCGGGTTCACCGCGACCGGCGGCCTTTCCTCATCGGCCGCGCCAAGATGATTGAAGCCGCGCGGGGTTTCTTCTCGGCGCAATCCTTTATCGAAATGGATACCGCGATTCTCCAGCTGTCGCCAGGAAACGCAGCCCATATCAGCGCTTTTCAAACCGAGATGTTGGAAGACAGCGGAGCCAAATCAAAACTTTATCTGCACACCTCGCCGGAATTCGCGGCGAAAAAACTGCTGGCCGCCGGCGAAGAGCGCATTTATTCCTTTGCCCATGTATTCAGGAATCGCGAACGAGGGAGACTTCACCATCCCGAATTCACCATGCTCGAATGGTATCGCGCGGGCGAGTCCTATCAAAGATTGATCGAGGATTGCATGGGACTTCTCGCGCGCACCGTCGCCGCCGCGGGCAGCCGCGACCTGCGCTATGGCGGCCATGTCGCCGATCCGTTCGAGGAGCCGGAAATCTTGACTGTGGCCGAGGCCTTCGATCGCTATGGCGGCATCGACCTTCTGGCCACGCTCAAAGGGTCCGAACCCGACCGCGAGGCGCTGGCGGCCGCCGCCCGCAATCACGGAATCAGAACCATTGCGGACGACAGCTGGTCTGATATTTTTAGCAAGGTCCTTTCGGTGAAGATCGAGCCGCAACTCGGCCATGGCCGCCCGGCGATCCTCATGGACTATCCAGCGAGCGAGGCGGCGCTCGCCAAATTGCAGGAAGATAAGCGTTTCGCGGAGCGGTTCGAACTTTATGCGTGCGGTATCGAGCTCGCCAATGGATTTGGCGAGCTGACCGATGCCGTCGTGCAACGGCAGCGGTTCGAGACGGAAATGGCGGAGCGGCGCAGGATCTATGGCGAGGCCTATCCGATCGACGAGGATTTCTTGCAGGCTCTCGCGATCATGCCCGAAGCTAGCGGCATCGCGCTTGGCTTCGACAGGCTGGCGATGCTCGCGACCGGAGCGTCCCATATCGAGCAAGTGGTATGGACACCGGTTCAGCGGGGCTCGCCGGTCAGATGACAAACACTCCGGCAATTTTGCGCAGCGCCGCGGACCTCGTTAAAGCCGGTCTCTTGCCGGAGGCAAAAAAGGCCGCGGCGGAGCGGATCGCCGCGGCCTATGCGATTGGCGTTACCGGCGCGGTCGCGGAGCTGATCGACCGCGCCGATCCGCGCGATCCGGTCGCCCGCCAATTCGTCCCGGATGTGGCCGAACTCGACGAGCGGCCTGACGAGATGGCCGATCCGACCGGCGACCTTGCATTCAGCCCGGTCGAAGGCATTGTCCACCGCTACCCGGATCGCGTGCTTTTGAAATTGCTGCACGTCTGCCCGGTCTATTGCCGGTTCTGCTTTCGCCGCGCGGTCGTCGGGCCAAACGGTCCGGCTTACCTTGCACCGAAGGCGCTTGCCGCCGCGATCGGCTATATCGCGGACCATTCCGGGATTTGGGAAGTGATCCTCACCGGCGGCGATCCGCTGACCTTGCCGGCGCGAAGGCTGGGCGCCATCTTGGCCAGGCTCAAAGCCATCGATCATGTGAAAATCATTCGCCTGCATACGCGCGTTCCGGTCGCCGATCCCTCAAGGATCACGGCGGAGCTTGCCGGTGTTTTGCTTTCCTCCGGCAAGACCGTCTATGTCGCCTTGCACGCCAATCATCCACGCGAGATGTCGCAAGGCGCGCGCGCGGCATGTGCGAGGTTTATCGACGCGGGAATCCCAATGTTGAGCCAGAGCGTGCTGCTTGCCGGAGTGAACGACGATATCGAAACGCTGACGACGCTCATGCGCGCCTTCGTCGAGGCGCGCATAAAACCCTATTATCTGCATCAGCTCGATCGGGCGCCGGGCACCGGGCATTTTTGGGTGCCGATCACAAAAGGCCAGGACTTGATTCGGCAATTGCGCGGCCGGGTGTCGGGCCTCTGCCAGCCCCATTACATGCTGGATATTCCCGGCGGCCACGGCAAATCGCCGGTTGGCCCGAATTATCTTAAAGACCTATCCCAAGGCGACACCTACGAGGTCACCGACTACAAGAACCGGCCGCACGTTTATCCACCGCAAAAAGCACGGTAAGAAGCGCGGGTTGCCTCTGAAACGTGATTAGGCGAAAACCGATTTTGTACCTGGCCGCGCGCGACACCCGGGAGAAGCCTTGTTAAAATATCTTGCGTGCCTGATCGGCGTGATGGTGCTCGTTACGGGAGTGGCCGCGCGTGGCGAGGCTCTCGCGAAACTGGCGCCGGTCCATAACCCGGACAAGGCGCAGGGGCCCGCGCAGAAGCAGGGGCCGGCCCAGAAGCAGCCGCCTGCCCAAGGGCAAGCTCCGGCGCAAAGCCAGCGGCCGGCCAATGGCCAGACCTCGCAGCCCGCGAGTCCGCCAGCACCCCCGCGGCCGGTGCCGCCAGAGCAAGCCCGGATCGGCCCCGTCCTCGACAAACTTAGCGCTTCCCTCAAGCAAATCGAAGGAAGCCTCGAGCGTCACGATCTGACCGATGTGGATCTCCAGGCCTTGCGTGCACAGATCGATCCGATTTCAGATGCGGTTGCCGATGCGCTCGACCGCCTGACGCCGCGCCTCGACGGGATCAAGACGCGCCTCGACCAGCTTGGACCGAAACCAGACGATTCCGCGCCGCCCGAAAGCCCGGCGGTGACGGCGGAGCGCGCCGATCAGCAAAAACTCTTTAGCGACACCGACGAACTCTTGAAGCACGCCCGCCTGCTCGCGGTGGAGACCGGCCAGACCGGCGCGAATATCACGGCGCGGCGGCGCGCCTTGTTCACGCGCTCGTTGTTCGCGCGAGCGGCAAGCATCGCAAACCCTGCGCTGTGGACCGCTGTCTGGCGCGAGGCGCCGGGCGACACGGCCGCCGTCAAAGCGGTGTTCAGCGAATGGACCGACGGCATCAATAACCGTCTCGATGGCCAGCGGGTACCGATTTTCTGGGGCGGCTTGGCCCTGATCCTTTTGCTTTATCTGCCGCTCGCGCGGCTGGCCCCGCGCGTCCTTGCTCGCCATGCGACGGTTCTCGAGCCAAGCCGGTTTCTCAAAATTCTCGGTGCCTGGTGGATCGCGCTCGTCATCGCGGTTCCCGCGGTCGCGATGATCTTCGCGATTGGCCTCGCGTTCCAAGCCTTCGGTTTCGCCAATGCGCGGTTGCAGCCTTTCCTGCAGGCCTCCGGCGAGTCGGTGATCCGAGTCGCCGTGGCGGCGGGAATAGCTCGTGGTCTGTTTGCCCCAACACGCCCCAATTGGCGGCTGCCGAAGCTCAACGACAAGGCGGCGGAAGGTATTGTCCGGGCGGCGATAATCCTTGCTTTCATCGTCTCGGCGATCCATCTCTTCGCGGCCCTCAACGACATTATCGACGCATCCTTGGCGGTCGCGGTCGCCATGCGCGGGGCGTGTGCCTTGACGGGGGCGATCATGCTCGGCGTCGAGTTGTGGCGCTTCGGCGGCACCGTGGATATTGACGATTGTCTCGGCCCAGAGGTCGTCAAGGCGAGGGGTTGGTTCGACCTTTTGCGCACGCTCTCTTGGGCGGTGGCTTGCGCCATCGCTGTTTCGCTTTTGATTGGCTACGCCGCCTTCGGCAGTTTCCTCGTCGAACAATTTTTCTGGGTTGGCGCCGTTGCCTGCGCGGGACTTATGTCGATCGTTCTCGTCGAGGAGGCAGTCGGCGCGGGCCTTGCGCCGACGACATGGCTTGGGCACCGGCTGATTACCAGCATTGGCTTCAGTCGCCACTCGCTTGTACTTGCCAGTGTTTTGTTGGCCGGCATGATGAGGCTTGCGCTCTTCGTCGTCGCCGCCGTTCTCGTGCTGGCGCCGTGGGGGCTTGAATCGCGCGATGTTCCGATTGATTTCGGCACGGCCTTTTTTGGCTTCAAGGTTGGCGACATAACGATTTCGCCGTTCAGCATCCTCATCGCTATCGGCCTTTTCGCGCTGGCCTTCGGAATTTTTCACGCGGTGCTGCAATGGGTCGATTCAAACTTATTTCCGCATCTGAATTTCGACCTCGGCTTGCGGAATTCGATTCGAACCAGTCTCGGCTATGTCGGTTTTCTCGTCGCGGCCGGCCTCGCGCTTAGCTATCTTGGATTAAACTTCGAAAAGCTCGCCATTATCGCGGGCGCTCTGTCTGTCGGGATCGGTTTCGGCTTGCAGTCGATCGTGAACAATTTCGTCTCGGGCCTGATACTTCTGTGGGAGCGCGCCGTCAGGGTTGGCGATTGGATCGTGGTCGGCGGCGATCAAGGATTTGTGCGGCGCATCAATGTCCGCGCGACCGAAATCGAAACTTTTGATCGCGCCCAGGTGATCATCCCGAACTCGAGCCTCGTCACCGGCGTCGTCACGAATCTCGTGCGGAACGACCGGACGGGCCGGGTAGTGATGCCTCTCACGGTCGCGGCGTTCGCCGATCCGGAAAGAGTTCGCGAACTTCTGTTTGCCATCGCGAAGTCGCACGAACTCGTGCTGAAGATGCCCGCGCCGCAAATCCTATTTACGGGAATGTCGGCCATCGCGCTCAACTTCGAACTGCGTGTTTTCGTCGCCGACGTGGAAACCAACGTCCGCGTTAAGAGCGATCTTCACTTCGCGATTTTTCGGCGATTTAAGGAGGAAAAATTCTTCGACACGCCGGCGCCGGGCGCTACCAAGGTCGAGCTCGTCAGCTTCGAACATCTGGGAAGTTTGGCGAAACCCTTCGATGAAGTTTCCACGGCGAACCAGCCAAAGCGCGGAGCCCCAGGGCGATGAACCGCCGTCATTGGGATTGATGGGGCTTTGCCCACTGACGCGGCATGCTGCGATCCGCCGAGGGCAGTATATTGATGACGGGACGGCCTTCTCGATCGCGGAGCGAAGCCCACTTCGCCAGGGCAAATCGCTTTTCCGGCGCGAACTGCTTCAGAGCAGGGAACGAATACCGATCCCTCGTCAGACTGGGGCGTGCAACGTGGGCGCCAATGAATTCCAAGTCCGCGCCGGTAAGCGACAAGCTCTAGCCGCCTGCCGCCAGCTTTTTGGCGACCTCGCGCTTGATGGCAAGCGCGCGGCGCGAAAGCCCGGCGCCGCTCGCCTTCGACAGAAACGCATCGAGGCCGCCGCGATGCTCGACCGTGCGCAGCGCCGATGCGCTCACCCGCATGCGGACTTTGCGCTGCAAAGCATCGGATATCAATGTCACATCGCAGAGGTTCGGCAAAAACCGCGTCCGTGTTTTGTGGTTCGAATGGCTGACCAGATTTCCGGTTTGCACGGCCTTGCCGGTCAACTCGCAACGGCGGGACATTCGCTTTTCCTTGCAATGCTTCGACCGGTGAGATGCCTCGCACCCAAACAGGCCGCAATGGCCGGCGGGCTACTCGTCCATTCCGCAAGATGGGGCGAGATGTCTCTTAGGCAAGCGTCTGGGCGGCGTCAAGGACGGGCGACGGAAAACCAGGGCAAGCGGACGTAGAATTGCGTGACAAGCGGGTCAAAGTGCTGATTCTGTCGAAGTTCTTCGATTTGATTTGCGGACGGCGGCGACGGCTTGCTTACGTGGCGTTGCGCGGCCAATTCTTCATTGTTGGCGCCATCGCCCTGTTCTTGATATGGCGGCTCTTCGCCGTCCGCGCTCTTCCCGGCCCTTGATTGGAGCGCCACGATGGCTCGTTCGAAATGACTCCTGGCGCTCGCATCAGCGCGGCGATTGAAGTCGTGGCGGAAATCGAAGCCCGCAAAAGGCCCGCCTCCGATGCGCTAAGGGATTGGGGTCTCTCGCACCGGTTCGCGGGCGCAAAAGACCGTGCCGCGATCGCCTCGCTCGTCTTCGACGCGCAGCGCAAGCTCGCCTCCTCCGCGTTTATGATGGCGGACGAAACGCCCCGCGCGAGCGTTCTTGGCGCCTTGCGTCAATTGCGCGATATAGGCGCCGGCGCGTTGGCCGCGCTCTGCTCCGGCGAGGGGCATGCGCCACCCCCGCTCAATGAAAGGGAAGCAGAACGGCTCGCGGCCGCGGACCTGACCGGCGCGCCAAGTTTTGTCGTCGGCGATTTTCCCGCGTGGCTCGAGCCTTCATTGGCCGCGGTCTTCGGGCCGGCCGTTGTCGCGGAGATGAGCGCGCTTGCCACGCGCGCATCTGTCGATCTGCGCGTCAACACACTAAAAGCAACGCGCGAGAAGGTGCTTGCCAGTCTCTCTTATCTGGGCGCGGCTCCAACGCCGTATTCCCCATTGGGGTTGCGTTTGCCACTGGCGCCGGACGGGCGCGGCCCGGCGCTTGCGGCCGAGCCCGCCTACGTCAAGGGCCACGCCGAAATTCAGGACGAAGGCTCGCAGCTCGCCGCGATTCTCGCCCTCGCAAAACCGGGCGAACAGGTGCTCGATCTTTGCGCCGGCGCGGGCGGCAAAACCTTGGCGCTTGCCGCGTCGATGCAAAACAAGGGTCAGATCCACGCTACCGACCGCGATGGGGCAAGACTCATGCGGAGCATCGCCAGACTCGAACGCGCCGGGGTGCGGAATGTTCAGTTGCATGCGCCGCGCGGGAAAAACAATATGCTCGGCTCTCTCGAAGGGCGCTGCGATCTTGTTTTTGTCGATGCGCCATGCACCGGCACGGGCACCTGGCGGCGCAGTCCGGACGCCAAATGGCGGATAAGACCGGGCGCCCTTTCGATCCGTATCGAGGAGCAGGACCTTGCCCTGGAAGAGGCCGCGCGTTTCGTCAAGCCGCGCGGACGGATGCTCTATGCCACATGTTCGGTTCTGCGCGAGGAAAACGAAGACAGACTCGCGGCGTTTCTTGGCTCTCACACCGACTATAAAAGCCTTCCGGCGCTGGAGCTGGCGGAAATGGCGCGGATCCCTGGCCTTGGGCCGTTCGCTTCGCGGTTTGGGTTTGGTCTGCGTCTCACGCCGCTAACGAGCGGCACCGATGGTTTCTTCATCGCCATGCTCAGGCGTGGCTAGGGCGAAATCGTTTCAAGCGAGCAGGAATTTCGAATATTGCGCCCGTGGCGGGCTGGAATGGCGCGAGTTTGCTGGATTAGCGGACTGGGTGGCGACCATGGAAGCAGCAACTATCTGCGATTTTGCACGGCCACGAGCCACATGTGCGCGCCTTGCGTGGGAGTCGCCGCCCACGTGACATTGTGGGTGCCCGCGGCGGCGACATCTTTTGTTGCAACAACGGCTTCAACTTCACACGCTGCGAGCAGTTGCGAATCGATGACGGTGAATCCGTTGTTTGGCGACGCTGTTACAGAGAGAGTGCCAGAATCTCCTACCCAGACGGCGACCAAAGTGGCCGGACCCGTGGCCGTGACATTCAAGCTGGCATGAGGAGGGACGGCTACTTTGTTCCATTGCGCGTCCTCAATCACGCCGCCGTTTTTGACCTCGACGGTCGCGAGTGTGATCTCATCTGGGCCAGGCAGAGGCGCGGTTACGATATGCCCGTTGCCACCCATAGCGGAAAGGGAGGCGTACAGTGCTTCACCGGAATTCGGCCACAACGGCAAAAAATCATGGACCGATCCGATCATGCGGTAGGCATTGCCTTTGTTGTCTGTCGGAACCGTTGACGATGTGAATGCCCGCATTTTTCCTCTGCCAACCCATGTCAACATCGTGCTTCCGGAGGCTTGCGTGATCATCGTCGGCGTCGATATGCCGCCTGATTTGAGTGTCCGCCAAAGCCAACCGGTGAAACCGATACATGGGTAAAATGCGAGCGCGTGAGCGCCAATCATTGGAGAACCTGTCGCTGCCTCATGACGGTTTGCCACGCTCCCACTCCCTGATTGACTTGAATTGCTGCCGGCAGCTTCATACGCGGAATCGGCCGGGGCGTACATTGTGCTCGCCGCGCGCACGCTGCCTTCGTGCCCGGCGGAGGTAGTCCACGCGGGCGTGATTTGAAAGGCTGCGACCGCGGCCGTGGCGCGACCACGCGGCGCGGCTGGCGTGTTGGTATTGGGGCCGGCGGCGAGCTTTGTCGCCGGTACCGGCAATACCAACATTACGGCGGCCGAGAATACGAGCGTTGTTGCCAGCTTGTTGGACAACTAAGTCTTCTCCTCTGTTTGCGATTCTGTTTGCGATGAAAATTTTGAGACTGCTATGCGTCCTTGACCCGGCGGCGCAGTTTCCCGTTAAGTGGAAGTCATGGCGGGATGCGAAGCTTGACGCCGCCCCCATCGTCATGAGCGGGCAACTAGAAAGCGGCTGCCACGGGGGGATGGCCGGGCGCAGCTAGTCGGCGAGGGAGCGTAAGAGCGGCCAGAGAGCCCCCGGCACAACCGTGCCACGGGCGTTGCTTAACTTTTGACACCTGGCCAAGCATGAATTTATGCCTGAAACTGCTCGTCGCAAAGGCGAGATCGAGGCCGTGCACCGCATCAATAGGAAAAACGTGGCTGACCGCCCCGCTATCTGGGTGGCAGAGGACTTGCCGGTCGCCGCCTTTTTGGGCAAAGTCACGGTTTGCGTTGAAGTGAGCCGGCATGGGAGAGGGCGCGCGTGAATATTTTGCGGCTCGTGCTGTTGGGCCTTGCCGCCCTTGCCGCGATAGTTGCCGGCGCGGCCCTTCTGGAAAAGGCGATCCGCAGGGACCCGTCGTCCAAGCCCTTGATCGCAACGGCGTCCACGCGCCCGGGCAAGGCGTCGACGTCGCCCGATGAAATCGACGCCGCACGGCGCGCTTTTAAGGAAAGGCTCAAGGCCGCGCCAGAATACGCGGCTTTTTTTGATCGCCTGAAAACTGTCTTTCCGTCGGAATACGAGTCTTTTCTCGCGGCCTTTGTTGAGCGTTCCGCGGCAAGCGGCGTGACTGCAAGCGCCGATCTTCTTATGGCGGAAGCCGTCCGTTCCTTGCGTGTTTCACGCGGGATTCTGGCGGCCAAAGCCGGCCCGCAGGCTCTGGAACATATTTTTGAATTGCATATCGCAGTCTTGCGCGCGCTCGCGGCCAAGGATCCGCGCCTATGCGTCGATTTTCTCTATGGCGGCGAGAGTTCCAGCTTTTTTGAATTTTCGGCGCAGAACCGGGGTCTTGTCGCCGCGCTGGCGATCGCCGGCATCGACGCCATCCGTGATGGCGAAATCCAGCGGATCGAGAGGCCGGCCCCGACTGGGATGGATTTCGATGCGCTCGAAAAGGCATTGCGTGCTAAAGGTCTCGGCACTCCGGAGATCGAAGCGCTTCTCGACGGCAAGGCCAGCGATCCGCCCATCGGCGCCGCGAAAATGTGCCATGCCGGTCAGATCTATCTCGAAACCCTCGCCGCGATGCCAGAGTCCACAAAGTTGCGAATCTACGGTCTGGCTGTCGAGCTCATGGCGCGATCGTGATCGCAATAGGCGGCGAAATTACGGGGAAGTCGCCGGGTGCCGCAAGCGTCTCCGCGCCTCGCGAATGGTACCGCCGCCTGGCCAAGCGCCACGTGCCGCGGGAAGGGATTCGCATTGAAGTGCCTGGACCTTTTCCAGGGCGGGCCCGCGCGCCCTCCTTTGTCCAGCACCGGCAGATCCGCGTCGATCTTGTCATCGCTGTCGATAATTTCGATCGCAAGTAGAAGATTTCTAACGACCGTCGGATTTCGCGGTATAAGGTAAATCAAATGATCAATCGCCACCGGCCAATTGTAAGCTGGTTGATGTCAATTTTTTTGACAGCGTTGATGATTGACGTTATTAGCGATTTTCGGTCCCGACGCATCACGGATGATATCGCCGAATATGCGTTGAAGAGGCCGGACAATATCGCTTTGACCGACGAATTTCAGGCTCTCACTTACGGTGAGTTGAATCGTCGGAGCAACCGCTTGGCCCATCACTTGCGCACGCTCGGCGTGTGCGCGGACGCACTGGTGGGGCTTTTGTTTACCGCGATCTCTGGATATGGTCGTTGGAGCATTGGCAATCTTGAAGTCAGGTGCAGCTTACGTTCCCATGGATCCGGCTTTTCCTGCCGATCGCGTGGCCTTTATGTTGGACGATGCGCAGGCCCACGTCTTGATAACCAGTTCATCTGTCGCTCAGCGGCTGCCAACAGCTAAGCGCGAAGTCGTTAATGTCAATGCGCTGCGGATTGCCGCGGAGCCAGATCACCTGCCGTATGTTGAAAAAGCGCGGCGCGATCTGGCGTATGTCGCGTATACGTCAGGCTCCACCGGCAAACCAAAGGGAGTGGAAATCACGCACGGCAGCCTGACAAATCTCGTGTCCTGGCACCAGGTGGCCTTTTCAGTTTCCCCACCGACCGGGCGAGCCACCTGGCGGGCGTGAGCTTCGACGCTTCCGTCTGGCACGCTTGAAAACCGTGCGACTTGTCGACTTTCAGTCGCTCGATGGCAGTACTGCACTGCTCTCGCCCATGCTGTGTTGGGCTTTGAGAACGTGCCGGAACGAGGGATTCCATATGCTGCAAAACTTTGGCCGCTGGCTTGAGAAAGGCGAATTTATCGAAACCGTCGTCTGCCGCGGCCGCAAGGTGTCGAATTGGACGTTCTTCTACCGCGCAAGCAATCCAAGATTGGCCCAGAGTCTGCAAGGTCGGCAAGCGTGGTCGCCCTCCTTATTTGACGGTGACGCTAGTCTCTAAAGCTCCTGATTGAATAACCGAGAGGCGCAATCTCGACCGCATAACTTCCGCCGGTGGCGTCCCACGTCATTTCACGACAAGCACCGGACACTGTGCGTGTCGCACGATACGGTCCGCACGGGTCCCAACCAAACGCTCATACAATGTTGAACGACCGCCCGCCCCGATCACCAGCAATTCCACGTTGAGTTCGGCTGCGAGATCAACAACGCTTCGGACCGGACGTCCAGGCGCGACATGGGTATGCAGTTGTACTTGGCTCTCTTCGGCCATCGCACGCGCGTGTTGAAGGACGCCGCGAAAACGCCCGGAGGCAGCTCCCGTTCCTTCCATCATCTGTTCGGAGGATTGCGGCGCATAGCCGATCTTATTGACCGAAACCATGTGCAGCTCTGAATTGTTCTGTTTCGCGATCGCAAGCGCAAGCGCCAACGCGCGAAGCGCATCGTCCGATTCGTCGTTGGCGTAAAGGATTTTACCGGGCATCCCACTCCTTCGTGACGGCGCAATTTCTGGTTCTAGCCGCGGCAACAAGTGGGTTGGCAAAAATAATGTATTGGCGACAATCGTGGGGATGATCGCGGTTCCGATGATGGCCGCTACCAAAGTTGAATACTGGCTACTATCAATGATCCCGTGCGACCGGCCGAACAGGGATGCGATAGTCCCAAAGGTTAGCCCCGTCGACATCAGGAGCGTAGTGTACATCGCCTCCTTGTTTGGCGAGCCGAAGAGCTTCGTTACTGGAAGTACCCCAGCGAATTTGGTCGCCATTTTGACAATAAGAAAAAAAATGAAAGGCGCTGGCGCCGCGATAAGCGCGGGAATCGAAACAAAAGTGCCCACTAGGATGAAATAGAACGGCGTCAACAATCCGAAAGTCAGGGTGCGCAAACGCCGAATTAGTGCGTGATCCTTACCTACGGTTCCGGCAAGCACCATACCTATGAGATAAGCGGGGAGCACCGCTTCGCTGTCGGCCCGGTCGGCGAGCGCTCCCATTCCAAGAAGACAAAAAAGCAGAAACTTTGTCTCGAACTCGGAAAGCCGACCTCCATACCGCTTGAAGAGACGAGGGGTGAGCCACGGAAGAACGAACAAAACCACGGCGCCAACCCCGAGGAATATCAAGGTCTTTACCGTGAAGCGAGTGAAGATGAGACCAAGCCCGACGACCGACATGAGGTCGGTCACGAAGCACGCGAGCAAAATCGTTTTGCCGTAGTCGGTCGTATTGAAACCGAATTCGAGCGTCACGGCGTATACGATGGCCGCCGAAGTCGTCGACATGGCAATCCCGGCAAGCCAACTCGGCATCACTCCCCATCCCAGAAAAAAGTGGGCCGCCGCCGCGCTCCCCAGAAACGGTAAAATGAAGCTCGTAAGCCCGACCGTGGCGGCTTCCTTCCACTTGAGCTTGAAAATCGATGGATCGAGTTCGGCGCCAGCCAAAAATGTTAAGAGTATCGCGCCTGCGCCAGAGAGAAACTTTACCCAGATGTCATCCGCGCCGAGCACGCCCGAGCCAGAGAGAAACTTTACCCAGATGTCATTGGCGCCGAGCGCTCCTGAGCCTACGATGGCGCCGATAGTTAATTGCGCGACTATTCCGATTATGATCTCCGTAAGGGCGGTCGCGCCACGAAACCAGATCGAGACTAGGCTCGCGATCAGGGCAAGACCAAACCACAGTGCGGCAAGGGCCAAAACACCGGTCATAAATTGTCCTGATGATGTGGAGGGGCGAAAAGGGGGGTTGGCAACGGCGGGCGATCCATCTGGGATCGAGGCCATCCCTGCGAGGCGCTATCATGCACGAGGACGGGAAACGGCAGAAAAAAAGAGCTGGCGTAACCGCATTGATTGGCGGGCACACAAAGATCCTCACCCGTATCATTACATGGCGGCAGACGTCATCCGCCTCTTTGGCGGTTTCGAGGAGCCTCACCCCCTTGGAAGTTGCTCAGTCCTAGTCAAAAAATCGAATCGTGGCAAGGCGAGGAAACTTTCGCTTGAATCCGGCGATCACAACTCGCGGACTTTCAGTTGTCGTTCCCCATTCAACGATCAGGGGCGGCCTGCCAGACCCGCCACAGAACCACCAGCGCCGCGCCTTGCAGCAAGACCGAGACAGCGGCGAGCGCCGGCACCGACCAGTCGTAAAGCACGCCGAGCAAACTGCTCCCGGCGAACCAGGCGAGGCCATAGGCGGCGTTGAAAATGCCATAGGCTGTGCCCCGTTGCGAAGCGGGCGCGATCGGCGCGATCGCCGCGCGCATCACCGATGCCTGGGCGCCCATGCCGATGCCCCACAACACCATGCCGGTCATCGCCGCGACCGGGCCACCAAGGAAGGCGAGGGGGGCGCTGAGCGCCGAGGCGCAAGTGGCAAGGATCATCGCGCCGATGCCAATCCGATCGAACAGGCGGCCGAGGAGGAGAGCGGCCATCCCCTCGGCCGCCATGGCGACCGAATAAAAAACGGGGATCCAAACCGGCGCGATCAGACCGGTCTTGCCAAAATGAAAAGCGATCAACGGAAAGTCGGCATAGCCCGCCGCGATCAAGGCCGCGGCGGCGGCGTAGACCCAGAACCGGCGCGGCAAACGGCCAGGCGTCAATTCGGGAGGCGCCACATCGAGATCGCGCGGACGCGGATAGAAATGGCGCGCGGCGAAGAGCAGCGTCATCGCGAGCACGGCGGGGATCGCCAATATGGCGAACGCGCCTTGATAGCCGCCTTTTGAATAAAGCGCGGCGCCAAGGATCAAGGGCCCGAGAATGGCTCCAGCCGAATCAAGCGCGCCGTGCAGGCCGAAACCCCAGCCAAGCCCGGTTTGGCTGCCCGCATGCGACAACATGGCATCGCGCGCCGGGACGCGGATCCCCCTGCCTGCCCGCTCGGCGACGATCAGGACAACCGCAAGCTCCCAGCGGCCGGTCAACGCAAGGAGCGGCACGGCCAAGAGATTGATGCCATAACCGATAATGGTGATCGGCCAATAGCCGCCGGTGCGATCGCTGAGATAGCCGGAAACGAGCCGCAACGCATAGCCCAAGAACTCGCCAAAACCCGCGACAACGCCGACGATGGCGGCGCTCGCTCCGAGGACGCCAAGATAAGGTCCGGTGACGCTGCGCGCCCCTTCATAGGTCATGTCGGCGAAGAGGTCGACGATGCCAAGCACCACGATGAACCTTATGGCGCTGTGGCGTGGGAGCTCGATGCTGGCGGGCGCGGTCTCGCTCATTATCTCGGATCTCCATGCGTTTGGCGGGACGAAGAGGGCGTCAAGGCTACTTGTTCAGCCGGTAATCGATGCACGGCGATCGGCTCGCGTTTCAAGGAGCGCCATCACGGATTGGCAAGGCGCGAAACGGTTTCCTCGATAGGCCGGGCGAGCGCGAGTATCAGGCTCGCGACGGCCGCGATGTCGTCAAGATGGGCGCGCGGCAAATTTGCGGGAAGACCTTCCCTCGCGTCGGTCGCGAGCGCGGCGATCGTTGGGTCTTCTAGGTAGAGGTACGGTTTCCCGTTGGCTAAGCGGAAAACTTCGATTTTTGCATGCGCATCGCGTTTGTAGCCCTCGACGAGAATGAGATCGGCGGGGCTCATGCGCCGCAGAAGCTCGGCAAGGCCTGGCTCTTCGGCGCCGCGCAATTCATGCATGAGCGCGAAGCGCCGGTTTGAGGCGACGAGGACCTCGCGCGCGCCGGCCTCGCGATGGAGGTAGGAATCCTTGCCGGGTTGATCGACATCGAACGCATG
>JBOHJV010000034.1:0-23245 GCA_050728695.1 Methylocella sp. | reverse complement strand
GCCTTCGGTCGATTGAAGGACTTTAGGCGAATCGCCACGCGTTACGACAGGCTGGCGCGTAACTTCCTGGCCTCTGTTTGCATCGCCGCCGCACTTGTTTGGTGGATTTAATGAGTCTGGACCCTAGATACTCGGGGGCCGCGCTTTTAGGGCGAAAGGGCGGTGGGAAGCCCCAGCGCATCAGGACGAACTCGTGCTCGCCATCTTGCGCTCATGGTCGCAGGGGACTCCTGCGAACCTTCTGGCCGAACCGGACGGTTGTCGTCGGGCGATTGGGCGTGGCGAGAAAACTCCGCCGCTTGGGCGCAACCGATCGCGGCGGCCCTCGGCTTATGCCAACACTCAAGGGTTTGGTTTTTGGCGAGTTCGACCACCACGGCAAAGTTGCGGATGCCACGTGGCATCGCAAACCGGCCAGTTCCCGCCCTCTGCTTACCCCGCTTACCTAAGCTGCGTTTTGACGGCCGATAGCGGCGGCATGCGTAAAAGCCCGTTGATATTCCTGGCAGGAGAGGAGGGACTCGAACCCCCAACCCCCGGTTTTGGAGACCGGTGCTCTAACCAATTGAGCTACACTCCTATATGCGCGCATTTTTAGCGTGAACAACCGCGCCAACGCAAGGGCGGAGCGCCGTCGTTCCCAAGCGGGCAGGGCGCGCGCGACGGCTCCTCATTATGAGCTACGATCTAGGATATATCGATCTGCAACAGAAACCCTTGCAACCCCTCGACAACCCGTTCGGCCCGAGGTTGTCACCCATGCCTTAGGTACGATCCGTTACCGATGTCTCCGAACCGGACACAGCTATAGGTGGCGCACCCGAAGGGATTCGAACCCCTGGCCTCTGCCTTCGGAGGGCAGCGCTCTATCCAGCTGAGCTACGGGTGCATCCAAGCAGCGCGATCCTAGCCCATGTCGGCGCCCGACGCCAAGCGCGGTGCCGCCCCGCCCATGCCGCCAGCGACGCCCCGGCGGCGATGCGAATTCGCCACACGGACGTTGCAGTTCGTTGCCGCCTGCGGTAGCCCGGATAGGCTCGAAATGCACCACGAAGGGGCGAGCGGCTCAAGACCGCAAGCCCGACCCGCGCCCGCGGTCAGGCGACCGCGAAATTCAATGCAGACTAAGGAAATTCAATGCAGACTAAGGAAAGAGCGGTCGCTTTGCAATTTGGCGATTTCATCCTTGAGTTGCAGCTTTCGTCGTTTCATTTCGGCCAATTTCAAATCGTCCTTGGCGGGATACATCAATTCCTTCGCAATTTCCTTGTCGAGCGCATCGTGACGTTGTCCGAGCGCGGCCAAATGGGTCTCACGCGACATGTAGAACTCCTTATCAAGGTCCACATAGATCGTGGAGTGTGCCACAGGATTTGCGATTCGCGAAGCTGCTTCGACGATCACCGCGATCAAATTTTCAGCGGTTTGGAACGGCGTAAACCCATTCTTGAAGACTTCACCTTTACCGTCGCGAGGATAGATCCACGCAGAACGCCTTTGACGCGGCGGGCGCGCGCCGCGGCGCCGACCACGGAGCAATCGCTTGCGGAGGTCTGGCTCTTCTGGCCCTCGATCGCGACAAGCGCTATCCTCCTCCCTTTGAATAACGGCGAAGGTGAAGCATGCTTATTCTTTTCGTGGGGATCGTCGTTTTTCTTGGCGTGCATAGTCTCACGACCTTTCGCGAGACGCGGACGCGCCTGATTGAACGGCTTGGCCTCGGCCCCTTCAAGGGCCTCTATTCGCTGGTCGCCATTGCCGGGTTCGCGCTCATCGTTTGGGGTTTCTCCAGGTATCGGGCGGAGGGGCTAATCATTTTGTGGACGCCGCCGGCCTGGACCCGGCATCTGACCATCGGGCTCATGTGGTTCGCCTTCGTAGCGCTGGCCTGCATGAATCCGGCGCCTGGCAAAATTAGGGGCTGGCTTCGCCATCCCATGCTGGTCGCCATAAAAATCTGGGGACTGGCGCATCTTTTTGCCAATGGCGACGCCGGCGGCATGCTGCTGTTCGGATCGTTTCTCGCCTGGGCGGTTTTCGACCGCGTCGCCGTCAAGAAACGCGGCGACATGGGCGCGATGCGGATCGAGTCATTCACAAGAGCCGATGCGACCGCGCTTGGAGTTGGGACGCTGGCCTATGTCGCGATGATTTTTCTGCATCCCGTCCTCATCGGAGTGCCCATTTTCGGCGGGTGAGGAACCCGAATCCCACCGCCGCGCAAATAATCGATCGTACCTTGCCGTCGCGCTCATCGCCGCGGGGAGACATCTGAAATGGCGGACGCCTTTGGCGCCATTAGCGTGGCGCTCGACGTTACGAAAAGAAATGTCGGTGCCTTCGCTGGCGCGCTTTCGGGCAAGACCTTCGTCGTGAAGGAGAACATCGATGTCGCCGGATATGTCTCGCGCAACGGCAATCCGTCTTGGGCGGCAAGCCACTCCCCAGCCGCGCTCGACGCCCCGGCGATCGATCGGCTGCTCGCGGCCGGCGCGCGGCTCGTCGGCAAGACGCAAATGGACGAGATGGCCTATAGCCTCTTGGGCGCCAATCATCATTATGGAACGCCGGTCAACCCGGCGGCGAAAGACCGGCATCCGGGCGGATCCTCGTCCGGCTCGGCGGTCGCCGTCGCTGCTGGACTCGCCGATTTCGCGCTCGGCACCGACGCCGCCGGCTCTTGCCGCGCGCCGGCGGCCTTTTGTGGCGTATATGGTTTTCGGCCGTCGTATGGCGCCGTGTCATCGAACGGCGTCATCGTGCTCGCGCCGACGCACGACGTCATCGGCTGGCTCGCGCGCGACATCGAAATGCTGACGACGGTCGCCGGCATCTTGTTGCCGGCGGATATTGAGCGCCCATCCGTCGCGGGCGCGGTCTGCCTGACCGAAACTTTCGCGCATGCCGAGCCGGCCTTGGCAGACGCCGCCGAACCGGCGCTCGCGGTTCTGCGCCAAAACTTCGCCATGCGGCAAGAGAGGTTGGGCGAAGACTTCTGGTCCGCCGCGCTGACCCATTTTCGCAATTTGCATGCCTTCGAAGCCTGGGAAACGCATGGCGACTGGATCAGGGCGACTGATCCAGAATTCGGGCCAGGGATAAGAGAGCGATTTCAATTCGCCGCCACCGTCAGCCTCGAATCGAAACGAGAGGCGGAAGCCTTCAGACGAGAGGCGTGCGCGAGGATCGACGATCTCCTCGGCGCCTCGGCGTGCTTCGTCGTCCCCACGACGCCTTTCGTGGCGCCTCTTCTGAACGCGGATGCAGCCGAATTGGAAACCAAACGCCAGCAAATGGTGCGGATATTTCTGCTCGCGAGCTTCTTCGGCCTGCCGCAGATCAGCATTCCGCTGAAGACTTCTGGCGCCCCCTTGGCCTTGTCGCTCGTCGGGCGGCGCTGGTCGGATAGAAGCTTGCTCAATGTCGCGCGCCGGCTCGCGACGGCACCGGAACGTGGCGCTAGCGAGGACGCCAATGAGTCGCTTTTGGAGTAGCGCATAGCGGCGTGCCGTTTGGACCCTGCGCTAGTCTTCGTGCCGATCGTACCAAAATGTCCGTCAAGAAACGCGACGACATGGGCGCGTTGCGGATAAAATCATTCACACGCGCCAATGCGGCCGCGCTCGGGGTTGGAACGCTGGCCTATGTGGCGAAGATTTTTCTGCATCCCGTCCTCATCGGAGTGCCCGTTTTCGGCGGGTGAGCCACAAGAACTCCGCTGCGGCGCAAATCGTACCAAAATCCTTCCTGGGGCTCATGCATCTCGCAGGCTTGAGAGAGTCGGATCGCGCGGAAATTTCGTCCTTTGGGCGGGTGCTGCGGGCATGCGGGAGCGGCGCTTGCGGAATCAGCGAACGCTACGCTTGAGGTTTTTGCGTAGGATGGATATGTGGTCGCGTCCCTCCTTTGTTGAAAAAGCGGTCGGGTCGTCCTTCACGATTTGGTCAATGAATTGTTTGGCGTCATATAGTCGTCGTTCCGCGACCAAGAAACTGACATAGCGTTCCCTCGATTTAACCGCAAATTCATGCATCGGGCCTTTCGTATTTCTACATATCGAAATAGCTGATCTATAATTTTTCTCGACGTTAGACTTCTCGCTAGCATTTTCCGTATCACCTAGATGGGCCATATTGTAATAGGCTATGCAAACCTCGCCATTTTCACCCTTATCCTTCATAAGTTCAATCACTTTTTCTGAATATTCAAAAGCCAAATATTTTTGACCAGCATCATACAACATTTCTACGAATTCGTTTATTCCGTACGCAATATGGTTTAATTCATCCATTTCTTCTTTATACTTATTGACGTGTATATCGTATAGTTGCCGTACAAGCTCACTGTACTGACTCCCTTCCACAACAAATTCGTCCTCGCGTGCTGGCCTAGAACCTGCTTCGCCGATAGAGAAATGATTTCTTTTCGCATCAAAACTAATTAGTGCTTCAGGTGCATCAATTGTAATGGCGAGAGAAAGGATATGTCTATAATCTCCGTCCTTAGTCGACCAAAAATGCGCTACTATTTTTAGCGCGGCGACAGCATAGCGTATTTTCTCTTCCTCGTTACCAGACAATTGCGCTGACGTAATATAAATATATGCAAAATCTGGATGTAATCCATTTGGATACGCTTGAAGTGCCGTTTCCAACGCAAGTTTTTCCCACGTTATAGCTTCTTCAATTTCACTATCCGCTCGCTCGCCGACAGTGATATTATCGTATAGTCTTTGATGAGCGACCGCCATATTTTGGTATAGTGTCGCAAGCGCAACCTTATCTGGGATTAAACGTTTCTTGCTTGCGGCGATGCCATCTCTTAGTATATCGATTGCAGGGGTTATTTCTTTAGAATCTAAAAGCGCCTTTGCCATACACGAATAGCAAAACAAAGCGTACTCAACGCCATCAAATTCACTACTAGTTATGATCGGACGTAATTTCTTATAGAAAATATCTTTCGCCTCTTTCAAGTTATTCTTGCTAACTGCAAAGCGCAACCGCATCGCGAGCGCACGAACGTAATATTGAGATGACGTCTGATTTGTCTTCTCAAGTAGGTAAATAGAATCATTGACGCTTTTATGTATATTAACGTCATCAGCTCCGCCGAAATAAAGAGCTTCTGAAAAAAGTATTAGCATTATTGCTTGTTTTGACTGCAATGTTTGCGGCAAATTATCTAAACCATCACGCAAAATATCCGCAGCTTCCTTGTATTTTAGCTCAAGGATCAATAACTCGCTCGTATTCTGTGTAATATTCGCTACAAACAAGAGTGTGGCTATCGCGGTTTGTTCGCTTTTTTTAGCATCCCCCAGGGCTATCAGATAATAATTCACAGCTCCGTCAATGTCTCCCTCGGTCAAAGCGAGCCGCGCTTCTTCAACTGGAACCTTGCTTTTTTCGTTGATTTCTATGCTATTAGCTTGAGCACGCAAGCGCTTGATTTCCAGCGCAAGCGTGTCCAATCGTTTTTCAACCTGATAAGGAGGGATGTTTTCGTCGTTTATTCGATTGAAGAAATTTGTTATTGCTGTCGTATTCATTGAGTAGTATTTAGATATGATCCCTAGCGCGTCATCATTTAAAGTGTAAATGAACGAGTTAGATACCGTAACAGGACAGTTAAACGTTAGTGATATTGCGCCGCTGTTCTCCGTTATAGACGGGCTACACACTATTTTTTCTACAGCACAAAGCGCAGAGTTACAAAAAACAACAAAATATAGACAAAATGCCATAATTAATAGCGCATATTAATAGCGCATAAATGCGGAATTTCATGATTCTATCCATGATGCTATCCTGTTAGCATTTGAAATTCTGTACAATGCTGCCTGAATTTTTATTTATATTTGGGTTGCACTTTCCAGATGACTCAGTACCCCTCCAAGCCGATATTCCAACAATTCCCATGCCCCATGCTAAAACCACGAGTATAATCAGCACCTGAAATGATTGGGATTGTGACAACCGGGCCAGCAACCGTTTTTGAATAACGTCTCGATAGATAATCATAACAATGCCGGAAACTATACCTGCAACTCCGGCGATTTGACCCAACGAAGCAGGAACATTTGTGTCCATCGTTGCGTCCTTTTTGATTTCAACTGGCGTTTCTCAGAGCACGACAGAAAGAGTGTTCGGTGATTTCAGGAGGTTGTGGTTCCGTCGGATTTGGTAGATTCGATGGCGACCAAGATGCCTTGGCCTGAAATCACCCGGTTAGGCCTACGTTGCACGAGTGACGTGAAATTGCAACGGGAGGCCGAGCGATCAAATATTTAACGCTCTCTCTGCCCCTAGTTGCTCCTAAGGTGGAGCCGACACCGATATAGCCAAAAACGAGCGAAGGTATTCTTTCGATGAGTCCCATGGAAGGCTAATGCCCCAGCAATCCGGTCGCGCTGAACCCTTGATAGCCACCTCCCGGCATCCTCACCGCGAAAACTGCTTATATTTCAG
The DNA here is from genome assembly GCA_050728695.1 of Methylocella sp. Classification (GTDB taxonomy): domain Bacteria; phylum Pseudomonadota; class Alphaproteobacteria; order Rhizobiales; family Beijerinckiaceae; genus Methylocapsa. Next base: position 16,775 of record JBOHJV010000034.1, on the reverse strand, counting down.
CCGGTGCGGGATGACGCTGTCTAGCCCAAGACGGCGTTTTTTGTCTTCCTCGTAGGCGGCGAAATTGCCCTCGAACCATTCGACATGGCTGTCGCCTTCGAAGGCGAGCATATGGGTCGCTATGCGATCCAAGAAGAATCGATCATGCGAAATGATGACCGCGCAGCCCGCGAAATCGTTCAACGCGTCTTCGAGCGCGCGCAGGGTGTCGACGTCGAGATCGTTGGTCGGCTCGTCGAGCAGAATGACGTTCGCGCCCAATTTCAGCATTTTGGCGAGATGCACGCGGTTGCGCTCGCCGCCCGACAATTGGCCAACCTTCTTCTGCTGATCCGGCCCCTTGAAGTTGAAGGCGGAAGTGTAAGCACGCGAGTTGATCTCGCGCTTGCCGAGGTAGATTATTTCGTCGCCCCCAGAAATTTCTTCCCACACGGTCTTCTTGGCGTTAAGCGCGTCGCGCGATTGATCGACATAACCAAGGTGCACCGATTCGCCGATTTCGATTTTGCCGGAATCCGGTTTTTCCTGACCGATGATCATCCGGAAGAGCGTGGTTTTGCCGGCGCCGTTCGGGCCGATCACGCCGACGATGCCGCCGGGCGGCAATTTGAACGAGAGATCGTCGATGAGCAGCGTGTCGGAAAAACCCTTCGAGAGATGCGAAAATTCGATGACGTTGTTGCCGAGCCGCTCGGCGGCCTGAATGACGATCTGCGTCGCCGCGGGAACCTTGTCGTTCTGCTTGGTGACGAGATCCTCGTAACGCTGGATACGGGCCTTGGATTTGGCCTGGCGCGCCTTGGGGCTCGCCGCGATCCATTCGGCCTCGGCTTCGAGCTGGCGCCGGCGCGCCTCTTCCTCGCGGCCCTCGTGGGCAAGACGCAGCTGCTTTTGTTTCAACCAGGCGGAATAATTGCCTTCGTAGGGAATCCCGCGGCCGCGATCGAGCTCGAGAATCCACCCCGTTACATTGTCGAGAAAATAGCGGTCGTGGGTGACGATCAGGATCGCGCCGGGATAAGCGCGCAGGTGACCCTCAAGCCAGTTCACAGTTTCCGCGTCGAGATGGTTGGTCGGCTCGTCGAGGAGCAAAAGCTCCGGCTGCTCGAGAAGCAGCTTGCAGAGTGCGACGCGGCGCCTCTCGCCCCCGGACAGGGTTCCGGTGGCCGAATCGCCCGGCGGGCAGCCGAGCGTATCCATTGCCTGATCGATCCGCGCGTCGAGGTCCCAAAGGCCCGCAGCCTCGATCTCGTCTTGCAATCTCGTCATTTCATCGGCGGTCGCGTCCGAATAGTTCAATGCTAGCTCATTGTAGCGATCGAGGATCGCCTGTTTCCCTGCGACGCCTCGAATCACGTTGCCGCGTACATCGAGTTGATCGTCGAGCGGCGGCTCCTGCGCCAGATAGCCGACCCGGGCGCCTTCTGCGACGAAACCCTCGCCCGAAAACTCCTTGTCGATCCCGGCCATGATCCGCAAAAGCGTCGATTTGCCCGCTCCATTGACCCCCAGCACGCCGATCTTGGCGTCGGGATAAAATGAAAGATTGATATTTTCCAGGACCTTTTTTCCGCCTGGATAGGTCTTGCCGAGACCTTGCATGTGATAAATGAATTGCCGCGCCATGGAGGTTTGGTCTTTCCGCTGGTAAATTTTAGGTGGCAAGGGTTTAGCCGCGTCGCCAAGGGCGGTCCAGGCTGCTCGCCGGAACGCGGCGTCCTCATACACGAAAAAAATTGCGGCTCCGGCGGCAGCATAACTCCTGCGACGTTGCACGAAGATGCACGCAACCGAAAAAATCCTGTTTCGAGCCAAAGCCAGGTGGCGGCGCGAAGGATATGCCTTGACTGCTATCGGATCGCGCGATCCCAGCACGATCGTCCCCGGCTGGCCCGACGTGCTCGACGCGCCGCTTGGGGGATCCCCGGCCGGCCTTCAAGGACATGGAAGGCGCGCTCGGCCGCGCGCGCGGCGTGCGGCCTCCCGGATGTTCTCGTACAACGGTTGAGGCAGCAGCCCCTTTCCCCTTGCGGGGCCCATGGCGCCGGCTTTCTCGATTTGGTGGGACGCTGCCTTCGCCCGCGTTGCTTAGAACGAGGTCTCGTTGACTTCGTGCTCGCGCCGCCAATCAGCCGGGTTTTATCCGTCCGTGCGAGTGGCTTTGAACCGCGTGCGGAGGCGGCGTCAGGAAGGCGTCAAAGCGCCGACTGACGATGGCGTAGCACTCGCACGCCGCGTTTTCGAGGCCGGGCCGATCGAGAACTTGCATTCTCCCCCGGCGATAGTCGATGAAGCCGGCCCTCTGCATCGCCTGCGCAGCAAGCGTCACCGACTTGCGATTGATGCCCATCATCGCGGCCAAGAACTCATGCGTATATACCAAGTCCGCGCCGTCGGTCCGATCATGCATCATGAGGAGCCAGCGGCACATCCTCTCTTGAATTGTGTGCATGGAATTGCACGCGACCGTCTGCTGAATCTGAGCGAGCAGCGTCTCGGAATAGCTGACGAAGAGATTGCGAACATGCGCGCTCTTCTCGAATTCCGATTGCAAAACCTTCATCGGGACGCGAAGAAGGCCGCCTTGCAGTTGCACGAGACTTCGATTGAAAGAGACGCGGCTATACATGGCCGAGAGGCCGAATGCGCCTTCACGCCCTATGTTCGCCGTCTCGATCGCCGCCCCATTGTCCAGAACCGTCAACAAAGAGAGGACGGCGCCATCGGGGAAATAAGCGAAATTGAGGAGGCCGCCCGCCTCGCACACGACGTCGCCAAGCCTGCATTCGACTCGCTCAAGATAGGGCTCGACCCGCGCGCGGCTGGCATCCGCAAAAGCCTCCAGCAACCGGTTCCTAGGCGTAACACCTGTCAGGATTTTGTCCATGTTCGGTCCCGGCTTGGTCATTCCCGGTCCCGAAAGCATTCACAACGCCAAACAGGTAGGCCCCACACATAACCACAAGTCGGCGCAGGTGCAGCCAGGGACGCAGCTATTATACTTAAACGTTTTGAAATTGTAAAGAAAAATTATGAAATTGTCTGTGGCGCAGACCACAGAAAAGGACTGGAGTTTTGCACTTTAAGACTGCGACATACGAACTCATTGGTGGCGCAGACAACAGACAGTAGAGCTCTATGATTTACCGTCTGCATGTTTTGGACAATGACATGCGCATCCTAGACGTGTGCGAGGCGGATAAAGAAAACGACTACATCGCAATTTGCTGGATGCGGAGCGTAGGCGCGGTGTGGGCTCCCCGTTACGACTTGCGCGTAATGGAGCTGTGGTGCCGGAGACATTGTGTCGCTCGGGTCCCAGCTCTCATGTTCGATACGTCGCTTGTCGGCGCCCGGGCGAGCTGGCTGCGACCGCAGCCAGACAAAATTTGAAATTTCTAGGCGTCCCGGAAACGTGCCGCAGGCCCGGGGCGGACGATGACGGACGCGGGCGGTGCGCGGCCCCCGGATGTTCTCGTTCAACAGTTGAGGCAGCGGCCCCTTCCCAAACGAGGGGGCCATGGCGCCGGCTTCTGCGATGTGGCGCGAAGCAGCCTTCGCCCGCATTGCCTTGAACGAGGTCTGGTTGTCCTCGTGCTCGAGCCGCCCATCAGCGGCGGTCCCCCTGCTCGCCCCTATGGTTCCGCCCGCCCGTATGGTTTTGAACCGCGTACGCAGGCGGCTTCAAAAAGGCGTCGAACCGCGCCTGTACCATAGCGTAGCATTCACACACTGCCTTTTGCAGGCCGGGACGATCGGTGATTTGGATCGTCCCCCGGCGGTAGCCGATGAGACCGGCGGCCTGCATCGCTTGCGCGGCAACCGTCACCGATTTGCGGTCGGCACCCAACATTTGAGCCAAAAATTCGTGCGTGTATGCCAGGTTATCGCGGCCGGCGCGATCATGCATCATGAGGAGCCACCGGCACAATCTCTGTTCGATCGTATGCCTGGCATTGCACGCGGCGGTCTGCTGAACCTGCGCCAGCAGCGTCTCCGAATAACTTACAAGGAGATTGCGCATGTGTTCGCTCCGCTCGAACTCCCCTTGCAAAACCTCGATGGGAACGCGGATCAAAGGCCCTTCCAATTGCACGAGGCATTTATTGAAGGAGGTTCGACTATACATGGCCGCGAAGAGCCCGAATGCGCCTTCGTTGCCAATGTTCGCCGTCTCGATTGCCGTGCCGTTCTCCAAACTCGTCAACAGCGAGAGAACGGCGCCCATTGGGAAGTAGGCGTGTTCAAGTTGGCCGCCCGCCTTGCAAACAGTGTGACCGAGCGTAAGGGTGACTGGTTCAATGTGGGGTTCGATCCGCGCGCGGCTGGCGGGCTCAAAGGCGCTGAGCAAACGATTGGGGACCTCGCTTGGGTCGACCACTGGTTCGAGTGGGGGGGCGCCGAATGCTCTCTGAGCCATGCGACAATGTAGCAAAGAATGCTTTTATCGTCAAGGTTTTTTTGTGGTCTATAGGACATAACAGTGTGGCCTATAGGACATAAGGCCACGATCACGGCGATCGGGTGAAGGACGTCTTTTCCCGCCCTTGCAACAGCTCTCGGCGGTATAATTTTGTCCACTTTTTTGTGTTGTTGACCACAAATTTTTGTGGTGTAGACCACAGAGATGGGTTATGGTGACAAAGGTTTGATGCTATTTTTCAAATCGTCAGGAGAAAAAAATGGAAAAGAGCGCGCAGGCCAAACCCGCTGCCACTCGCATGAACGGCGGGACGCATGATGTCGCGATAAATGGTGTTGCGATAAATGGAACGACCCCGGCAATCAAAACCATCCATGCTTTCGCGGGCGAGATCGGACAAATGTCGCGGCAAGCGGAAGTCAGCGCGAATCAGCACATCGAAAAGCTTCGCAAAGCGCAAAGCATGGAAGAGGCGGTGGCGATCCAGGTGGAGTTTCTGAAACAGTCCATGGACCATGCGGTACAGCACACAAGAAGGTACATCGGAATGCTGGCGAGCTTCCCGCACGAGCTGGTGCAACCCGTCAATGAAGCGGTAGAGACGGCCGTAGTGGCGAAGAGCGCCACCGCGGCGAAGGTCGACCGCCTTTCCAAAGTCGCTCCCAAAGTTTAAGGTTGCGGCGTCGCCAGCCGCTGGACCCGTCCCCGCGCCGCCGCTCTGCTCCGCCCGCCTCATGGTCAGCAAAGAAACTCCTTCGGGCCGGCATCGAGCGGCGTCAATCGCGGGTCGAAGCAAACCCGGGTCGCGCCTTGGCGGTTTTGCCAAGAGGCGCGTTGGTTGAAAAGACTCGCACGTTGCGTACCGCGCGCCACCAGGACAAAGCGAAGTTGCTAATCCGTCTCGACCCCTAAATCCCCGAATGCCTGCGTTGCCGCGCCGCCGAAGGCAGGCGCCAGTATTTTAGGTTGGGCGGACGCGCCCGCGCTGCCCCTCTCTAATCGTAACTGCGAGGACGGCCGCCACCGCCACCGCCTAACCAAAGCCGCCGGCGTATCCAATCGATAGGGGCGACGCGGACATAAGAAGGCCGGGAATCAGTGTTTGGGTGCCGAGGGTTGAAACCGGCGGTCATTCCCGATAAATATTCTAATGCTAAGTATTCAAAACGAAGCGACGGCCCCACGCAAGCATGATCCGTGAAAGTGCGGGCAGCTGTTGCGTTTCGGCCATGCGAAAACAAGGACGTTGGACCATGAGCCGGCCGGTCGCGCGGCCGGATCAGGGTTGGACGCGGCGGCACCGCCTCGGCCTGGAACGCCGGCGGCCCGAGCGGCGTGGCTGTCGGCCGCCCCTTGGCTCTTGCCGGATGTGGCGCGGCGCCGGTGATTCTCCATCGGGCGGGCGCCGGTTTGGCTGCCGCACCGGTTTGCAAGGGTGCCAACGCAGGAGAGCGATCAGGTATGACGGACGACGAACTGAATGCTCCGTTGGGACAGTTCCAAGTTCCAAAGCGCCCGTCGCGCGCCAACGCGATTTACGCGGCAATTGCCATGGCTGGCCTCGGATTGCTTGCCGTTCTCGCCGCGTTTCCGCCAGCGCTAGTCAGGCCGGAAGGCGCGGCGCCTCACTCAACTCCGGCCGGGGCACAAAATAACGCGCCGCCGCCGCAACGCGTCGCGGCGGGAGCAAGTGAGACAGCCGTGCCGCTTCAAGACAGCACCGCCACAGTGCCTGCCGAGAAAACCGGTTTGGGAGCGGAGGCGGTCGAGCGGCGGACCGGGGTGAAAATCGTTCGTGCCGGCGGCGGCAGCGCGCCCGATGCTCTCGTTATCGATGTCGCGAAGGCGCTGAACACGGGCCTCCCGGCGGCGGCCGACCCTCGGCTTATCGAACAAACGCCCCAGGGCGCTGTCCCGCGCATTGGGGCCGACGGCGCGCGGCCATCCGAGGTTTATGCCCGCCCCGCCGTATCCTCGGGTGGATTGACGCAGGGTGCGCCGCGCATAGCTTTGCTGATTGGCGGCATGGGTCTTGCTCCGCGCGCAACGGAGGCGGCGATCGCAAGTTTGCCGGGCGCCGTCACGCTCGGTTTTGCACCCTATGGAACCGATCTTGCGCGCGAATCGGCGCGCGCGCGAGCGGCGGGCCATGAGGTCGTCTTGCAAATTCCGATGGAGCCCTTCGATTTCCCGCGCGACAATCCCGGCCCGCACACGCTTCTCGCGGGCGCCGGGAAAGCCGCGAATATCGACAATCTTACCTGGCTGATGAGCCGGTTCACTGGCTATGCCGGCGTCGCCAATTTTCTCGGCGGCAAGCTGACGGCGGATGCCAAGGCTTTGACGCCGGTCTTGCGCGAGATTGCCGCGCGCGGCCTGTTTTACGTCGATGACGGGACGTCCGCGCAGAGCCTCGCCATGACGCTCGCGCCAGGTCAGGCTCTTGCGGCCGCGCGCGCCGACGTTGTCCTCGATTCGACGGCCGAGCCCGAGGCAATCGAAGCGGCCCTCACGCGGCTCGAGGCAATCGCCCGCGACAAGGGCGTTGCGATCGGAGTTGCGAGCGCGCTACCGGCTTCGGTCGAAACTATCGGCCGGTTTGCCCACGCGCTAGAGGCGCGAGGCATTGCGCTCGTTCCGCTAAGTGCGGCCATGCCAAGCCAGCAATCCGGCTTGGCGATTGGATCGTCGGCCGTGAGGTAAGGCGGCAATGCACTCTCTAAATTACCGCCCCGGCGTCGGAATCATGCTCTTCAATCGTTCCGGGCTCGTCTTCCTCGGGCGCCGCCGCAACAAGAAGTTACCCGAGCCCCCGCGCCAAGGGCACGAATGGCAAATGCCGCAGGGGGGGATCGACGCCGGCGAAGCGCCCTATCAGGCGGCCCTGCGCGAGCTGCGCGAGGAAACCAACGTGTCTTCCACGACATTTCTGGCAGAGTCGCCGGAATGGTACAGCTATGATCTGCCGGACGGTGTTTTGAAAAAATCCTCGAAGAGCCGGTTTCACGGCCAGCGGCAAAAATGGTTCGCGCTGCGTTTCGACGGCGACGAAAACGAAATCGATATCGACGCACCCGCCGGCGGACAACGGCCGGAATTCGATGCCTGGCGATGGGAGTCGATCGGCCGTCTCGCCGCGCTGATCGTTCCGTTCAAGCGGCCGGTCTACGAAAAAGTGGTCGCGACATTCGGCTATCTTGCCGCGCCGTTTTGCGCAACAGACGTTTGAACGCGCCGCGCTACTCCGCAAAATACTTTATCTCCCAAAGCTGGCGCCCCCAGAGGCAGCCGGCAATAAAAATGATGTTTTTTCGGGGCCGGAAAATCCTCCCGTCGGACACATTGTGCGCACTTTTGAGGTCCAGGTGCGACTTAACGATGCCCTTTCGGAGCCGTCTGACGCAGATCCAGGTGCCATATCATGGGTGCGTTTCGCTACGAAGGGCGGCCATTTCCGCCCACGTGATGTTTCCGCACTCGCGCTCGGATGGACCTGAATTCGCCGACAAGCGCCCGCATCCCATTTTCGATCTCTACGGTCGCACGCCACCCTAGCAGTTGAAAAGCTCGATGAGGATTCCCCACAAATCGGCTGACATTGTAGTCAAGGGAGGCGTGCTCGATGACAGGCGAACGCGAGCTCGCGCACCTGACCGCTAGACGCGCGAGTTCGGCGAGCGTCGTCGGACGACCAGACGCGAAATGAATAACGGGAAGATCGTCCGTGCCACGCGCAAGGTGATCAACAACCATCATCAGGCCATGCGTGACGTCGGATACATGGGTGAAATCGAATGCGTTTTCGCCGCCATAAACATGGAGCGGGAGACCCTCCATAGCGCGCCGCGCAAAGGCTGGCGCAGCGCGGTCTTCATGATCTCGGTGACTTCCATATACGTTCGCGAGACGAACAATGGCGATGCGGGCCCCACGCCCGCGCATCGTCATTACAAGTTGCTCCGCATCCGCTTTGGACCGTCCATAGACGTTCACAGGTCTTGGAAAATCATCCTCCACGACGGGTAGGCGTTCGGGTTCTCCATAGACCTCGCGGCTGCTGCTGAACAAAACCCATGGCTTATTTAGCGAATTTTCAGCAACGCTCAGCACTTTAGCCGTACCTGCCACATTCGTTTGAAAGCAAAGTTCCGGATCTCTTTCCCCCCAAGCCACGCGCGACACCGCGGCGAGATGCACTATTCCGCCACACCCTCCCGCCGCCTTCCGCAGAGCACTGACATCACGAATATCGCCGTGACCCGGCCGTCCGGGCTCAACGATGCAATCGAATTCAACGACATCGAAATGTGCGTCGATCAGCGCCGTCGTTAGCGCCGATCCCACAAGCCCTCTGGCACCCGTGACGAGAATACGAACGGTCATATCCCATCGCCCAAACGAGACTGGCAGCTCGTTAAATCCTGACCAGTTTAATTAAGGGATTCCGGATGAATGCGCAAATGGCGGAATGGAACCCAAGTCAGGTGGGAGACAATATGCCGCCACGGGACCGGCAGAATCTTCTCGTTTCCATCGAGTAGGAGACGGATCGCCTGGCGCGGTTCGTGGGCAATCTGCTCGATATGACGCGTATCGAATCGGGAGCGCTCGCGCCGCGCCGCGATTTCGTCGGCGTCGCCGATGTCGTGCGCAGCGCCGTCGAGAGGAGCTGCAAGGCCTTTCCAGGGCTGAGGACCGCGGTCACCGCGTGCGGACGCCTGCGCCTGCATCGAAAGAGGATCAACATCTCAACCGTGCTGGCTGGCCAGAAACTGGGGATCAAGGAAGTCGACGACGGCATTTGGCTCGTCAGCTTCATGCACTATGATCTCGGATATTTCGACCTCGAGCAGAAAACCTTGCAACCAATCGACAACCCGTTCGGCCCGAGGTTGTCACCCATGTCTTAGGTACGATCCGTTACCGAAGTCTCCGGGTCGGACCCAATTTATTTGGAGCGGGCGAAGGGATTCGAACCCTCGACCCCAACCTTGGCAAGGTTGTGCTCTACCCCTGAGCTACACCCGCATCCGTGTCACCGATATTGCGGCAATCGTCGCTTGAATGCAACAAAATGGTATAATTCAAGATCCGCGATGGAATTTTGGGGGGTGCGAGTGCGGCGCGAGGGGTTGACAACGAATAATCGGCCCATTTTACCACTCCTAATCGTTAGTGCTTCCGGCGCGCCGCCGATGACGATTCAAGCGGGACACTCCAGCGTTTTCAGTATTTTCGGCGAGGTTCGCCACTCGGCGGCTCGTCGCCCGCCACCGAGCGCGGGAAAATGCGGCGCCCGCGATCGTGATATTTCTTGAACTGCGCCTCGATCCCGCGTGACGCGCGTGCGGCGCGCGCGAATAGCGGCGAACACGTCGAGCACGGCGGCGCTGATTTTCCAGGATGTTTGCCGGCCATTGTATACGATCTTGCCCGCCGTCTGAAACAGGCGTCGGCGCATGGGTACACTCGCGCGCGCTCATCGAGACGGGCGCTTCAAACACTCCTCTGGGTGAGCGCTTGAGGTGCGCCCCGCGGGCAACGAAGCCGGTTGGCGCGCGTAGCAGATGCTTGTCACTCCTAAAAGACCGGCACCGCGCGCGCGTTGAGGGCTTGCGCTAGACTCGCCAAGGCCTTGGCCCGCTTGCGAAAGAAAGTATGTGGCGCCCAATGCTTTTCGGCGCAGAGCTTCTTGATCGATCGTCCGCGCGCGGCGCGCAACGCCCAAAGGGTCGTGACAAGCGCCATGCCGGAATCCTCGACGCGCAATTCGCTCAGCCACGTGAACGCCGTTTCCATATGGGTAATGTCGGCGGCGCTCGGGCGGATCACGGTACGATTGGCCGTCTGCTGGCGCGTCCGGCGTTCGCTCTCTTCGAGCTCCGCTTGGGCAAGTTGATCGGCCCATTCGGTGACCGTGCGCGGCCAATGGCCGCCGGGCTTGCGGGGTCCCCCGACACGCGGCAACCGGTCGAGGGTGACAAAGGCGTGCACAAGCCGTTTGCCGACGAGGTCTGCGTCCCAAAGCGGCGGCAGGGCTTCGCGCCGAGAAAACAGCGGCGCCGCGCACCGGCTGGCCTCCTGAGCTATTGCCGAAGGGGCTTCCTCGTCCATGTTCAAACCCCATCGTCGAGGATATTGTCGAGGAGGTTGGGGTCGGTCGCGACCTCCAGAAGCAAAAGGCGAATTATCGCTTCCCGCGTGAGGCCGCGCTTGGCCGCCGCCGCCTCAAACGTGATGGCGGCCTCGAGTGGCAGCGGCCACGACATGGCGGCGGCCGCGCGAAACGCGAGGCCGTATCGCATGGCCTGCTGATGCACATTGTTGAGGGTCGAGGCGATGATGGGGTCCTGCGCGATGCGTACGGCATCCCAGCCAAGGCCCAAAAGAAACCCGAGGCGGGCGATTCGCTCGCCGGTCCAATGCGCTCTGTGAATTTCTGTGGCAACCGTCACGGCAAAATCTCCTTGGCTTTATCGAGCGAGGCAACCGAAGCGTCGCGTCCTTGCTCATATACGGTAGAGTTACCTAAATTGTCAAGGTGAATTTACCGAATGCATCCGTCCTTTTGCACGGTTACTCTACCGCTATGAAACTCGAAGACATTCTCGCCCGAATCGAAAGCCGCCTGAAGGTCGTGGGCCTTTCCCCGCACGCCGCTTCCAAGGCCGCCAAACGGCCGGACGCCATTCGCAATTTGAAACGAGCGGTCAAGAACAAAGAGCGGCGCGGGATCACGACCGAAACCCTGATGGCGCTTGCCCCGGTCTTGCAAACAACCGCGGCGTGGCTGCTTGAAGGCGTAGGCGACCCAGCTTCCGGCAATCGCGTGCGCGTCGTTGGGCGCATCGGCGCCGGCGCCGAAATAACGCCGGGGCTTGAACAAATCTCTCCCGAAAGTTTGTATGACATCGAGGTTCCGTTTCCGGTCTCGGCGGATGCGATCGCTTTCGAGGTCGAGGGCAACAGCATGTGGCCGCGCTACGACCCGGGCGACGTGATCATTTGCGGGCGACAGGACAAGAATGTCGAGGAAGTCATCGGTTGGGAAGCCGCGGTCGGGACCGCGGACGGCAAACGCTATCTAAAACGTATCCAGCGGGGAGCAGCAATCGGCACCTTCGATCTTGAGGGGCATAACGCCGCGCCCATCCGCGGCGTGCGAATCGAATGGGCCGCCGTAAGCACAATGGTTGTCCGATCCGGTCAATGGCACCGGAGATAGGTTTCGGAATTAGGTATTAATACCTTGACATCGGTATACATACCTGTCAAAGGTGTCCGCCTTTTCCGGAGCCCGCCAATGCCGAACCGCCCGGCCGCCCGAGCCAATGTCGAAGCCGCGCTTCGCGCGCAAGCAACGCGCACCGCCGTCGATCTGATTAAGGATCGTGCGCGCGCCTACGTAAACCGCCCGATGACGTTGGAAAATGTCTTTCCCGGTCTTTCGGCCGCCGCGCCCGAGACGATCATCGCCGTCGCGAAGCATCTGATAACGGCAGAGAGAAATGCGCCGCGCCGATGGTTTGGGTTTGGCGGGGAAGTGCCAATCCTCAACGCCAAGGCGGTTTTGCTTTCGGCGCGCGCCCTTCGCCGGGCCAAACGACGAAGAGCCCAAAAGCGGGCGCACAATTTTTGAACCCGGTTTGCGGTCGTCCGGCGCGTGTGGATGGCCCCGGCTCGCCAGGATTTTTTTCGCGCGCGGCTTGGCTGGTTGCAGCCAAATGTCCGGCCTTCGCGTGCGGCCGGATTGGCCGCTTGCCGCCTTTGAGGGCTTGGCGGTCAAGCTCCAATTTCCCATTTCCGGAAAACTGCGATTTTCGAGGCGGGGGTACTTCCCGCCAACTCTGCTCACCTCGTATCCGGAGGGATGCGATCAAAAGTCACCGCTCGCGCTCAAAGAATCTAATGGATCCATATGGATATATTTTTTAACTTCCTGTTTTGGCAAAAGCGTCCGCATGGACTCCTCGCTCACGTTAAGGCGCGCGCGTAAAATGTCATCATTTCTTCCGGCCGAACCGGCCGAGGTGGCTGAATGTGTCGCCGAGGCCGCGGCAAGGCGCACGCCGCTTTCGATCCTTGGCCTTGGGTCGAAGGCGGCGCTTGGCAGGCCGATGAAAAACCCGGGCCGCCTCGATCTCTCCCGCCTCGACGGCGTCACCTTTTATGAGTCCGACGAACTCGTCTTCTCGGCGCTTGCGGGGACACCTATCGAGACCATCGAGACGATGCTCGCCAAAAACGGGCAGGAGCTTGCCTTCGAGCCAATGTCGTTTGCGGCGCTTTATGGCACCGGGAGCGGAACGATCGGCGGCGCAATCATGGCCAATCTCTCCGGTCCGCGCCGGATCAAGGCGGGCGCGGCGCGGGATTTTGTCTTAGGCGTCAAGGCGGTGTCCGGCCGCGGCGAAGTTTTCAAGGCCGGCGGCCGGGTCGTAAAAAACGTCACCGGCTACGATCTTTCGCGCGGGCTTGCGGGCTCACTCGGAACGCTCGCCGTGGCAACCGAAATCACCCTGAAAGTTCTTCCGCGCGGGGAAACCTCGGCGACTTTGATACTTACCGGCCTCGATCCGGCGCCAGCCGTAGCAGTGCTCTGCGCCGCGATGGGTGCGCCCGCCGATGTATCCGGAGCCGCGCATTTGCCGCCTTACGCCGCGAAGACACAAGGGTTTCCAACCTCGGTCACCGCCTTGCGTCTCGAAGGTTTCGCGTGCTCCGTCGCCGGGCGTCTGGACTGGCTCGAAGCGATGCTGAAAGACTTGGCTCCCATGGCGCGGCTCGACGCGTCTGCTTCGCGAAAACTCTGGCGCGCGGTGCGCGACGTCGAACCGCTCGCCCACCCGCGCGAAAGTATCATCTGGAAAATTTCGGCGGCGCCAACCGCCGGACCAAAGGTCGCCGAGACAGTTTTCCGCGCGCATGCTGGGGAAGCTTTGTTCGATTGGTCGGGTGGCATGGTGTGGCTCGCGCTCGACCCTTGCCCTGGCGCGGCGGCGGGGCTCATTCGTCAAGCTGTCGCCGAGAATGGCGGCGGCCATGCCACTTTAATCCGCGCGCCGGCGGAGGCCCGCGCGGCAATCCCGGTCTTCGAGCCGCAGCCGCGGCCGCTCGGCGCTCTGTCGCGGCGGCTGAAGGTTGCGTTCGATCCTTACGCTATTTTGGAGCCTTGCCGCATGTTTGCGGAATTTTGAAATGCAGACGAATTTTTCTCCCGCACAGCTCGAAAAACCGGCGACGGCGGAGGCGGAGAAAATTCTCCGCGCCTGCGTCCATTGCGGCTTCTGCAACGCGACCTGCCCGACCTTCGTGCTGCTTGGCGACGAACTCGATTCTCCGCGCGGACGCATTTACCTTATCAAGGACATGCTCGAACAGAACCGGCCCGCCGATGCGCTGACCGTCAAGCATATCGACCGCTGTCTTTCCTGCCTCGCCTGCATGACGGCCTGCCCGTCCGGGGTGCACTATATGCATCTTGTCGATGGGGCGAGAAGCCATATCGAAAAGACCTTTCGAAGGCCGCTCGGTGACCGCCTGCTCCGGGCTTTTCTCGGTGCCGTTCTCCCTTATCCGAACCGTTTCCGATTTGCGCTCGCCGCCGCGACCTTGGCGAGACCCCTAACCTCTCTCACTCCACGGTTTGGCCGGACGGGGCAGCGCCTTGCCGCGATGCTGCGCCTCGCGCCTCGCCGCATGAAGCAAGCCGCCGGTCCGCGCTCGGGCGTGATCTTCCCCGCCGGACCGCCCATTGCCCGTGTTGCTCTTCACGGCGGCTGCGTGCAGCAGGTGTTGCGGCCAGACATCAACGGCGCCGCGATGCGCTTGCTGACCAGGTTCGGAATTAACACCGTGCTTCCAAAGGGCGAAGGCTGCTGCGGCGCCCTCCTTCACCATTTGGGCAAGGAAGCGGGCGCGCTTGCTCAGGCGCGGGCCAACATCGATGTCTGGACGAGGGAAATCGAGGGACATGGACTAAAAGCGATTTTGATCACGGCTTCTGGCTGCGGCACCATGATCAAGGATTATGGATTTTTGCTGCGCAATGAGCCGGCCTATGCGGCAAAGGCGGCACGCGTTTCCGCGCTTGCCAAGGACGTGACGGAATTTTTGGGCACGCTCGATCTGCCCCGACCGGCGAAACCCTCCGGCCTAACTGTCGCCTATCATTCCGCCTGCTCGATGCGGCATGGCCAAAAGATCGACGCCTTGCCACGGCGGCTCTTGACGCAAGCAGGTTTTGGGGTCCGCGACATTCCCGAAGGGCATTTATGCTGCGGTTCGGCGGGCACCTATAATATTTTGGAGCCGGAGATTGCGGAGCGGCTGCGCGAGCGCAAGATTGCGAACATCATGCAAATTGCGCCCGATCTCGTCGCTACCGGAAACATCGGCTGCATCGCCCAAATCGCGAGCGGCACATCGATCCCGGTGCTCCATACGATCGAACTTCTCGACTTCGCTCATGGCGGGCCAATGCCGGATTGCCTCGCGCGCCTCGCGGGCTGAACGTCATTGCCGCAAAAAAAAAGGCCGGAACAGATGCGGACGATAGCCTGGCGGAGGGAGCGTGGAATCCACCATTCTCTCGCGGGACTTCGCTCACGCTTAATAAAAAAGCGTGGACGAAGTCCCGCGGGCAAAGTATCGGATGTATCCTTCAGGCATGCGATTGTTGAAACGTGAAAATGCACTCTAGCTCCTTTGAGAATATGCGAGCCTGCTACCGCCGCTTCATCGAGAGCGGCCCGCTAGCCTCCGCCTCCAACGTTGTTGTGCTCGACATTGGAGGCGCCGACGTCAACGGCAGCTACCGCGAAATATTCGTTCAGAGTCAGTTCACTTATATTAGCGCCGAGCTTGCCGCAGGCGAGGGCGTATCTATCGTCTTGGAAGATCCGTATAAGCTACCCCTCGATGATTCTACGATTGATATAGTCCTGTCGGGACAAATGTTGGAGCACTGCGAGTTCTTCTGGCTCTCATTTGCCGAGATGGTGCGCGTCCTCAAGCCCGGCGGCTATATCTTCCTGATTGCCCCGTCCGCCGGGCCTATCCATCGCTGCCCCGTGGACTGCTATCGATTTTATCCCGACGCATATGCAGCGCTCGCGAAATACGCCAATTGCCGGTTGCTCGACGTTTGGCACGACGAACGCGGACCGTGGAAGGATTTGGTGGGCGTGTTCCGCCGACACACGGTCCCTCGACCCGTAATATCGAAGGCGCCGGTTGCAAGCGTTGTCTGCGATCTCGTCGCTAGTCCCGTTGGTGCGCCCGGCGAAGAGGCGATCCGCGGCGACGCACCTTATCTCGATGTCTTAGCCAGCCTTCACCGCGATCTGGCGCCGTCGCTCTACTTGGAGCTGGGGGTTCGACGCGGCCGAAGCCTCAAGCTCGCGCAGTGCCAAGCGGTGGGCGTGGACCCGAAGCCCCAGATTGCGGTCGATCTACCAGATACGACGAGAGTGCTGCCGTTGACCAGTGATGAGTTTTTCTCGGGCTTGGCGAAGGAGGCGCTGCCAAAATCTCCCGATCTCGTTTTCATCGACGGCATGCATCTGTTCGAATATGCGTTGCGGGACTTCATGCGCGCGGAGCGTCTCGCGACTCCGAATACGCTCGTTGTGTTCGACGATATTTTTCCCGGAAGCAACTCGCTTCCATAGAACCCCGTGTGGTTCGGGGTGTAAAATATTATCCTTGCTCTATTAGAACAACGAATGATCAATTCATTGGCCGTGCATATATGGCGGAGGAAAACGGTTATCTTCGACATTGGGGGGTTTGGCCGGAGAATGACAAAGCAAAACAAAATATCCAAGTGGGCGAAGTGGCATCAATTTCGGAATCTCTAGATAGACTACCTCTAAGTTATGCAAAACAAATCTATAGCGCCGGTGAGTCTGGTATGGGTTATCATGTTTTCACCGTCTGTTTCAAAAGTAGTGTGAACCAGGCATACGTTAGTGGGGGGCTGTCGACTTTATCAATTATCCAGAAGGTCTCACTGGAAAAGATATCATCAAACTTTTACCACATGTAGGAATAGACAATCACCCCATCCATGAGTCAACCTATTATTGGTGTCTGTATTCAGAATAGCCTTCGCATTCAATACGATTGTCGCGGCGCTCTCGCCGGGTGGCGAATTCTTTATTGCGCCCGATCAACTCGGCGCGCCGCACCAGATCGCCGACGCCGGGGCCACTGCCGTGTGGCTGTGGGACCACGATCCTTTCGGCAATGGCCTGCCTTCGGGCACATTCAGCTACCATCTCCGCTTTCCGGGGCAATTCTACGACCACAACGCCAAGCTGCACTACAATTATTTCCGCGACTACGACCC
>JBOHJV010000033.1:0-23357 GCA_050728695.1 Methylocella sp. | reverse complement strand
AACGGCCGATCCATGCCCCGCGACGGCGGCAATCTCGATCAAGCGCCTCGTGAAGGAAGCCAGAATCCGCTCCTCCTCGGCGCGCAGATTGCAGACCTCCGAATTCATGTCGAAAAAATTCATTTTAACCTCTGGATCACTCTCAAAATACTTCGATGACCGACGTGAGACTGGGATCGATGACTCCGATTGTAACCGCGCATGCCAAGAGCAACCGGGGCGAATAACGGGCGAAACTGATTGTCTTCGGCGAGAAAGTTTCTTGACGAATAACAAGCCCTGACATTTTAATAGCGAGACGCTCCTTTCTGGATCATGCGCAAAATGGTTAAGAAGCGGCGGCGGTATCGGAAATGGGCGGCATGGCAAAAAGGAGGTCCCTGGTTTCGATAAAATTGAAAGCTCCACTTGCGTCCAATATGAATACAATCATTCGTCAAAAAATATGGGAAGTTTAATTAACTTTTGCTGTAGGTTCTCTAATGGTAATGCACATAATTGTCAATATGGCAAAAAAATAGGGCGCTTCTAAAATTTCGATCTGGCGCGACGGCCGGCGTTTGAGGGATTTTAAATCCGTCGGTTCCTCGCGTACTGGCGAGATAAGCTGCACGATTGACGTCACCGGCGGCTTGCAAATGATGTAAATCCCGGAAAACAGCAAGACGTTCGCCCGCGCCACTTTCGAAATGGAGCGCCAAGCCCTGCATCTTTGCGCCGTTTCCGTCCCTCTCGCAAGTGACCCGCGGCCATTAATGCTGCCGTGTTCAATCCCGCAAGGATATCCCTTAAAAAATCAGCTCCCGCGAGGTTTCCTTGATCACGGGCAAGCTCACCGGCGAGGCGCGAACGACGATGCCGCAACCCGTTCGCGCCGCTGCTGCAAAGACGGCCAAGAGCCCGCTTGCGAATTTGGGGGATGCGTCATTCTTACCAGGGCGAGCGCCGGATCGATCGACGATTCCTTCGCCTATCAGCTCTTCTTCAGCTTTTCTTGCGAAAGGCGTCGATCGAGATGACCTTCGGTTCGCCTTTTTGCGGCGTGGCCTCGGCCTTGGTCGGTTCGCTGGCTTTCTTGGATTTCTTTGGCGTCCCAGGTTCCGGGAAAGTCGGGGCATCTGCCAAGGGTTCCAAAACGCTTGACGGCGCCGTCCGCGGCGGCGAAGATCCGGTCTCGCTGACGCCAGGCGCCTCGTCCTCGACCAGGAACTGCAATTCGAATCCCACGGACGGATCGGCAAAACGGGTCACCGCATCGAACGGGACGAGCAGCATTTCCGGCACATTTTGGAACGATAGACCAACCTCGAAAGCCTGTTCGCCGACGCTCAAATCCCAAAACTGATGTTGCAGCACGATCGTCATTTCGTCCGGATAGCGCTCGCGCATCCTCGACGAAAGCCGCACGCCCCGCGCATGGGTGCGAAAACCAATGTAAAAGTGATGCTCTCCGGGAATGCCGTCGCGCGCCACGTCGGAAAGGACTTTCCGCACGGCCTCGCGCAAGGCGTCCTGGACGAGGAGATCGTACCGGATCAGGTCAGCCGCCATGCTCGCCATCGCAATTTTCGACAAAATTCGACGCGAAAATATTAAACGCGACGCCCAATCGACGAAAGTGGAGGCTTCTGTTGCCAGGTGCCTCCGGACCCCGCCTTGAAGTGCTACCTCCAAGGGCTTAATTTCGGCGCTATTACCGCATTACGCGGCAAGAGCCACCGGAGCATAGTTGTCATTAGCAACTATAAGTTCGGCCCGATGACGGCGGAACCATGCCGGGCAAAAGATCGTCCTTTACACTCCCCGTCGAACCTATTTCGCCCCCGCCAAAACCCGCGTCGCGCGGCAAAAGCACGCGCAATGGGCTTTGGTGGAGGCGCCGGGTACCGCCCCCGGGTCCGAAGAGCTTATTTCGACATCGTTTATCGCCATAGCCGCGCAAGGCGGCGCTAGGAATATAAGCCTCATGGCGCTATTTTCAAAGCGGAAAACCAAACCGCGAGATGACCGGCGGCGGATGCAACCCTATCTTGAACTTCTCGCCAAAATCCTCAGCGACGGCGAAATTAAGGCGGACCGGACGGGGACAGGAACACGCGCGATCTTCGGCTATCAGATGCGGTTTGCCCTTGCGAACGGCTTTCCGCTCGTCACCACCAAAAAGCTGCATTGGAAATCGATCGTCCATGAGCTTTTGTGGTTTTTGCAGGGCGGCACCAATATCTCCTATCTCAACGCGCATGGCGTCGGCATTTGGGACGAATGGGCGGACGAGAACGGCGATCTCGGACCCGTCTATGGCAAGCAATGGCGCGCCTGGCAGGCCCCGGACGGCCGTGTTATCGACCAGATTTCCGCTGTCGTGGAGGAGATCAAGCGCAATCCCTTTTCCCGCCGGTTAATCGTCTCCGCTTGGAATCCCGCCGATCTGCCGGCGATGGCGCTCGCGCCTTGCCATTGCCTGTTTCAGTTTTATGTCGCGGAAGGGGCGGATGGCGTGCGGCGGCTCTCGTGCCAGCTCTACCAGCGTTCGGCGGATGCGTTTTTGGGGGTGCCCTTCAACATCGCAAGCTACGCGCTTTTGACTGCCATGGTCGCGCATGTCGGGGGGCTCGAAGTTGGCGATTTCGTGCACACCCTTGGCGATGCGCATCTTTATGATAATCACCTCGAACAGGCGCGCCTCCAGCTCGGGCGCACACCCCGCGCCTTGCCCCGGTTGCAGCTCAACCCGAACGTCAAATCGATCTTCGATTTCCGCTTCGAGGACATCGCGATCGAGGCCTACGATCCCTATCCGGCGATCCCGGCGCCCATCGCGGTGTAGGCGGGTTGCTGATCATATTGCAGCATGAGGCGGAGATTTTGCAGCGCCGCGCCGGAGGCTCCTTTGCCGAGATTGTCGAGTTTTGCGACGAGAATTGCCTGCCCTCTAGCATCGTTGGCGAAGACCCGCAGTTCGAGAACGTCCGTGCCATTGAGGGATTGCGGTTCGATCTTTCCGGAAGCGCCGGCGGGCATGACCTTGACGAAAGCGCTTTTCGCATAGTGCGCGGCGAGCGCGGCCTCGAGATCGGCGCCCTTTGGCTTTCCCGGCAAATCGGCCAGAAAAAGCGGCACGCAAACCAGCATGCCGTTCGCGAAATTGCCGACCGAAGGCGCAAAAATTGGGCGGCGGGCGAGGCGGGCGTAGCGCTCGATTTCCGGCACGTGCTTATGTTCGAGGCCAAGCGCATAGGCTTCCAGCGCCGGCGCGGCGCCGCGCTCGTAATCCGCGATCATCTTCTTGCCGCCGCCCGAGTAGCCCGACACCGCATGGATCGAGATCGGATAATTGGCGGGGAGCAGGCCTTTGTCGACAAGCGGGCGCAACAGCGCGATAGCGCCAGTCGCGTAGCAGCCTGGATTGGCAACGCGCCTCGCACTTGCGATCGCTTTGGCCTGGCCGGGGGCAAGCTCGGGAAAACCGTAAGTCCAGCCTTTCGCCACCCGGTGCGCGGTCGAGGCGTCGAGAACGCGGGGGCTTTTCCCGCCCAGCGAAGCCGCAATCGCGACGGCTTCGCGGGCGGCCTCGTCCGGAAGGCAAAGTACGACGATATCGGCTTCTTCCATCAGCGCTTTCTTGGCGCCGGGGTCCTTGCGCCGGCGATGGGGCAGGCGGAGGAGTTCGATTTCGGGCAGAATTTTGAGGCGCGCGCCAATACCAAGTCCGGTGGTCCCGGCGTCGCCATCGATGAAAATTTTCGCGGGCATTTTGCGGCCTTGGGCAAGCGGCTTTGCAAGCTCGATCGCTCGCGATCCCGCTCTATTTGTCTTCTCGCATGATCTTACGCAAACTTTTTTAAGATCATGCCCTAGCGGTTCGCCAAGCTCCTTCAGGTCAGGTTCCAGCTCGCGCCATGGATCATGGCCTAATGCCGACCCCAAATGGGTTTGTCCCCACCACGACCGTGGCCACCACCTTTTCCTTGGTCGTCCGGATCACCGAAACGTCGCCGGAGCCGCCATTCGCGACATAGGCGTGTTTCCCGTTTGGCGCGACGGCTACCCCAACGCGGCGTTCCGGCTCTTTGTTGAAGGGCACAGAGGGCGCCACTCGCGGAAGCCGGCGCGGCCTATGCGCTCGCGGTTGCCCTCTTCGACGGCAATAACGCGGATGAACTCGCGGCGGCGCGGGCCCCGTGGAAAGAGCTGAAGGATTTGGGCTTCGCGCTGACCTATTGGCAGCAGGGCGCGACAGGGGTTTGGGAAATGAAGTCGTCAGTCAATGCCTGAAAATTTGACCGATTGCGGCCCCACGATTGGGGCCGAAAACCTTACAAGGCCACATACGTCCGGCGGCTTGAGATGAGCAGGTTGCGCGGAAGTCTCCATTTCGAGCGAGGCGTGGGATCTTCTGTTTTGCTTCTGATTTTTGTACGGAGAAACCACGGCATTTTCAATCAGCTGACTTTCGTGCAAAATTTTTGAAATCTAATCATGATGCAGCGTGGTCTACAGGAACTGCTGTTTTTCGAGGCTACGGACGAAAGTAATTCGTGGAAGTATAAAGGCAACATTTCAGCTTACTTAAGCAATGGGGCGCCCGTGCAGGCGCGGGTTCCACCCAATGCGCGGGGGAAATTGAGTCCCGACCTATTGCCGGGCACTGTGCTTGCGCGGGTTGCTATTTCGTGCAAAGATTATCATGCTGTAGGCATATGGGTGCCCTGACGCTCGCGTCGCGGTGTTTTCCTATTGTGCGGAGCCGTCCGTACGCGTCGAATCCGAAGGGACCGCGTCATGACGATTGGTTTGACGACGACTGTGCTCAGCGGCGTGTCGACCACCGCGCCCGGGGTCGACGGCGACGGGTTATTCGGCGTCGCGGCTGTGTGGGCGGACGCTGCACATAATGGCGCCGTCACAATGGCCATCAGTGGAAGTTCACCTCCCTACGCCCCGGTTGTCCTCAACCAGAACTGGACCAGCTTCGACACGCCGGCCGTTGCGCTCGCGAGCGATTGGGAACAAGTCTTCGTTGCGTTTGTCGACTACGATGGCTACATCCAGCTGGCGACCTCCGGCGACGGATGGACGGGAACGCAATCGCTTTCGCAAGGGGGCCTCGACGCGGGTCCTTCCCTCGCTTATGCGGACAACCTTCTTTACATCGCGTGGAAAACGCCCTTGTCGCAACTGGCGTTCGCGACTTGCGACCAAAATGGTCAGATTAACTTTTTTCAGTCCGACAAGCTGCTGACCTCCCGCCCAACCATTTGCGCCGACGACTCGTCCCGGATTTACGTGCTATGCGGCGGCTCGGTGGACAGCGGTCCCCTGCCGATTCTTATCTATCTCACATTGGATGGAGGACGCACTTTCTCCGATGTGAAGACACGAGGCACTTCGAGCATCGGACCGCCATCCTTGGTCAACGCCGACAAATTCTATCTGGCCTGGGCGGATGGGACGACGAGTTATTTGCGCCTCGCCGAGACTGCCGACCTCGGTTCATACACAGCGATGGATTATGACAATGGCTGTCACGGCGGTGGGCCAGCACTCCTTCTGATGCTCACCATCCCCGACGTTTCCGATCCCCGCACATGGATTTTTACCTTGTGCACGGGATGGGCTATTGGCGCGCCGCCAAATGATCCCACGGCCCATCACGTGGAAGTTGGCTCCTTTGGACCTTTGGTGGTCGGGGCCGCTCATCTTGAAAATCGGCGTGCGAAAGTCGCCAAGCTTCTGGCGCCGCGCGCTCCAAATCCTTGTCCAGACCCGCTCACCATTTACGATCCGGCGACGGGAAAATGCGTGCCAAAGGGCGGCTGCTTCGGTGCATGCGTGCTGAGTTCGTTTTCCCCACTAACCGGTCTCTTCAACCCCTTTTCATACGCGGTGTGCGTGGCGAGGTGCCTGAGCCATTCGTGACAGCCTGTGCGTCATTCGGAAAAGGAGCACCGTCTGTTCACTCTTGCAAACGAGCTAGGCCGCGGTTCCGAGCGATCAGATTAATCGTACCTCGACTGGTGAAGCGGACATCGCCGTCGACTGTCATAGATTATCCGGTAAAGACGCGGCTTTTTTCCATAAATAAGATCCCGCAAGCTTGCATCTTCGGGGGCCGTCGCGCCTCGGGCCGGATTCCGGCGCTTTCGGGTAAGGCTCATTTTGGAGCCCAATGAAAAATTATGCCCGCCATTTTTGCGCGGCGGCATGGTCTTGCGGCTTCGCCTCGACCCAGTCGCCCGCGCCTTTTCCCGCCAAATGCCGCTTCTTCCAGAACGGCGCCTCGGTCTTCAAGGAATCCATGAGAAAGGACGCCGCCGCGAAAGCCTCGCCGCGATGCTGGCTCGCGGTGATGACGAGGACGATCGGCTCTCCTGGATAAATCAAACCATACCGGTGCAGGGTGAGGACAGCTTCGAGCGGCCAGCGGGAGGCCGCCGCAAGCGCGACGCGGTGGATCTCTTCTTCCGCCATGCCGGGATAATGCTCGATTTCGAGCGCCGCAAGCGCCCCGCCCTCGTCGCGACAAAGCCCGGTAAAACTTACCAGCGCGCCGAAATTGGTGCGCCCTTGCGTCAGCTGGGCGGCCTCGGCCGCAAGATCGAAGCTTTCCTTCTGAACGCGCACAACAATCCGGGCGCTCACGGCGCTAGCCCCCGGTCATTGGCGGAAAGAAAGCAATCTCGCGCGCGTTAGCAATCGCTACATCGTGCTTGACATGGGTGCGGTCGAGCGCCGCCCGCATCGTCTTGATGTTCGCGAAGGCGGCGGCGTAGTTTTCCCCCTGGCCGCGCAGCCATCCCATGAGTTCGGCCACGGTTTTGATGTTTTCGGGCGGCGCGATCTCTTCCTCGGCCTTGCCGATGCGTTCGCGCACCCACGCGAAATAGAGGGCTTTCATGATGGCTCGCCGATGATTTCCTTCAAGCCCGCTTTCAAATAGTCCCAACCGGTGTAGAGCGTGAGAAGCGCGGAAAGCCAAAGCAGGGCCAGGCCGGTTTTCGTCAGTCCCGGAACAATCTCGTCGCCGGGAGGACCGGCGATGAGAAAGCCGAGCGCGACGAGCTGCAGGAGCGTCTTCCATTTGGCAACCTTGCTCACCGGGACCGAGACCTTAAGCTCGGCCAAAAACTCGCGCAGTCCGGACACAAGAATCTCCCGGCACAGAATGACGATCGCCGCGGACAGCGAATAGCTGGCGATGGTGTGATCGGCGACGAGCATCATCAGGACGGCGGAGACGAGCAACTTGTCGGCGATCGGATCGAGCATTTGGCCGAGCCGTGACTGCTGGGACCACGCGCGAGCCAAATAACCATCCAAAAAATCGGTGATCCCGGCGGCAATGAAAATCCCGAGCGCGACCCAACGCAACCAGGCGACCTCGGGCCAGAAGAGACAGCCCGCCACTGCCGGCACCGCCGCCACCCGCCCATAGGTCAGGATGTTCGGCACGCTCCAGGCCAGGTCCGGAATTCTTGCTAGGGTCGTGATCGCCATCGCCGGGGGAATACTCTCTCCAAGGCTCATTCAATAGGCAACGCGCGCTCCGCCCCACCGAAACGGCGGCGCCGATAACCCATGGTGAGCCTATTGTTTGCCACGTTCGTGAAAAAAATCATAGACCAGCCGTGCGGTTGCTGCATTTATTCCCGGAACCTTGGCGAAATCGGAAAGGGCCGCGCGGGAAATCGCCTTGGCGGTGCCGAAAGCATGGAGCAAGGCCCGCTTGCGCGCCGGGCCGACCCCTTGAATTTCGTCGAGCGGGCTTTTGGTGAACTCCTTTTTGCGGCGCGCCCGATGGGTTCCGACAGCGAAACGATGCGCCTCGTCGCGCAGCCGCTGCATGAAATAAAGCGCCGGATCGCGCGGGGACAGCTTAAACGGCTCCTTGCCAGCCATAAAGAAATTCTCCCGCCCGGCGTCGCGGTCCGGGCCTTTGGCGATCGCCGCGACCGCCACGCCGGTGACGCCAAGCTCCGTCAAAACACCCTGCGCGGCGTCGAATTGTCCCTGGCCGCCATCGATAACGATTAGGTCCGGCCTATCTGGGAAGACCGCTTTGCCGTCGCCCTCTGTCCCGGTCTTCCCTGCCTTGGCGGGCACCGCTTGGACTTCCTTCATGAGCCGCGTGAAGCGCCGCCGCAGGACTTCCCGCATCATGGCATAATCGTCTCCCGGCACCGAATCGCGATTGTGGATGTTAAACGTCCGATAATGCGTTTTCATGAACCCGTCCGCGCCAGCCACGATCATCGCGCCGACCGCGTTTGTTCCCATGATATGGGAATTATCGTAGACCTCGATCCGGCGGGGCGGGCGTTCGAGGCCGAACGCCCCGGCGAGCGCGGCGAGGAGCTTCGTCTGCGAGGCGGCCTCGGACAATTTGCGTCCCAAGGCCTCGCCCGCATTTCGCCGGGCCTGTTCGACCAGATCACTTTTTTCTCCTTTTCGAGGCACGGCGATCTCAACGCCGTGGCCGCAGCGTTCGCGCAAGGCCTCCTCCAGCACGCCGCGGTTCTCGATTTCGTGGGAAAGCAAAATGAGGCGCGGCGGCGGCTTGTCGGCGTAAAACTGGGCCAAAAAGGAATCGAGGACCTCGTCTGGCGCGAGGCTCTTGTCGGCGCGCGGGAAATAGGCGCGATTGCCCCAATTCTGGTACGTCCGGAAAAAAAAGATTTCGACGCAGAACTGTCCAGCTTGTTCGACGATGGCGAAGACATCCGCCTCTTCGACGGTTCTGGGGTTGACGCCTTGGGCGCCTTGGATGGCGGAGAGCGCGGCGATGCGGTCGCGCAGCCTTCCCGCGCGTTCGAACTCCATCGCCGCCGAGGCCGCCGCCATTTCCTCCGCGAGTCGGTCGCGCACGGCGCGGCTCTTGCCGGACAAAAACGCGCGGGCCTCGCGCACGAGTCCGGCATATTCGATCTCGCCAATTTCGCCGGTGCAAGGAGCGGAGCAGCGCTTGATCTGGTAGAGCAGGCAGGGGCGCGTGCGATTGGCATAAAAGCTGTCCTCGCAGGTGCGCAGGAGAAAGGCGCGCTGCAAGGCGTTCAAGGTGCGATTGACGGCCCAGACGCTCGCGAACGGACCGAAATACTCGCCCTTCCGGTTGCGCGCGCCGCGGTGCTTGGCGAGTTGCGGCGCGGCGTGATCGCCGGTGAGCAAGATATAGGGAAACGACTTGTCGTCGCGCATCAAGACATTGAAACGCGGCTTCATTTGCTTGATGAAATTCGTTTCGAGAAGCAGCGCCTCGGTCTCGGTCCGGGTCGAGATGAAAACCATCGACGCGGTCAGCGCGATCATCCTTGCGATACGGGTGGTGTGGCCGGACGCTCGCAAGTAGCTCGCGATCCGGTTGCGGACGCTTTTTGCCTTGCCCACATAAAGAACCTCGCCATTGGCGGCAATCATCCGGTAGACGCCAGGTCCATTTGGCGCGTGTTCCCAGAAGCGCCGGATGGCGGCGGCGCCACGCCGGACCGAGGCGGGGGCGGCATCGACGGCCCAATCGAGTCCAGGGTCTGGATCGCCGGGGGGCGCGGCGGCACCGTGGGGGTCCTCCGGCGCAGATGGCGAATTTGAACGGTCCTTTTGAACGCGCGGCATGAGCACGGATTTAGGCGATCCCGCCCTAAAGGAAAAGGCTCGATCCTCTCTCATTTTGAATTTCTGCTTTGCACCGCAAGCGTCCATCGTCAGCGTCAAGAACCAGCAACAGGTCCACGTAACTGCTCGACAATCTAATTCAACAAATTCGGCGATCATCAAAGTCATACGCGCGTCACGAGATGCGCGTCAGCCCGGAGACGGCGACAAGCAGGATCGCGCCCAATGCCAAGCCAACAACGCCGAGGGCGGAGAACAAAAAGACTTGCCAGCCTTTTAGGCGCGTGCGCTCGGGATCATTGAAGAACTCGGTGAGTTCCTTGTTGATCGTGATCACGGGCAATAGCTGCGCCAAACTGGCGCCGAAGCACCAAATTGCTCCACGATTCTTGGCCGCCGGTACGGTCCACCAGAGTAGCGACGCGCCAGCCAGCCAAAAGACCAGCACCCAAGGCAGAACTTTGAAAGTATAGGCGCCAATGCCGTAGCCGGCCACTGAGCCGAGCGCGGTCTGCAGTAAGCAGGAGCCCCGCAGCCATGTCTCCTTGCACGCTGCCTCGCGTTCCCGCTCGCGGCCGAGGTAACGGATTTCGTTGGCGGCGTCGCTATCGCCTGAGTTCGTGAATGCGGTGGCGAGTTGACCGTAGGAAGCTGGGCTGTAGTCGGGATCGAGCCTCGCCCAATTGTCCCACAGCTCAATTTCCTGCTTCCTCGTTTCCGGTCCACTGTCTCCCTCAAATCCTCCAAGATGACCGAAAGTGAACCCGTCGAGACGGAGTTGGCCCTTTGCCGGCCAGGCGCCCGCCTTCGCATCTACGAGATTGCCAGCATGCGCATTACGCAGGTTCAAAACTCCGGATATTCCCTGCTTCTCCTTCCAGGCGGGGGATTCATGCGCGCCCCCGAGTTTTAGGGCAGCGGCAATTGATGCGCCCGATAGATCGAGGTCGCCCATACTGGTCCCGCGCAGATCAAGATCGCGGCCGACATGAGCAAAGAACATGTCGACCTTATCGGCGCAATTGGCGTTGCGCATGAGTAGATCGCCGCCGACCTGCAAGGAGGCAGCGTCCAGCGCGCCGTCGAAACTGACGCCGGGCATGGAGATATCTCCAACGACCTTCGCGCCTGTCAAAATCACATTCTTGAAACTGGTCTTGTCCTCGGGCGGGGATGCCATGAATAGATTGCCGTTGACCTGTAGCAAGCTGGCAATCAGAGCCCCGTCGAAACTAGCGCCGGGCATGTAGATATCTCCGGCAACCTTCGCGCTTGCCAAAATCACATTCTTGAAGCTGGTCTTGTACTCGGGTAGGGATCCCATGAACAGATTGCCGTCGACCTGTAGCAAGCCGGCGGTCAGCGTACCGTCGAAACTAGCGCCGATCATGGAGATATTTCCGGCGACCTTGGCGCCAAACAGATTGACATCCTTGAAGCTGGGCCTGTGCTGGGGGTCGGATTGCATGAGTAGATCGCGGTCGACGTGCAGGTTCACGGCATTTAGCGTGTCGTCGAAACTGGCGCCGCTCATGTTGAACTGTCCCTTGATCTTTGCGCCATTCAGATTCACGCTCTTGAAGATGGCACTATTGGCGGCGTCGGATTGCATGGACAGATCGCCGCCGACCTCTAGGGAGGAAGCGTTCAGCACGCCTTCGAAACTGGCGCCGGCCATGGAGATATCTCCAACGACCCTCGCGCTGGCCAGGTCCACTCCTTTGAAGTTGGCCTTGTTCGGCGCCTTGGACGCCATTCTCAAGGTGCCGCCGACCTGCAGAAAGGCAGCTTCCAAAGGGCCATCGAAGCTAGCGCCGGTCATAGCGATTTGTCCCGCGACCCTCGCGCCACTCAAAGTGACACTCTTGAAACTGGCCTTGTTTTGGCCGTCGGAATTCATTGCCAAATTGCCGCCGACTTGCAGCAAGCCGGCCTCCAGCGAGCCGTCGAAACTTGTACCGATGAAGGTGACCTGTCCCGCGACCTCCGCACCGAGTAGAAATACGTTGTTCCGGAAAGTGGTCTTATTCTGTCCGGCGGACGCCGCAAGCAGATTGCCGCCGACTTTCAATAGGCTGGCGTTCAACACACCGTCGAAACTAGCGCCGAACATGTTGAGTTGTCCCCCGACCTTCGCGCCAATCAGACTGACCTCCTTGAAACGGGGCTTGTTCTGGCTGTCGGAATTCATGAGCAGATCGCCGTCGATTTGCAGGTGACTGGCGTCCAGCTTGCCGTCGAAACTGGCGCCGGTCATCTCGACCCCGCCATCGATTTTGGCGCCGTTCAGACTCACCTCACTCTTGAATACGACACCATTTTGCAGGAACAGATCGCTCTCGGAATGCAAACCGTCGGCGGCGAAGGAACCGCTCACTACCGAGTGATCGAGTAAGACCAGACTATCTGTACGCGCGCGGACCAGATTGATCGCGCCTTCAATGCGGCTACCGAGGATCGAGATTGATCGAATGAGCTTGGCGTTTTCGAGATCGACATCCCCGACGATCCGGGCGCCTTTGATCTGAACTCCGGCGAAAGGGATCGCCTCCCGCCACGGCGCCCGTGTCAACAGATCCTGCAGAAAGCGAGCGGAAAGCTCGCGGCAATTGTCGTGCCAGCGCGCATCCTTTTCGTCCCTGGGGTCGAGCGCGGGCGTGTGGCAACGCTCGTTGAAGTCGGCGTTTTCGCCCCGCTGGATCTGGGGCCATGCCCAGCCCTCGGCAGTCCTCGGATCGTCATAGGGTCCGCGCGCCACAGCCGGGCCGAGGTAACCGAGCCCCAGCCAAAACGCCAGCACACCCAAGAGCGCCAGCTTATCTGGGCGAGTTGGCAAGGCACCAAACGCGTGGCGCGTTTTCCGCATAAGTCGTCCTCCCTGCGAAACGCGGTTTGATTGTGTGACCAGACCACTTAATTCAATCGAAGTTGCACGTTGGTGGGCTGCCATGACGCGCCGCCCGCGCTCTGCAGCGATAGCGGCATGGAAGCGATGTGTCACCCCCCGAACAGGGGGTGCGAGGAAGCGAAGGTTATGGTTTGATTGCCAAGTCGGACCAGATGGGGGGCCAACCCCCATCATCTGGGCGACGCCGCTAATAAACAGAAAGGTCTTTCAAAAATGGCAATTGAGTCCCACCAAACGAAGTCCGGCGCCAAAGCGCGGGTTGTTATCGCGCCAGCTGGCGCCGTCCACATTCACGTCAGTCCCGAGGTGCTCTACAACCTGGAAGCAACGCAGGAACTGACGCGGATCGTTCTCGGTCGCACCGGCTGTCCGCACTGCACTTCCGGCCGGCAGCTCTTCTTCCAGCAGGAAGAAGCCGAGTTTACGGTCTAAAGCTTGCCGGGTCCAAAAGTGGAAGTGCGCTCCCTCGGGATCGGCATCGTATGGTGGCCGGCGCTCGACCCACTCTGCCGTCCATCCGAGGGACTGATCGACGTCGTCGAAGCGGAGCCGGAAGCCTTCTGGATGCCGATGGCTGACGGGGTGGGCTTCCGGTCATTCCTCCGCGACGCATTGGCCCATCTGCCGCAACCGAAGCTGTTGCACGGAGTCGGCGCACCATTGGGGGGCACTTGCTTGTCCCCCGATGGCCACGCGGCGGCGATCGCGCGCGACGTTGCGCAGATCCGCCCTGAGTTCGTCAGCGAGCATTTGAGCTTCACAAGGTTCAGAACACGGCGCGGCGCTCAACCGATCGTCGCGGGTTTTATGATGCCGCCTCTGCAGTCGCCGAGCGGCGTGGCGGTGGCTGCGGCGAATATCAGCCGCCATCGTGTGGCGCTTGGCGGCGTACCACTCGCTGTGGAGACGGCGGTCAGCTATCTGCCGCCGGCACCCGGCGAGTGGCCAGACGGCGATTTCGTTGCCGCTGTGGCTGACGCCGCGGACTGCGGCATTCTGCTCGATCTGCACAATGTGCTGTGCAATGCACGCAACGGTCGCCAAAGCGTGGCGGATTTCTGCGACACCTTGCCGTTGGGGCGTGTGTGGGAGTTGCATCTGGCGGGCGGTGAGAATGAGGCGGGGTTTTATCTCGACGCGCACGCTGGTTTGGTGGAAGAGGAGTTGCTGGAGGTCGCCGCAACGCTGATGCCGCGGCTGCCAAATCTACGCGCCGTCATTTTCGAGATCATGCCCGAGGCGATTGAGAAAGTTGGCCTCGCCGCCATCGGCGAGCAGCTCGCGCGCATGAAGGACCTTTGGAATGGTTGCGCTGTCAGTGTTGGTCCGGATCGTACGGCTGTCGATGTGGCGCCAATAACACAGACGTCACTGAACCCTGAGGCTTGGGAAGAATTGCTTGGTCGCGCCATTACCGGTCTGCCGCAGTCGCCATTAGACGAAGCGACGGCGGCGTGGTGGCGTTGCTGCGCGCCAGCGCTCGACCTCTATCGCTTGCTCGCGGGCGAAGGGCGGGCGAGCGCGATAGCGTCAGCGGCGCCTCATACCACGCGCCTGCTGCTGCGGCAGCGCGGCGGCACAGGAACACGCCAGATTCTGGCCGAGTTCTGGCGGCAGGCGACGCCGGGCTACACGGCGACAGAAGAAGCGCGCGCGTTCCTGCGCTACCTTGCCGACACCTACCCCTCATGGGACGGGCTGTCGAACGCCACGGCGTCGGATATGGAGCAGCTGGCTGGACCTCATAGCCAAGCCGAAAATTTTGGCGGCGGGTCAGTTTGAACGTCAGCTCTCGGTCCGTGGCGGAAATTCAAACCGGGGCACTCCCACGCAACGCCGCGGGCGGGGCCTCTCAAAGCAATCGCAGTTGTTCGCCCGCACGCGCCGGAGGCCGGAACCAAGCCGTGCCGCCGCCGCCTCGAACTGCGCTCGATCATCCCCGCATTCGCGCGCCAAACCTCAAATGGGACATTCGCCGCCGCCCCCGCCGGGTACCGACGCAAAAAAGGGCGCCTCATGCGAGACGCCCTTCCAATGCTGCCGGGCGCGGGAGGGAGCTGCCCGGCTCGCGGAGTTATGCTGCCTTCGGCGTCGCGATCGGCGCCTTCGCACCTTCGGTCGTACCGTCAGTCCCGATCGGGATTTGACGCGGTTTCTGCGCCTCGGGGAGTTCCCGCGTCAGATCGACGTGCAGCAAGCCGTTTTCAAGGCTCGCGCCAGTCACATGGACGTGATCGGCGAGCTGGAAGCGGCGCTCGAACGCGCGGGCGGCAATTCCCTGATAGAGCACTTCCGGCTTCGCCGTTTCGCGCTCGCTTTCGCGTTCCCGCGAGCCGCGAATAGTGAGCGTATTTTCCTTGGTTTCGATCGAAAGATCGCCTACCGCGAAACCCGCGACCGCCACCGATATCCGGTAGGCATTCTCGCCGGTGCGTTCGATATTGTAGGGCGGATAGCCCGGCACGGTTTCGAGCCCCGCGGCCTGATCGAGCATGTTGAATAAGCGATCGAACCCGATGGTCGAGCGATAAAGCGGAGAAAGATCAAACTGACGCATCTCACGATACTCCTTGCACGAAGCGAGACGAGGTGTTCACCAATCACAGTCACAGGCGACGCGAGTTGAGCATTGTCGATGCTGCGCCCACGCCGCTCGCGCGGCCTTAAGCGGCCCGCGCATCGTTGATGTGGGGAGAGGGTTTGGTAATGCAAGAGGGGAGCGCCAGGCAAGAATTCCGCCGGTAATATTTTCCGGCATATGCGGCGGCCGTCGGTTAAGATCGCTTCCTAGGCTTGTCCTGGAGAAGCGAAAATTCATGATGGAACTTTGCACGATCCTTGACAATCCGGCGCCCCCCGGCGCCGTCGTCTCGGCCATCGCGGCGCGAGACAATTGGAACCTGCGGGCAGCGCGCTGGAGCTGCGGGCCGGCTTGCGCCGGAACGATCGCGATTTTGCCGGGACGCGCGGAATTCATCGAAAAATATTTTGAAGTCATCGGCGAATTGCTGAGCCGGAACTTCGATGTCGCGATCCTGGATTGGCGCGGGCAGGGCCTCTCTGGCCGGCTCGCGAAGGATCCCCGCAAAGGCCATATCGGCGATTTCCGGGATTTTGAGCGCGATCTCGATGCCTTGGTGGAACAGGTCCTCGAACCGCACTGCCGGCCCCCGTGGTTCGCGCTTGGCCACTCCATGGGCGGGGCGATCGCGCTTGCCAAGGCGCGCGGCCGCTCTCCTTTTGCGCGCATGGTGCTGACCGCGCCAATGATCGACATTCATGGGCTGCGCTTCCGGCGCGGCACGCGGATATTCGCCAAGGCGCTCGTATTGCTCGGGCAGGGCCGCCGTTACGTGCCTGGCGGCGGTCCAAAACCGTACATGTCGGCAACCTTCGAGGGCAATGTGCTGACGTCCGATTCAAGACGGCATGCCCGCGCGGCCGCGATTATCGAGGCGGCGCCCGAACTTGCCATCGGCGACCCGACGATAGGCTGGATCAATGCCGCATTCCGCCTCATACGGCGCTTCGAGGATGCGGCGTACCTGCGCCGGATCTTGACCCCGGTTTTGATCATCGCGGCCGGCGCCGACCGCGTCATTGATACCACCGCGACGGAAAATTTCGCGATCCACCTCAAGGCCGCCAAGTGCCTCACATTGGCAAACACCCGGCACGAAATCCTGATGGAGCGGGATTCGTTGCGCGAGCTCTTCTGGGCCGCGTTCGACGCGTTTCTTCCCGGCGAATCCGCTGCCGGCAATGGCGGCGCCATTGGTCAGTTCATGAATAGCTAGACATTCGCGCGGCGGATTCGAGGGAAGGTTTTTCGGCGCCGAAGCAAAGCCTCCGAACCACCGAATTTCGATTCCCGAGACGGCCGCCGGTCAGGGCCGCTGAGTGCGGTGTAACCGGCGAAGGCAATGCCGCCTTCACCGCATCGAAGGCTTGCCGATCTCTTGACTGGAACGAGGAGGAATGCTTACCGTGCTAGATTGGTTGCGGGGTTCGCGGGCCCATGCTGGAGGTTTAGATAGTGGCGTTGCCGTTCGAAGAGCTCGAAGAAAGAGTGGCTCCCGGCGCCGTGGCTCAAGGCGGCGATATGCCGGTGCTGACCGATCCGGACGGGCAATTCGCCCAAAACTATAATCGCCGCAATTTCCGTTTCCGGCATGAGCTCAAGGATCACCCGCTGTTCGAGCTGCCAAATCTGATCGCGCTGGCCAAGCGGCCATTGCATGTCGAGGCCTATTGGTCGAATGGCAAGGTCGAGCCCACCGATTCCTGGGGGACCGACCGCGCCCCCCGGCTGACGCTCATCGACACGCTCGCCGGTATCGGCGACAATAATTCCCTCGTGATCCTGAAGCAGGTCGCGCAGGACCCCGTCTATGGTCCGGTACTCCAAGATTTTTTGTCGAGCGTCGTCGAACTGTCAGGCGAGCAAATGCGTCAAGACGTGATGGTGGGCGAGACAAGTATTTTGATCAGCTCGCCCAATCGTCTTACCCCCTATCACATGGACGACGATTGCAACTTCCTCATGCAAGTTGTCGGGAACAAGACGCTTTTTGTTTATGATCACAACGATCGGACGCTTGTCTCGCACGCGGAGCGCGAGCAGTATCACATGGGAAACCATAATAGCATTGTTTACCAGGAAAGCCGGCTAGGCGAGGCAACCGCTTATGAGCTCCACGCCGGGTATGGCGTGCACATTCCCGTTTTCGCCCCCCATTGGGTGCGCAATCACGACAACATTTCGGTTGCCTTGAGCGTCAATTACCAGCTGCGCCCCATGCTCGCTGAAAAACGGATATACCGGGTGAATAGCCTGCTGCGCAAAATGGGCGCCGCCCCGGCGCCGCCGGGCTTATCCCCTTGGCGCGATCGCTTGAAGATCGCCGCCGCCAATGGCCTTTATGCCGCCTATCGCCTCTTGAGACGTAAGCCGGCGCATCCGGTCTGGACGCCAACGCGGGCATCGCAACGCCATGGCAAGCGAGCTTCTCGATCCCTCGACGAAGTCTCGCGCGGGTGAAGGGGAGTTTTAGGCCGGCGTCATGCCCGGCTTGTTGCACCGATCGTAACCCCAGCGAAGGATGTTTTTGTCGTTCGCGAATCCAGCTACGAGAGTTAATGCTCAACCTACTCGATACATTATCGCCATTTTGCGCCCAGCGCGAAGCATGGGTTGGAACATGCGAGCCCGTTCCGAGCGCCAGCGTGAACTGATCGGCATGGTTTGCGCATGGGGGCGCGGCCGGCAGCCAAGATCGGGGGTTTTCAACGATGTCTCTCTCAAATCGGATCGAGCAGGCAAAAGATCGCGCGCGTGTCATCGGACTCGATAATGCGGGCATCTGGAACCAGCTTAATCGCGCGCCTTACCTTTTTCATCATGCTCTGGCGAACCATCCCTTGTTCGATATCCCCCGGCTGCTGAAACTAGCCATGGGAGTCATCGACAGAGGCGATCCAACAAAATTCGGGCTCAGGGTTGAAGGAGATGCCGAATTCAACAGCGCTCCGCTGCGTGACCGGCTGCTCCAGGCGATACGCCGTGTCGAAGAAGGTGGGATTTGGTTCAAATTATCTAGCCTTGAGGAATTGGACGGGGATTATGACCACATCCTCCGCAAAACAATTGGCGAAGTCGAAGACCTGACAGGGCTGCGGTTGCGGCACGACATCGGCTGGTCGGGGATCACGGTTTTCGTGGCGTCTCCCAATATGGTGACACCCTACCATTTCGATAACGAAATGAATTTTCTTTTTCAGGTTCGAGGCGAAAAGGATGTTCGTCTATTCGATCCCCAGAACCGCTTCGTGCTGACCGAAAATGAAATCGAGCGGTTCTACGCCGGAAATCCCATGGCCGGAATCTATCGCGACGAAGCCCTGGAATCGAGCACGTTGTTTCATCTGACGCCTGGAACAGCTGTCCACCATCCGCCCTTGGCGCCTCACATAGTGACGAACGGGAACAACGTCTCGGTGAGCATCAGCTTCGGATACGCGCTCGCCCCCGAGTTATACAGGGCGAGAATTTACCAGGCGAATTACTGTCTCCGCTTTCTTGGATTTCAGCCGCGGCCACCTGGCAATTCGCGGGTCAGGGACAAGCTGAAACACCTCGCCTTCGAATTGCTTGTGAAGTCGAATCCGGCGAGTCACGATGAGCTGATGTATTCTGGGATGAACAGGCTCAAGGCGCCTTTCAGGCTTGCCAAGCGGATCATCAAAGGACGAACAGTCCTTGATGCGGCAATGTGAAATTATTAAAGTAGGGCTCGGCCATCCCTCATTTCCTGGCCGGGCGTGCGGGATCGCAAAACCATTTCGCAGGGCACGGGAGTCCCAGAAGGGAATCGCGACGGGTTGTGTGGCCTACCGTGATGGCGGAGGTCGTGTGGCTTCCCTTTGGGTCTGCTCGCGACACTTCACATAAAGTGATATGAAGTGCGTGATGGATTTCCCCCAATGTGCCATCGTAGGTCCACAGGTCGAAATCGTCGTAGAGTAACTCATGCGGAATGATCGCCGTCTCGTCGAATTTGAATGTGCGATTGCTTTGGCGAAGGATGACGCGGGCCGGTTTTTTGTCGGCAAGGGCGCCGCGAGATGACCGAAGCCGCGGCGGGGGCGCTCGTCCTTTTTTCCGGCGGCCAAGATTCGACGACCTGTCTTGCCTTGGCGCTCGATCGCTATGCGCCGGTCGAGACGATTGGATTCGATTACGGCCAAAGACATCGCGTCGAGCTCGACCAGCGCGCGACGATCCGCGAATTGCTGCGCCAAAATTTCCCCGCTTGGCGCGAGCGGCTGGGCGAGGATCATCTGATCCGCATCGAGGCTTTGGCGCAAATCTCCACAACGGCGATGACCCACGATGTCGAGATCGTGGTCGATTCACGCGGCCTGCCCAATACCTTCGTGCCCGGCCGCAACCTCGTGTTTTTGACGCTAGCGGCGGCGCTCGCCTACCGGCGCGGCTTCAAGCATATTGTCGGCGGCATGTGCGAAACGGATTTTTCCGGCTATCCGGATTGCCGCGACGATACCGTGAAAGCGATGCAACTCGCCTTGAATCTCGGCATGGAGACGCGATTTGTTCTTGAAACGCCTTTGATGTGGCTCGACAAGGCCGCGACCTGGCGCCTCGCGGAAACGCTAGGCGGAACCGCGCTCATAGATCTCATCGTAGAGTCGACACATAGCTGCTACCTCGGCGAGCGCGCAAAAAGGCACGAGTGGGGCCATGGCTGCGGTTCGTGTCCCGCCTGCCGGCTTCGCGCCGCAGGCTGGCGCAAATACGTTGCCTCGCCGGAATAACAGGCGCCGGCATTTACGCCAACCGGCTCATGACGATCGGGCGGCGGCCGCAAAGCCATTGAGGCTCCGAGTTCGTCCCCCGCGCGGCAATCATACGATCAGGCCGACCCTAAAATAAGGGACGTGATAGGAATTGCTTAAAAGAGATCGTGTTCCATGCAAATGATCGCCGTCACCCGCATCTCTCAAAGGCAAGGGCCTATCCCAATGCAAATGAAATCCGCGCCAGCACTGGTTATCCTCTCGCTGTTCATGACAAGCCCCGCTCTCAGCCAATCCGATCAGCGGTCACAGCAACAGGCGGCATGCGAAGACGACGCTTACCGCCTCTGCCCCGATGATGTTCCTGACGAGGCGCGGATAGCCAGTTGCTTGGAGCGTCAGAAATCCAAGCTCAGTCCAGGGTGCCGCGCGATGTTCGCGCCATCGCCCCGTCATCGCGCCCGGCACTGAGCCGGCCGTCTGTTTCAGTCACGCCGCCTGCGCCAAGGCGGCGAGCGCCACGCAAACCTCATCGACGACGCTCGCGACAAGATCGAGCTTGTCGCCTTCGCCCATGACCCGGATGACGGGTTCGGTGCCGGACGCGCGCACCACGAGGCGGCCGCTTTTGCCAAGCTTTTCGCGGCCATCCTCGATGGCGCGCGCGACACCCGCATCCGCCAAAGGCTGTCCGGCCTTGAACGGCACATTGCGCAATACTTGCGGCACCGGATCGAACCGGCGGCAGACTTGGCTCACCGGTTTATCTTGGCTCTTGACAATTGCCAGGACTTGCAAGGCGGCAACGAGACCATCGCCGGTCGTGCAATGATCCAAGAAGATAATGTGGCCGGATTGCTCGCCGCCGAGATTAAACCCTTGGCTCCGCATATGTTCGAGCACATAACGATCGCCGACCGCGGTGCGGGCGAGGGACAGCCCGTGCCCTTCGAGATAACGTTCGAGGCCGATGTTCGACATGAGCGTCGCGACAATCCCGGGCCGCGATAATCTTCCGTCCTCCTTCCAGTTCTGCGCGATCGCGGCCATCAATTGGTCGCCATCGACAAGCTTGCCGGCCTCGTCGACGATAAGCACGCGGTCGGCGTCTCCGTCGAGCGCGATACCGATATCCGCCCGCACTTCCCGGACCTTCTTGACAAGCGCTCCTGGCGCGGTGGAACCGAATTCCCGATTGATGTTGAAACCATCCGGCTCAACGCCGATCGGCACGACGTCGGCGCCCAGTTCCCATAAGGCTTCGGGAGCGACCTTGTAGGCGGCGCCATTGGCGCAATCGACGACGATTCGCAAACCATCAAACGTAAGATTGCGTTTCAGGGTACGCTTAGCGAATTCGATGTAGCGGGCGCGATCGCCCTCGACCCGCAGGGCGCGGCCAAGATCCGAGGGTCTCGATAATTTGAGCATGGACGGCTGATCGAGCACCGCCTCTATTTTCGCTTCGATCGCGTCCAGCAATTTAAATCCGTCCGGGCCGAACAGCTTGATGCCATTGTCTTCGTAACGATTATGCGAGGCCGAAATCATGACGCCGACATCCGCTCGCATCGAACGGGTGAGCAGGGCAACGGCCGGCGTCGGCACCGGCCCGAGCAACAAGACATCGACGCCGACCGAGGTGAATCCCGCGACCAAGGCGTTTTCGATCATATAGCCGGAAAGTCTCGTGTCCTTGCCGATCACCGCCCGATGGCGATATTCGCCGCGTTGGAACATGACTCCCGTCGCCTGGGCGACTTTCATGGCGAGCTCGGGCGTGATCGCCGCGTTGGCGATGCCCCGAATGCCGTCCGTTCCAAAATATTTCTCTGCCATCGGCGAATTCCAGCTTTCCGGCTCCTATGGCCGCAATTTTGACGAACGCGGAAGAAACGCAACTGGCGGCACGACCGCTGTTTCGCCCGCGCGTTTGATTCTTTCCTTAAAAGCCAGTGCGTCCGCGTTTCCTCCGGGATCCTGGGCCTCCGCCGGCATCCTTAGAGCCGTCGCCCAGATGGTGCAAAGATGGCGGCCTTGAGGCAGGCGCGGACGGTCCCCGAAAGCTGCCGGCGCTAAAATTTCAATAGCGGTAATGATCTGGCTTGAACGGACCAGTCCGCGGAAGCCCGAGATAGGCCGCCTGATTGGGCGTGAGCTTGGTCAGCTTAACGCCAATCTTATCGAGGTGGAGGCGTGCGACTTTCTCATCGAGATGCTTTGGCAAGGTGTAAACTTTGCGCCCGTATTGTTCTTGATTGGTCCATAGTTCGATTTGGGCAAGGGTCTGATTGGTGAACGAAGCCGACATCACGAAGGAAGGGTGCCCCGTCGCATTGCCGAGATTGACGAGGCGGCCTTCCGACAGAAGGATGATCCGCTTTCCGTCCGGAAATTCTATTTCGTCGACCTGCGGCTTGACATTGTGCCATTTCAGATTGCGCAGGCCCGCGACTTGGATCTCGGAATCGAAATGACCGATGTTGCAAACGATGGCGCGGTCCTTCATCGCGCGCATGTGGTCGAGCGTGATGACATCGACATCGCCGGTGCAAGTGACAAAAATATCGGCGCGCGGCGCGGCCTCTTCCATGGTGGTGACTTCATAGCCCTCCATGGCCGCCTGCAAGGCGCAGATCGGATCGACCTCGGAAACCATCACGCGGCAACCGGCGTTGCGCAGCGAGGCAGAAGAGCCCTTTCCGACATCGCCGAAGCCCGCGATCATCGCGAGTTTGCCGGCCATCATCACGTCCGTGCCGCGCCTTATGCCGTCGACAAGCGACTCCCGGCAGCCGTATAGGTTGTCGAACTTCGACTTGGTAACCGAATTGTTGACGTTGATCGCGGGCCACAGAAGCTTGCCGTCGCGCTCCATAATATAAAGCCGGTGGACGCCAGTCGTCGTCTCCTCGCTGACGCCCTTGATGGCATGGCCGCATTTGGCGTACCAGCCGGGAATGTAGGCGAGCCGCTGCTTGATTGCCGCGAAAAGTACCTCCTCTTCCTCGTTGCCCGCTTTGTCGAGAAAAGCGGTGTCGCCCGCTGCCGCGCGCATGCCGAGATGAATGAGCATGGTGGCGTCGCCGCCGTCGTCCAGAACGAGGTTCGGCGTGCCGCCGTCGCTCCACTCGAAGATCTTATGCGTGTAATC
The DNA here is from genome assembly GCA_050728695.1 of Methylocella sp. GTDB lineage: Bacteria > Pseudomonadota > Alphaproteobacteria > Rhizobiales > Beijerinckiaceae > Methylocapsa. The sequence continues at coordinate 369 of JBOHJV010000033.1, read as the reverse complement.
CCAATAATCGACAAGGCTTTCGCCCTTGATGGCAAACACCGGCGTGCCGGTCGAAGCGATCGCGGCGGCGGCATGATCCTGGGTCGAATAAATGTTGCAAGACGCCCAGCGGACATCGGCGCCGAGCGCCTTCAACGTCTCGATCAGCACGGCGGTCTGGATCGTCATATGGAGCGACCCGGCGATCCGCGCGCCCCTGAGCGGCTGGCTCGCGCCATATTCGGCGCGAATTGCCATCAAACCCGGCATTTCGGTTTCCGCAATCACGATTTCCTTGCGGCCCCAGGCGGCAAGCTCGATGTTGGCAATGGCGTAATCGTGCGGCGTGTGGGTCATGGGCTCCTGGCGCTCCGGAACGAGGATTCCGAG
>JBOHJV010000032.1:0-23567 GCA_050728695.1 Methylocella sp. | reverse complement strand
GCGCCGCAGCTGCAAATGTTTCATCCTCGCGCTCAAAGACGGCCAATTCCGCCCCGCCAGCGGTTTCGCCAGATGCGAGCCGGACCTGGCCCTTGAGCACGAGCATCGCCGTGGTCCAGCCGGCCGGAACGTGAAATTCCACGCGCGCGCCGGCTGTCAACCGCACATCCCAAACATTCATCGGACTAAAAGTATGCGCGGGGCCCTGCATTCCTTGGTAGTTGCCCGCGATCACGCGCATGGTCCCGCCGCCGGACGGCAGTTCGACGCGAGGGATTTGGGCATCGGTGATGTTCTGATATCCAGGCGGGGCTTTCTTATCCTTCGCGGCGAGATTGACCCATAACTGAATCATCTCGAACGGCCCGCCGCGCTTGGCATATGCGGAGCCATGAAACTCCTCATGCACGATTCCGGAGGCCGCCGTCATCCATTGCACGTCGCCGGGACGGACGATGCCGCCCCCGCCCGAGGAGTCGCGATGCTCGACCTCGCCGCTGTAGACAATCGTGACCGTCTCGAACCCGCGATGCGGATGGGCGCCGACCCCGCGCCTTTGTTCCGAGGGAGGAAAAGTCTCCGGCCCGGCGTAATCCAGCAGCAGAAACGGCGACATTTCCTTGGCCCGGTCATTGTAGGAAAAAATGCTGCGCACGGGAAACCCGTCGCCGACCCAATGACGTTCGTTGTTGCGCCGAATGAAGGCAAGTTTTTTCATCGTTCGATCTCCTTGGCCAACTTCGGCTTCGGCCTGCGTCGGGGATTTGCAAGATGGCGGCTTCGCCAGAGATCGACATGGGCCGCCGATTTTTCAAGAGCGCGCGCTCATGCCGCGGCGCCGATGTCGCGCGAGCGATCCACATGCGCCAAGGCCGCGTGCAAAACTCTCGTATCGGCGCAAGGCTTCACTGCCTCCACCGCGAGATGGCGCCGCCACCCTCGGGCGCCTGGGAAGCCATTGAAAAGCCCCAGTAGATGTCGCGCCATCGCGTGCAGCGGAACGCCCTCGGCAAGACGCGCCTCGACATAGGGAATGAAAGCCCCGACCGCCGCCGCCGCGCTGGCAAACGGAGCTGCCTCGTTGAAGAAAAACGGATCGGCATCGAGGAGCAGCGCCGGGCTTTGGTAGGCGGCGCGGCCCACCATCACGCCATCGACGTGATCGAGTTCGGCGCGCATCTCGGCGAGTGCCGCGAGGCCGCCGTTGAGGACCACCGGGGCATTGGGAAAGCGCTGTTTTAGGGCATGGACGAGACCGTAATCGAGCGGCGGCACGTCGCGGTTCTCTTTTGGTGACAGGCCTTTCAGCCACGCCTTTCGCGCATGCACGATCAACGCGTCGCAACCGGCGGCCATGACTATCCCGGCTAAGAGATTGAGCGCCGCCTCCGGATCCTGTTCGTCGACGCCCGTGCGGCATTTGACGGTCACCGGCAAGGCAACCCGCGCCTTCATCGCCGCGACGCAATCGCCAACTAGCTCCGGCTCGCGCATCAGACAAGCGCCGAACGCCGCGCTTTGCACGCGCTCGGAGGGACACCCAACATTGAGATTGATTTCGTCAAAACCGTAGTCGGCGCCAATTTTCGCCGCGGCCGCCAATTCCGCCGGATCGGAGCCGCCGAGCTGCAGAACGACCGGATGCTCCGCCGCGTCGAAGTAGAGCAAGCGGGCCCGCTCGCCACGCAGGACTGCGCGGGCCGCCAGCATCTCCGTGTAAAGCCTTGCGCGGCGGGACAACAGGCGATGGAAGAACCGGCAATGCCGGTCCGTTAATGCCATCATCGGCGCGACGCAAAACCGATAGCTTCCATTCGCGATAAAAGTTGGAGATTTGGCCATGTTCATCGACATGCCATAGCATGGTACGCATCGGTTAAATGGGTTTTCGCAACTCCGCGCAAACCGACATGGCGTAATTGATCAGGCCTCGCTCAGCGGATTCCATCGTGGCCCGCGGCCGTGGCGCCGCACCAAAAGACCGGACACATGACCGCAAGCGACCACCTCCTCATTCAAACATGACCCACTACCGCGCGGGAGCCTTTGATGGACGAGATAAGCCAGAAAAGGCACGACAGTGGGCGGCGGCAAAACGGCTTTTGATCGGCCAAAGCCCAATCGACCCCCTCGCGTTAATCAATTCTTGGCAATTAACCACGACGGCAACTTTGCTTCCGATAATATGTGCCAACGTGACCGAGAAAAGCGGTGTAAAGAGCGTCTGGCCGAAAAGCGCCTCGGCAAGAGGTTGCCACCACCACATGCCCGGCGCAACCTCCGTGAGCTACGCCGTATTTGAGCCATTTTCAAAAGGCTTAATTGGACGTTCGTCGTAACGCAGCGATTACGGTTATCCGTCCGGCCACGGGTCCCTTTATCGAACATCTGGGCTCAATTCGCCGGAGCGTGAATTTCCGGCCTGGCAATTCGAGAGGCCTTCCGATGGCCCTTTGCGCGCGTGCTCATTCCTGTATCCCGCCGCGCGGGTTCACGCACTTGAAAACTGGTGCCGCCGTTTCCAGGATCGAAGCAACGCTATGACGATGGACGTGGGGGTGCGGATTAGGAGTCCCGGCGTTTACCTTCAGCCTGCCCAGTCGCGCGCCAATATCGAATTTGGAGTCGATCCTGCCATCGCAGCCGCTGGCGTCCGCCACGCATCCTTCGACAGACGGCGAGTCTCTCTGCGCTGGTTATCCGGCACTCTACTAACGGGCCTTTCGGGCGCCGCGCTCATTGGATCGGCGATCTACGCGGCGCTTGGACATCAAACATATTTCGCCGAGGCGCCGACGCCCTCGCTCTCGCAGCGCAAGGAGATCAACCTGGATTTCGGCGTCAATCCGCGCAAGGGCGATCGTCTCGTCAAGGCGGTCGATATCGTCGCCGGAAAGCAGAGCTTTCAGGCGCCAACGACGCTCAGGTTCGGCGACAAGGAGGTCGTCAAGGTCCACTCCTTCCTCCATGTCCAGACCACGCTGACCTTGGCCAGCATCGGCCTCTCCGAGGACGTTCCTCCATTTAATCCGTTGAAGGTTCTTGCCGACGCGCGCGCTCCGATGGATAGCGTGCAGGAGCCGGTTCAAGACGATGCCGAAATCTCGTGGTCGACCCGCGATCTGGGAAACGCGGCGTTTTCGCGATCCGCCGCTCTATCGATGGAGGAGGTCCAGGCCCAGGTCGCCGAGCAGGTAAAAAACACGCTCGCGGCGGGCGCCAAGCCGCTGCCCTTGCCGCCGCAACTTCTTCTAATGCGGACGTCCCGCGCCAATCTTCCGGGCGTTCTTGCCTATGCCAATCCCGCGTCGCCGATCACGACGGCCCCTTTCTCCACGATCGAAGTGCGAATGGTCCCCGAAAACGTGACCTATTTCGGCCGCTCGCCGCAAGCCCTGCAGCCAACGCAAATGGAGGAGCGCCTTGTCGTGGTCCGCCACGGCGAGACGCTTGAAGGCGTGCTGCGTGGCGCCGGGCTGGCAAAGGACCAGGTCGCCGGTATTGTTGGCGCTTTCGGCGTCGCGCGGGGCGAAGCCGCGGTGGTCGAAGGGGCGCGCCTCAAGCTGCTCTTCGCCGATCTCGACGGCTCCGGCGCCAATATGACCTTGGCGCGCCTTTCGGTTTATTCCGGCGAAACCTTGGAAACCAACATCGCGATCAATGATCGCGGCGGCTATGTCCAGGTCACCCCGCCGCGTCACGCCAAGCGGCCGAGTCGGGACGATAGCGACGATGCCGATGACGCGGAAGGCATGCGGCTTTACGATTCGTTTTACGAAACCGCGCTGAAACAGGAAATTCCGCGTCCGGTCATTGACGATCTCGTCCGGATTTTCGCCAATGACGTCGATTTTCAAGGAGCCGTGACCGCCGGCGATTCGTTCGAGGCGTTCTACGACGAAAGCGAGGAAGGCGAGGGACGCCACGAGCTTCTCTATGCGGCGATCACCGCCCGCAACGAGATATTCCGCTACTACCGTTTCCAAACGCCGGATGACGGTCTTGTCGATTACTACGATCAAGACGGCCGCTCGACGCGCAAATTCCTGGTTCGCATGCCAATTGTCGGGGGCCGGTTGACCTCCGGCTTCGGGATGAGGTTTCACCCGATCCTCGGCTATTATCGCCCGCATACGGGAGTCGATTGGGCGGCGCCGGTCGGCACGCCCATTTTTGCCGCCGGCAATGGCACGATCACCGAGGCGGGCTGGGATTCGGGCTATGGCCGCCGCATCGAGATTCAGCACGCCAACGGCTACATCACGACCTATAATCACATGTCCGGGTTTGCCCGCGGGGCGATCGAAGGGGCCCATGTGCGGCAAGGCCAGGTCATTGGCTATCTCGGGCAGACCGGCCTCGCCACCGGGCCTCATCTCCATTACGAAATCATGGTGAATGGACATTTCGTCGATCCGATGCGAGTCAAGCTCGCCCGCACGCGCGAATTCGACGGCCGCATGCTCGCCAATTTCAAGCGTGAACGCGACCGCATCGACGGCTTGGTCCTCAAGGCTCCAAATGCGCCCAGGGTCGCGACCCGGCAGCCATGACGCGCGCGGCTTCGCGGCGCGGCCGATTGTTCGGGTAAATTGACCCTTCGGCAAGCTCAGGAGACAGAAGTGGAGCCGAGGTGTGGAACGGGCTTTTCTCCCCTGGATGAGCCGGTCTCCCGTCCGCCACCGATGGTGCTACACTGTCACCAATGGTCGCCTCCAAGTTCCAAGGACAACGGCGAGGCTTTGGAAACGGGTTCCGAAGGCGCGCGTAATCGACAAGCGTCGCCGGTGGCCGCCTTGATCCTTGAATGGAGCTTCGCGAAAACTCAGCGCTTCGAGAACTGGAAGCTCCGGCGGGCTTTCTTCTTGCCATATTTCTTGCGCTCGACGACGCGCGGGTCGCGGGTCAAGAAACCTTCCTTCTTGAGAATGGGGCGCAGTTCCGGCTCGTAATTGACCAGCGCCTTGGCAAGGCCGTGGCGCACGGCGCCCGCCTGGCCGGAGAGGCCGCCGCCCGCCACGCTGACCGTCAAATCATATTGGCCGGTGCGTTTGGCGACGCCAAGCGGCTGCCGCAGGATCATCCTGAGCACGGGGCGCGCGAAATAGGTGTCGAGCGCCTTCCCGTTCACCAGGGCATTGCCGGGACCGGGCTTGATCCAGACCCGCGCGACCGCGTCCTTGCGTTTGCCGGTGGCGTACGCGCGTCCTTGCGCATCGAGCTTTTGCGCGTAGCGCGGAGCTGCCTCGGAAGCCGGCGCCACCGTCCCCTTCAAATCCTCAAGCGAAGATAAAATTTCGGGCATGATCAGACGAGCCTCGCATTCTTGCGGTTGAGGCTCGCGACATCGAGCGTCACCGGCTGTTGCGCGGCATGAGGATGTTCGGCTCCCTTGTAGACGCGCAGATTGCCGAGCTGTTGGCGGCCAAGCGGACCACGTGGAAGCATCCGTTCCACCGCCTTTTCGACGATACGTTCGGGGAACCGGCCTTCCAAAATGAATTTGGCCGAACGTTCCTTAATGCCGCCCTGATAGCCGGTATAGCGATAGTATATTTTCTGCTCGCGCTTGCGGCCGGTCAGAACCACTTTTTCGGCGTTGATGACAATGATGTTATCGCCGTCGTCGAGATGCGGCGTGAACGCCGGCTTGTGCTTGCCGCGCAGCCGCAACGCGATCAGCGAGGCGAGCCGTCCGACGACGAGCCCCTTGGCGTCGATCAACACCCATTTTTTTTCGATGTCCGCCGCCTTGGCGGAATGAGTCTTGCCGAACATTCAAATTTCCATGCGAATAGGCGCAAAGCTCTATTGGGCTTGCGCATCGATTTGCGCCTTTCTTATTCAGCCTTTCCCAATGGGTCAAGGTTCAAGTGGGGCAGGCAAACCGCTATGATTCTCGCCTTAAATCAGAATTGTGTCGATTTTACCCTGAGGTCTATTTAACGCAACAGAGCCTGGAGGAGCTAAAAGGTTATGTCCATCAACGCCACCTTTGTCCAGGTGGACTCGGCTGAACTGTCGGGGTTCCAAGTCGATCCTTCCTTAGTGGAAACGCTCTTTGAAGGCGGGTCCGGCGTACCGCCTGCCCTTGTCGCCTTAACGAAGACAATGCAAGATCGAGTGCGGGCTGCCGGACCCCAGATGCTGGCCGGCGCACTTTCGCGGCTCGATCCAGCGATCCGGAAACAGCTCGAAGAGCGCCTCAGCCGGTCTATCTCGGCGCTGGCCGCCGGCGATGGCGGGGATGAAATTTTGAAATTGATGGAGGAACGTCGGGCGCGCAGCGCCGGTTCCGCGGCGGGCGAGCGCGCGATTCTGTCGCTCGACAAGGATTGGCACGGCGTGCACTACGTTCTTTGCGGCGAAGCCGAACCGGGGAGTCAACTGGTGAGCCAGGCGGTCCTGGGTGGCGTCGAACTCGGCGATGACGAGGGCTTCTCCGGTTACGGTCCGCCGCGCTACTTCACCGCGGCGCAAGTAGCCGAACTCGCCCAAGCGTTGAGCGAACCAGGACTCGAGTCTGAGGCGGCCGCCCGCTTCGATGCCGCACGGATGTCCCAGCTTGGTATATATCCAGGCGGGCGAGCGTCCGATGCGAACGAGGTGATGGACGGCTTCCGCCGACTGCGCGATTTCTACGCGGACGCCGCAGATAAGGGACGAGCGATCATTACCTGCCTGGTGTAGGCGCGAACTTCTGCCGCGCTACCCGAATAGCGAGGCCGGTGGCCGCCGCAGTTTGGAGCTCGGGCGCGGCGGGCCTGAAAGCGCCTGATCTCAACCCGCCGAATAGAGAAGAGTCAGCTTCATTTCCTGACCACGAAGCCGGAAGTGGTCGCGTTCTGACTCAGCCAAGGAAGGTCGACGCAACGGAGTTCATCTGGGGAATGCCGGCTTCAACGCCGTCCCCACGCCGCGCGTTGGTCCCATGAAGGCGGATCGACGCAGGGAACAGATCTCATGACCCCCAACGTGGATACCGACGCCTATCTGCGCAATATTCTCTCGGCCGTGAAAACCATCGCTATGGTCGGCGCGTCAGATAAGGAAACCCGCCCTTCCTACGGTGTTTTCGCATTTCTTCTGGCCCGCGGCTACCATGTGACCGGCGTCAATCCCAGACTCGGGAGTACCAGCGTTCACGGCACGGCGTTTTTCAAGACTCTTGCGGATGTTCCGGGGCCGATCGACATGGTGGACATTTTCCGCAACTCGGCGGCGGCGGGAGGGGTCGTCAATGAGGCGCTTGCGCTCGACCCCAGGCCTTGGGTGATCTGGATGCAGCTCGGCGTCCGCGACGATGCCGCAGCAGCGCGGGCACATGCGCTTGGGGTCAAAGTCGTCATGAACCGCTGCCCCAAAATCGAATACAAGCGCCTGGCAATCGGAAACGGGTAGAGCGATGCCTCGCTAACGCGCCTGCGCAAGCGCCTGGGCATGCGCGACGGCCATCCCCAAAACGATCATGGCAAACGCCTGATGCAAAAGCCCGGCCCAGAGCGGCACCACTAAGACAAGCGTCGCGACGCCAATTGCGGCTTGCATGGCGACGAGCTCGGCCAGCGCCCATGCGCGCCGGACCGCCCGACTCCCTGCGGCAGCCCGCGAGGCGTAAAGGGCCTGCGCCAGAGCAAGCACTAATACCGCATAGGCAACCATCCTATGCTGGAACTGAACCAGCAAAATATTGTCGAGAAAGTTCCGCCACGGCGGCGAAAGAAGAGTCAATTGATCGAGAGGCGGCCAAAAATATCCGTCGATCAGCGGCCATGTATTGAACGCGCGCCCGGCCCGCAAGCCGGCGACAAGGCCGCCTAGCCCGATTTGCACAAGCAAAAGCAAGACCGTGCCGCCGGCAATCCACCGCAGCCCCGGCAATCGCCGCTCCGGGATTTGACCCACGTTTCGCTTAAGCGAAGCAGCGAGCCAAACCAGCGCGGCAAAAGTCACGGCAGCCAGCAGGAGATGAATCGCGAGCCGTTCCTGGGCGACTTCGACGCGCTCCGATAGCCCTGACTTGACCATCCACCAGCCAACTCCCCCTTGCAAGAGGCCGAGCGCCAGGATGCCGAGAAGCTTTGGCTTGAGTGAAGGCGGCAAAAACCCTTTCGCCCAGAAAAAGATCAGCGGCAGCACCATGGCTGCGCCAATCAGACGGCCCAAGAGCCGATGACTCCATTCAAAGAAAAAAATGAACTTGAAACCGCGCAAATCCATGTCCGGGAAGAGCTGCGCATATTGCGGTATCTTCTTATAATTCTCGAATTCGGCCAGCCATTCGGCTTGGCTCAGCGGCGGAATAACGCCGGTCAAGGGTTTCCATTCGGTAATGGAGAGACCGGATTCGGTGAGCCTTGTCGCGCCGCCGACAATCACCATCAAAAAGACGAGGCCGGCGAGGCTCCAAAGCCAAATCGCGACCACCCGGTGGCGTGCCGGTTGCCAGGCCTCTTTTGTCTTGTGAATTATCGCGAAATTGGCCGGCGATTCGCCCATGCGGGGTTCCTCGAATGCAAAAAGGAAGAGATGTGCGCCGGCATGAAAGGCAGTTTTTAGGCGGCGCGGCAAGGCTCAATATCGCCTCGGGAACCCACGCGGAAAGAAAGTTCCACCGAGGGCGTAGACCGGTGGCAGATCAATGCCGGGCGGTGTGGCCCGGCCGCTTTCCAAATGGCCGGGCAGCAGGTGGGTATGAGGTCCATCCAGCGATTGTTCACCCTGCGGCGGAATGGGAGAGTAAATCTCCGCGCGCCCTAAGGGCGTTGCGACGACCCTTGCCGCGCTGTGCTTCACGATCAAAGTTCCGGCGACTCGCAAGAGATCTAAGAGCGGCAGGCCCGACGCGTGGTTCAGCGTCTCCAGCAGGTCCGCTGCGGATGCCCGGACACAGAACCGAAGGTCGTCTCGCCCGAGGCCAAGATCGAACCAACACTCGTTTCGACACTCGGCCCTAATGGCGCCCTCGTCGCGGCCAAGCGGGGTGAGCGTTGTTGCAACCGGCAATGTTACCCTCGCCTTCGAGACGACAAGAAAAATGGCCCGATAACCATTCCGGCTGTCATCGTCTCGCAGCCGCAATGCTCTCACTCGTTCGCCAATTGTCAATTGCAGCGCGCCGCGACCCGAGATCGCGGTAATTGTGTCGCCCGTTACGGAGACCTCGCACGGTTCGTCTTGATGGCAAATGAATTCGGCGGTCGCGCCGTAGCGTCCTAGCGCCCAAGCCCCGGATTTTTGGCGCAGGCTTTCAGCGACGAACTCCGCAATCTGGTCTTGCCGCCAGGGCAGGCGGGTAATTGCAATGCGCAACGCGTCGATGCGCACCGGCAGGACGGCCCAGATGGCGCTACGGCGCACATCGTCGGCCGAAGACCATTCGGCGACCTCATCGTCCGTGCGGCCGCATCCAAGACAAAAGCCCACTGCGCCATCCATCGTGCAGATACCGGTACAGGGGCTTGGGATGGTCTTTGTCTGAATGTTCATTGGCTGTATTAATTCTTGCAACTGAATAAGCGCGTTCGCTTCGTCGCCGGCAACATGAGAAGCCATAAACGCCAGCGGGGCGGAAGTCCATGCGCGGCATGCCGCAAGCCGAAAATGGAGTTAAAATGCCTCGGGGTACCCAAAAATTCACGGGCGCGTGCGGGATGATCGTAATCGTGCCAATCTATGCGTTCATGGCCAACGCTCTGGCGCAGAGGCGTACGCTGCAGCACACGCTCGGACTCGTTCAGGCGCTTTGCGAGGCGGCTCTCGGCATGGCCAGGATCGTAGCGATGATGCCGTCGGTCAGATGGGCGGAAAACCCGATCCAGGAACGTAACTTCATTCGTCCGTTCGTCCTCAAGCCGCATCCAACCCGAGGCTTTGCGGCGACTCGGCCGGCAGGCCGATGAGCAAAACCTCGCGCGCGCCGCTTTCGATTAATTGCCGCTCGGCTTCGAAAGCGCCGCCGCCACGCGGCTCTCCCTGCGCCGCCAGCAGGACGACATCGGCCTGCGCGGCGAGCGCTCCGGCGATGCCGTTTTGGTCGAGAGGCGGCGCGATGGTGACGATGAAATCATAGATTCCGGCCAAGGCGTCGAGCACATTTGCGAATTCGTGAAGATCGAGCTCACTGTTGCGGCCAACCGGCAGAAAATGAAGCCGCGAGGCCGGGTCGCGGCAAATGACCTCGGCAAAAGAGGCCGTTCCGGCAAGAAGATCGCCGAGCGCTCGTTCATTGCACGGCGGATCGCGATGCGGCGCGCCGGCGGCAGAACTCGCTAAATGCAATAGAGCGGATTCGTCGAGGCCGATGGCGATCGAACGTCCTTCGCGGGCAAGATCGCGGGCAATATCGAGCATCACGCAAGATGCCGCGCCAGGAGTTTCAAGGCTCGTCGCGACAATCCGAATACCTTGCCGAATCGCTTGCGTATCGCGCGCGGGAATCGTCAGGATGCGCCTCACGATCTTTGCCATGACTTGCCCATTGTCGGGGTCATCGGCCCCGGTTTCCCCCTCTATCACTGGCGGCGGGTCTAAGTTGGGGTTTGATCGCAAACTTAGCCCGGCCGCATCCTTGAAGCGGGCGAAAACGCGAACCTCGCCGAGCGCGCGGGGCTGTTCGAGAGGGGCCTGGGCGCGAAGGGGCAAGCGCCCACGTGGCAGCGCGATCGACATCACTGCGCCGAAACCGATGACAAGCATCGCGGCGCCAAACAAGAACATCAAAGCCTCGCTTGGATAAAGCGGATGTTGCGGCGCGACCGCGCGCGATACGATGCGCGCGGCCGTGTTGCGCGACGGTTCGGCGGCATGCTTGGCGCCGGCGCGCATTTCGAGATAGAGTTCGGCGATGCGATTGGCGGCGTTCGCGGCAAGTTCGCGATTCTCGGACTGAAATGCGATCGTGACGAGGCCTCCCCTGCCCGGCCAGCTCACCCGCAGGCGGTCGGAATAGGCTTCGAGGACCCGGTCCTCCGGACTTTTTCGCGCCGGATCGCGCGTGATGCCAAGAAAGATTAGGGCGCGCAAACCGGGTCCGAGGCCGCTCGTAACCGGATCGAATTCCGGACTGTCCTCGATACCGAGATCCTTGATCGCCCGGCGGGCGAGATCGCGCGACGCGATGAGCCGCACCTGGCTCGCGGCGGCAAAACCACCCGCGCCGTCCAGAAGGGCAACGCTCGACCGCAAGCCGATCAACCCCGCCTGCCTCGGGCCGATCCGAACCTGCGTTTCGGCGCTATATACCGGCGGTTGTAGGAAAAGCACGGCGCCGATTAGAACGAGAGCTGCGAGCGGCAACCCAATCAACCACCGTTTCCGGGCGGCGGCCGCTGCGAAAACCAAGCCAAGATCGAACTCGCAGGTTCGCGTTGTGCGCCGCGCGTCCCACTCCCGCCAGTCCATAAGCCAACTCCACGATCCAATCGGCGCGATAAGACGCCGTTAAGGTTTCAGCGAAGTTAACTTTTGCATTCGCGCTCGGCTACCCAAGGGATAAACCCAACGTTTGCCGGACAAAAAGCTCGCTCTTGATAGCATTATTTTCTTGGTAACTGCCCAGGTTGGTTGATCGGATCACGGCAGGCCGGTGGGCAATGATCGGCGGCTTGGCCGGGCTCGAGCCCGCGGCGGGGGTTCACTCTTATGGACTTTTCCGGTTCAACCAGCCGTTAACCAAAATCTGCCTTGATCCTCCGCCATGCTGCTCGCTCCGTACGCTCGACCCTACTATCGGACAATCTTGCGGTTTCGTTGGCGTTACCCATGTCGCGCGCGCCCAAAATTCTGGTCTTCGATTCCGGCCTCGGCGGCCTGACTGTTTGCGGAGAGGTGGCTCGCCTGCTCCCGGACGCGCAGATGCTTTATGCCGCGGATAACGCCGCTTTTCCCTATGGCGAACTGGAGGAAGACGCTTTGGTCGCGCGGGTCTTGGCGGTCATCGATCGCTTGATCGCCCGCTGCCGCCCGGACGCCGTCATCATTGCCTGCAATACCGCGTCCACGCTGACGCTGCCGCACCTGCGCGCGAGGTTCGCAAAAATCCCTTTTATCGGTACGGTGCCCGCGATTAAACCGGCCGCGAGCCAATCGCGCTCGGGGCTTATCTCCGTATTGGCGACGCCTGGCACCGTTGCGCGCGATTATACACGCGAATTGGTGCGCACCTATGCCGCCCATTGCACGGTTACCCTCGTTGGCTCGCGCCTGCTTGCGCCTCTCGCCGAAGCTTTCCTCCACGGGAAAAATGTTTCGGACGCGGCGATCGCGCGGGAAATCATGCCCGCCTTCGCGACTTCTGGGAACCTCTGCACGGATTGCATCGTGCTTGCCTGCACGCATTATCCTTTGCTGCTGAGGCATTTCGAGCGACTCGCGCCGTGGCCTGTGGCATGGATAGATCCAGCCCCGGCCATCGCCCGGCGAGTTGGCCAGGTTCTGCGCGAACACCTCGGTTTTCCGGCGTCAAATGAGGCATCGGCGGCGCCGAATTATGTGGTCTTCACCGGAGCATTGGCGCCGGGCCCAGAACTTATGGAAAGCTTACGCCTTCACGGGATCGAAAAATACGTCATGGAGCCAATGCCGCTGGAGGATTTTCCGGCAAGCCGGCCGCCACTGGTCGGAACCAATGCTTAGGCCGCATAAGGGCCAATGGCGGCCACCTGGCCTTTATTGATCCGTCGATAAAAATGCGGCTCCATGCGACGGACGAATAACTGAGGAATGACCAATGATTCGGATTGGCCGGTTGGCGGTAGCTCTGTCCTTGGGAATTGTGCTGCTGGGAGCGCGGGCTCGGGCCCAGGATACCAGCCTCATGGATATGAACATGAACATGGGCTGCATGCTGATGGCCGGCATGCATGAGATGCAAGTGTCAGTCTATCGATCCGGCACAATGGACGATTCATGCCAGGACATCCCCTCTCCCGGACCTGCCGTGATTACGCTTTCTTCGGCTTCGAAAGAACTAAGGGATATGACAGCGGAGGTTCGCATCGTGAGGGGCACCGGGGCGGGAACGGCGGCGAGCGGAAATCTCGATCCGGTCACGCTCGCCTATCTGCCGCCGAAAACCTATCCGACGGGGGTCATCCCCCTCACCGCCAACTTCGATGAGCCGGGCAAATACGCGGTCCTCGTGACAATCAGGGACGGAAAGGACATGGCGATGTCCGGCCGGCTCGGCATGACCGTCGGGCAGGCGTCGCGTCAATGGATCTTCGCTTTCATCGTTTCTGGCGTCATACTGGCCGCCGCTTTTGGATTTTATCTCTGGGATCTTGGCCGTAAAAACAAGTCGCCCCTCAAAAGCCGTTGAGGCGTACTTCCCGCGCGAGCGGCTGTTGCCGCGCGCGCCTCTCTTCGAGCTCAAGCGCCGTGCGAGCCAGGCGCCTTGATGTCGGCGAGCCAAGCCTGCCAATCCTTGATCGAACCGTTGAAGGCATTGCGATCGACATAGCCGCGAATCCCGGCGATGTGCCCCTCGGCGGTATGCTGCCAGAAATGCCAGCGGCGATTGCCATATTTGACCGCGGGATAGTATTTCACGCTGCGGACCCAAATCGGGTAATCGGAAAATTCCCCTTGCATTACGTCCCGATGGAAATCGATCGAGGTGTAGATCACCGGTTTTTTCCCGTAGGCGCGTTCCATTGCGGCGAGGATGATTTTCATCTGCGCGATGGCGACATCGCGCGGCAAACGTTTTGGGCAGGTCTTCGAGTGCCCGTTCCATTCGACATCGAGCACCGGCGGCAAGGCGTCAGGGTCATTTGGGACGTGCGCCGTAAACCACGCCGCTTGTTCCTCCATCGGCCTGCACCAATAGGCGAAATGATAGGCGCCGCGCAGCACGCCCGCGGATTTCGCGGCAGTCCAATTCTGGGCGAATTTTTCGTCGGCGCGGTCGCCGCCCTCGGTCGCCTTGATCCAGGCGAAGCGAACGCCGGCGGCGCGCACGCTGTTCCAATCGATATCGCCCTGATATTTGGAAACGTCGATGCCGCTAACTTCGTAATCCGACGGGCTCGGGAAGAGAACATCGCCGGTGACACCCCCCGCGCAGCCGCCGGCAAGCAGCGCGAGGCCGAGCCCAAAAAATGCGCCGAGCGGGAAAAAGCGGCGAGGTAAGTATCGCATCGACGTAAGCGCCAGACCGTGGAAACGTCAAATTATTCCATAATCCGTAATATGTCGTTAAAAAGTCGAAAAAACGGCCGTCCCGCAGCCATACGTTCGTTTGGGTCGACTTGACGCAATCTCCGGAATTGCCGGACAAGCCCGCCGTTGTTGCTGCCATCTATTTTCATATGTCGGGGCGAGCTAAGAAAGCCGTGGCGGTTTCCGCCCTGCCCCGGCGCGGAGTCCGCCTTTCCGCATGTTCGTCACCACTCGGCGAATCCGGTGATCGCGCCGTCACGCCCGCAAGACGCTCCCCTAAGGCCGCCATGCTCTCACGTTTCGTCGCCTTTACCTCGCTCGGCCGCAAGGCGCTTCCCAACCAATACGATCTTTTTGCGTTTGCCCTGATCCTGGCCGCCTTCATCGCGATTACCCACGTTTCGCACGGGGTTACCCAACCGCTCTCAGTGCCCGAATCGATGGCCGTTTCGCTCGACTATATGCGCTTGCCTTATTATGCGATGCGCACGACATTGCGCATGTTCACCGCGATCGCCGCCTCGCTCGTCTTCACTTTCGTCTACGCGACGCTTGCCGCCAAAAGCCGGCGTGCCGCGCTCGTCCTCATTCCATTGCTCGACGTCCTGCAATCGGTGCCGATCCTCGGTTTTCTTTCGTTCACGGTGACCTTTTTTCTTGGGCTCTTTCCCGGCTCGATCCTCGGCGCCGAATGCGCGGCGGTCTTCGCGATTTTCACCTCGCAGGCCTGGAACATGGCCTTTTCCTTTTACCAGTCGCTACGCAGCGTACCGCGCGACCTGATCGAGGTTGCGCGTGGTTTTAGGCTTTCAGGGTGGCAGCGGTTCTGGCAAGTGGAGACGCCCTTCGCAATGCCCGGGCTCATTTGGAACACGATGATGTCAATGTCGGGCGGCTGGTTTTTTGTCGTCGCGTCCGAAGCGATTTCGGTTGGCGACACCACCATCAAATTGCCCGGCATCGGCTCCTATCTCGCCCTGGCCATCGAGGACAAACGAATTGATGCGGTGTTCGCGGCCGTCGTCGCCATGCTGGCCGTTATCCTTGCCTATGACCAATTGTTGTTCCGGCCGCTGGTCGCCTTCGCGGCGAGATTTCGAGTCGAGCTTTCGGCCGGTCAGATCCAGGAAAAGTCCTTCGTGGCGAATGTCTTCGCAAGGACACATTGGATGCGCGCGTCGATGCGCGCTCCAGCCCAAACGTTGAGATCCATAGCGCTTCTGCGAATGGAACTTCCAATTCGTTCTTCCCGCTTCGTGCCGCAAAGCCCAGCGCTAAGCCGCGTGATCGACATTCTATGGGTAGTTTCTATCGGTCTCGGCACGGTTTGGGCCGGGTGGCTCATCGTCGATTACGTGCGCCAGGAACTCAGCTGGAGCGATTTTTGGCAAAGCGTGCTCTATACGATATTCACCATGGTGCGCGTGATCTTGCTCATGGCGCTTGCGACCTTGGTCTGGGTGCCGGCCGGAATCTGGATCGGCCTTCGGCCGGCGCTCGCCGAGAAAGTGCAGCCACTGGCGCAATTCCTGGCGGCGTTTCCGGCGAATGTTATATTCCCCGCCGCGGTCGTTCTTATTGTGCGGTTCTCCCTAAACCCCAATATCTGGCTTAGCTTTCTGATTATCTTCGGCACGCAATGGTACATTCTTTTCAACGTCATTGCCGGCGCTGCCGCGTTTCCGAACGATCTCAAGGAAGCGGTAGCGAATTTTCGCATTCGCGGGTGGGACTGGTGGAAGAACGTTATCATCCCCGCTATCTTCCCTTATTACGTGACTGGCGCGCTGACCGCCTCGGGCGGATCGTGGAACGCGTCGATCGTCGCGGA
Source organism: Methylocella sp. (assembly GCA_050728695.1). GTDB lineage: Bacteria > Pseudomonadota > Alphaproteobacteria > Rhizobiales > Beijerinckiaceae > Methylocapsa. The sequence goes on along the minus strand of JBOHJV010000032.1, from coordinate 7,573 downwards.
ATATGTGAAATGGGGCAACGATACGGTGTCGGCGCAAGGGATCGGCGCCTACATCGCCAAGGCGACCGCGGATGGCGATTATCCCAAAATCGTGCTCGGCGTCGCGGTCATGTCGATCTTCGTCATCATGTTCAACCGCCTTTTTTGGCGCCCGCTTTACGGCCTCGCCGAACGGCGCTTGCGGCTCGATTGAGGTGCTTTCATGCAAAACAGCCTTGCGCGGAGTTCATTGGCAAGCAAAAAGTCCTTGCTTGAAGTTAGAAACATCTCGCAGCGCTACCAGACCGGAGCGGGCGAGCCAGGCCCGGCGGTCCTCGACGATGTTTCGCTCGATTTGAAAGAGGGCGAAATCGTTGGCTTGCTCGGCCGCTCCGGCTGCGGCAAATCCTCGCTCCTGCGCATCGTCTCCGGCCTCATTTTCCCCTCCGGCGGCGAGGTCAACTATCTTGGCCAGAAGGTAGAAGGTCCGGTCGACGGCGTCGCCATGGTGTTTCAGAGTTTTGCGCTGTTTCCTTGGCTGACCGTGCTCGCCAATGTCGAGCTTGGCCTCAGGGCAAAGCAGACGCCCAAGGACGAAGCGCGCCGGCGCGCGCTGAAAGCGATCGACCTCATCGGGCTCGACGGCTTCGAGTCCGCGTTCCCGAAGGAGCTTTCCGGCGGCATGCGCCAGCGGGTCGGCTTCGCGCGGGCGCTCGTCGTCCACCCCAATATCCTCTTGATGGACGAGCCTTTTTCGGCCCTCGACGTGCTTACCGCGGAAACCCTGCGCACCGACCTTCTCGACCTCTGGGTCGAGGGGCGCATGCCGATCAAGAGCATCCTCATGGTCACCCACAATATCGAGGAGGCAGTGCTGATGTGCGACCGCATCCTCGTACTGTCGAGCAATCCCGGCCGGATCGCCGCCGAAATTCAGGTCAGGCTGCAGCATCCGCGCGACCGGCTCGATCCCGAGTTCCGCCAATTGGTGGACAAGATCTACGCGCTCATGACCAAGCGGCCGGAACCAGTCGCGCCTGGCCGCGAGGGGGCGTTCCCAGGTCTTGGCTTTGGCATGGCTCTGCCCCGCCTTTCGACCAATACAATCGCCGGCATGATCGAGGAAATCGCCGCCGAACCCTACTTGGGCCGCGCCGATCTTCCAGCGCTCGCCGACAGCCTGCAAATGGAAGTCGACGAACTTTTCCCGGTGGCCGAGACCTTGCAATTGCTTCGTTTCGCCGAGATCGAGGAAGGCGACATCAAACTCACCGCCGCCGGACACCGTTTCGCCGAGGCGGATGTCGATGTGCGCAAAAAGCTCTTCGGCGATCATCTTCTAACCTACTTGCCGCTTGCCGCGCGGATAAAACTGGTCCTCGACGAGCGGCCGAGCCATACCGCCCGCGCGATCCGCTTCTTGGAGGAACTCGAGGATTACATGTCGGAAGATTATGCCGACCGGACCTTAAAAAGCGTGGTGAACTGGGGCCGCTACGGCGAGCTTTTTGCCTATGACGAGACGTCCGAAACATTTAGCCTGGAGAATCCGCAATAGGCCCGCATCGGAGGTTTTCATGCTATCGCGCCGCGACTTTCTAGCTGGGACCCTTGCGATAGGGGCGGGATCGCGGGGGCACGCGCAGGCGGGCGACGCCGCGCCAACGGTGCTGCGGCTCGAGCGCCGCGACCTAGAGGTGAACGGCAAGCCCGCTTCCGTGTTTTGCATCCGCCAGCCGGATGGAACTTTTGGGATCACGACCGATGTCTCCAAGCCGTTTCGCGTCCGGGTCGAAAACCATATTGACGAGCCGAGCCTCATCCATTGGCATGGCCTCACTCCGCCCTGGCGGAAAGACGGCGTCCCGGAAGTCTCGGGACCCCCGATTCCAGCAGGAGGCAGCGGCGATTACGATTTCCCTCTGCGCCGTGGCGGCACCTATTGGATGCATTCGCATTATGGATTTCAAGAGCAGCTTCTGCTGTCGGCGCCGTTGATCATCGAGGATGCCAGCGAAATACCCGGCCAACAGGAAATCGTCCTCCTGCTGGCCGACTTCAGCTTTACCCCGCCGGATCAGATCCTTGCGCAGCTTCAGGCGCGCCAAACCCATGACATGGACATGCCCGGCATGAATATGCATGGCATGGATATGCGCGGCGCCGCGATGCCAGCAATAAAAGGCAAGCCGGATTTGAACGATGTTCAGTACGATGCCTTTCTCGCCAACAGCCGCACCCTCGCCGATCCGGAAGTGGTAAAGGTCGAGCCAGGCGGCCGGGTAAGGTTGCGTATCGTCAACGGCTCGTCGATGAGCGCCTACCACATCGATCTCGGCCAGCTCGAGGGCAATCTCATCGCGGCGGATGGGATCCCTGTCGAGCCAGTTCGCGGCCGCAACTTCCCAATCGCCGTCGCGCAGCGGCTGGATATCGAGCTCACCATTCCCAAAATTGCGGCAGCCTATCCCGTGCTGGCCGTGCTGGAAGGCGAGCGCCGGCAGACCGGCATCGTTCTCCTTGCCGGAAAAGGGCAGGTTACCCGCATTTCCGGCGTGGCCGACGCGGCATCGCCGCCGCTCACGCTCGATTTTGAGCGCTCATTGCGAGCCGTCGAGCCTTTGGCGGACCGCAAGGCGGACCGGACCCATGTATTGAATTTGACCGGATCGATGCAAGGCTATATTTGGTCCATCAATAATGTGGTTTGGAACAAGGATGTCCCGCCTCTAACGGTCACCGAGGGCGAAAGGGTGGAGCTTGTACTCACAAATCAGACCATGATGCCGCATCCCATGCATCTGCATGGCCATTCCTTCCAAGTTGTCGCGATCGATGGCCAGCGCTTTGCCGGCGCCGTGCGCGACACGGTGTTGGTGCCTCCGAAAACAACCGTGACGGTAGCTTTCGACGCCGACAATCCGGGATGGTGGGCTTTTCATTGCCACCTTCTGTACCATCAGCACGCGGGCATGTTTGCAACTCTGCGTTACGACTGAACGCTCCGCATGGGCTGGCCTGGGCCGGGGGATCCGGTTTCGCGATGTCTGCTTCGGCGCCCGGCGGGAGTTACGGGGACCGGGATGTTTCATCACGCGAACGCGCCCCGTCCGCCTGCGATCGGCGCCCGCCCTTGCTTTGGCGCGGTTGTTCACGCTAAAAATGCGCACATACGGCCCGCGCCGATTTTGGGAGGATATCGTGTCATTCGAGGGGCATCTCGATGAAGCAGGCGAATTTGTACTTCACGGCTGGGCACATAGTTGCACGATTCCAGAACTCGTCATTCACGTCGATATCGTGATCAACGGGCGCTTGGCCGGTCGAACGCGCGCAGGGAACTTTAGGGCAGACCTGCAGGTCGCCGGCAAAGGGGACGGCCGAAAGGCATTCTGGTTTAACCCATTTGATCATTGGACACAACATGAGAACTTAGTAGAGATATTCATTAGTGGCACTGATCATGTCATTTGGGACGGCAGGCAGCTGGTTAAAGCGAGCACTCTTGCCGAGCACACTGCAAGAATGGACGCTAAATATAGCGCCGAAGCTCGGTGGCGTGGGGATGAGCATGATGCCTCATTAACTTGGGGTAATATCATGACCGGAGATACATTTATTGGCCAGGTCGAACGCCTGTTCGGCTTCACGCTCCAACAACGTGTCCTTGAAATTGGCCCTGGATACGGGCGACTCCTTAAGACGCTGGTCCAGCGTGGACATCCGTTTGAGGAATTCGTAGGTCTTGACCTATCGTCATCGCGAATAAGTAGGCTTTCCGCTCAGTTTGGCGCACCACACATAAAATTTATAGTGGGGGATTGTGATAGCTATATACCTGACGGCTTGTTTGACATCATCTTGTCATCCTCTACATTTGAACACATTTTCCCGTCCGTACAACAATCTCTTCGTAATATTTACTCTTGTCTCAAACCGAAGGGTATGGCATTCATTGACTTCATATCGGCCGACGACAGTCTTGGGATATCACGGGCGCATTTTGAGAGTGAGGCGGCAGGCGGAGCCTTTATTCGAATTTACTCCCGCGACGAGATCCACGCTCTGTTTGCCGCCGCGGATCTCAAGATAGTAGATGTCATTCACCCTTTGATCCTGGGAGATGGTGCAGGCAACCGCCCGATAAAACGCGCGTTAGTTGCTGCAATCAAGAGAGGATAGCCAGAATGAAAGAGAACGATCCTTACCGGGATGTTGTCGAAATTCCCACATTCCGAAGTCGCTTCGGCGGCCTTTGGACTGACTTGTCGAACGCGTGTGACCTTGTTGCGGGTAGACTTGCCATTGGCGAGATCGGCGAACGGGATGCTTTAAACCTTTTGGCTTTTATCGAGAACGGTTACGTCATTCTGCGCGACGCCGTAAGCGACGAGTTGATCGACGCGCTGAATGCAGATGTAGCTCGGATTGTTGCCGACCCTCCCCCCGAAGCGTGGGTCACTTGTATAGAAGATGGTCATGGGGTCGCGCGTCCGCTTAGTTCCGAGGATGCCAACGCTCATGATAAAGAATTAAAGTTGCTCGATCTATACTCCATTCTTCCTTCTGCCCGGGAGGTTGTTTTTGCTCCCGATACGCTCAGGTTTTTGAAGCTCATCTTCATGCGCCCGGCGTTGGTACACCAGAGTCTCTTTTTCTTTAAGGGCTCGCAACAGCCGCTCCATAAAGATACCGCGTTTGTACGGGTCAGCTCCGCCATGGAGTTTGTCGCGTCTTGGACCGCTCTGGAGAATGTGAAACCAGGGAGTGGCGAACTCATATACCACCGGGAAAGCCACCAAGATCCGGAGTTTTTGTTCGAAGGTCACTATAAGTGGAACTTTCCAGGGTCAACCGACCTCGGGGCGTTCTATGCCTCTCTTAACGATGCGGCCGAGCGTCGGAAGGATACGCGGCGCATCCTACGGGCGAGCAAGGGCGATGTGCTGATTTGGAGTGCCGACCTCACGCACGGCGGTGGCGAAATTGACGATTCGTCCAAGACCCGGCAGAGCATCGTTGCCCACTATTGCCCTGGAAATGTGTACCCGATGTACCGTCATTACGGAGGTGCGAGCGAAATACTGGATCACGGTAATGGACGACTGAGCTGTTTCGCGAAAAAAGACCACTTGAAAGCGGGGCGGTTTAAGTGAGATACGCCGGCTTTGCGTTTCCCGGCGAACCGGACGTATGTGCTGAATTTAACCGGATCTCAAAGAAACTGACATGACCCGCTACGTTCAACGCGTTTCATACAAACGGAAGGATGCGCATCCATGATGTTATTTAACATGAGAACATATACGAAGGTCTCTTTGGTGCCATTTATTATCAGTCTTTCACTTTTAGCCGGTACCGCGGCGCATGCGCAATCCGTCTCAATTGTGGCGTGGAATCCGACTTATAAATCACCTACTCCCCTCGTTAGTTTGCATATTCCGAGAGGGCCCCCAAAGGGGGGGACACCAACTTATAGTTATGAGCCCAGCGCGATGCAGGACACCGGCCCTGGCTTGAAAGTGTGGTTCTGTGGTGGCGCTGATTTTGGAGATGATCCCAAGGCCTACGCAAGCAATTTCGGGGACTCTATTTACTATGCCGTTATCAACATCTCTGGGGGCGGGTATTATCAGTCTCCAAAAGCGGTGCTGCGGCACACAAACAATGATGTGGACGAAGATGGACGAGGGGCTTGCGCCCCTAGCGTGATCAGGCATGCTGATCCGTCCATGCAAAATGGAGCCAACCTCTATTTGCTTTATTACGAATGCGCCCGCCGATTCTATGATCTCGGGCATAACATGGGGCCAGCCAACGGATTCACGCAAACGTGTCTGGCCGTAAGTCAGGACGGAGTCAACTGGGAAAGATATAACGCGAATAACTGGAGCGCGTCACACACTTTCGGAGGGCCGGCAACGCCGGTGCTGTCCGCGAACCCGCAAATCCTGAAGAAATGCGCTTATCAGTTGCAAGATGGCAACCATACTCTCGACACGACGACAACGAGCAAAGACGCGACGACCGGGAAGACCTCCCTCACCTGCGCCGGCGTCGCGACCGCGAGCGTTTACGGAGTAGGCCACCCCTCGGCCACAACGGTGCCCGTCGGTTCATCAAGTCAGGTCCAGCTCTATTATACTGATTCGTCAACCGACTGGAAATCTCATGGAGTATACGTGGCGACAAGTTTGGATGGTATTCACTTTGATTCACCTCGAAAAACGAACCTCCCGAATGGTGCGACTGTAAAGTACTATAATGGCGATTTCAACGGTGCGCCGGGCGCATATATCGCGGCTATAGCCAGCAAGCACAACTATCTTTTTTACTCCATCGATGGACTGCAATTCAGTCCGTTGAATGTCAAGGGTATTGATCTCGGAGGGTTTGATCTCGGCGTCGCGGTCTCATCGCACTGTACCGCGCCGGGAACTCCGGGGATCGTCGCTGATCAAGGTGGTAATATTTCCTCGCTCAACTCCATCAATATTATCTCCGGCGAAGGATATTTGGGAACGGCGGATAACGGCCCTAAGCTCGGCTGCTACAATCAAGCTGAAGATAAGATCAACAGAGGAAGCACATTCAAGTTATATCGTATGGAAGGGTCGTTAAGCCTATTGAGTCCGTCATCTTCAATTCCGGCCGGATTTTACCGAGTGACCGACGGGACGCCTATCTATTTTTCCACCGGGCAAGACAATTATTGCCAGATGGCGGACTGGCAATCCTATCTTTGGGCGGGAGGAAGCAGTGATCTGTCGAACGTCACTGACGTAGCAAGCGTCACGCCAGTCATGGTGAACAGCGGCGTATGTGGCTTCCCTTCAGGGTATTTTATGGTAACCGGGGACAAAACTATTTATTCTTCTTATTCTTCAAACGGCCAATCGGCATACTGCTCGTTTCCCAGTTCGCGCGCATTTCATGCGAAGGGCGGAAAATCTGACTTATCTAACGTATGGCAAGTTACCGTTATTCCTCCAAACATGCAAAACAACGGCGTTTGCAAATGATGTCAGTGTTTTCATCCGTCTCTCATCGAGCCGCGTCCAGGTGGTTTTTTATAATGACGGCGTTTTAAATCCCAGTGCGCACTCCAATAAAAACGGAGCGATCATATTCTGCGCCAGACACATAATCCCTGATCGGAGTGAACATCGGAGGACCGAGCCAATCATATTGCTCGAGAACGCAGTCGAAGCCGTTCTCGCGCAACATCTGTAAAAGACATGGGCGCGTGGGCAAGAATGATCGTTGATTCTCCCACGCAGCCCATTTCGCAGCATCGAGCTGTCGTATATTCTCCCACGCAGCCAATTTGGCAGCATCAAGCTGCTCCTCCGGCAGACCATCGTGCTCCTGATACCAGCGGCCTGCGAGTCCCTCGTTTTCCGTCATTGCGGAAAGATTCCAACGCTCGGTATCCTGCGTTATGCTAAAGTGGGTATGCAGGATCATAATTTGGACGCTTCTATCAACGAGCTCTGTAGGATGACTGATTGGCTTTGCTCGGTTCCCGTGCGAGATTTTGTCTGAGGTGACGCGCCGGCGCCCCGATGGGAGCGATTGTCGATCATGCCGCCGC
>JBOHJV010000031.1:3697-23964 GCA_050728695.1 Methylocella sp. | reverse complement strand
TCGCCCGCGATGTCCGCGGCAGCATCGTCTTCGATTCCGCGACGCTCGAAACCGTGGCCACGCCAAAAGAGACCTCGTAGGCCTCGGACAGGGCGGCTGACGCGGCGACGCAAGCGAAGGCAGAGGATGAGACGCCGCCGAACGTTTGCCCGGAACCTGGGCGGGACACCGCAGCGGCCCTTGCCGCCGGAGCTCGCGGTCACGCTAAACGGTGTCGTGTTCGACGAATGCCGCGAGCGCGACGGAATGATGATCGAGGCCAAGGGGCCACGCTTAGAAGACGTATTGGAGAGACGGCACACGGATTTATTCCCGACCCCTCGGTCGCGACCTACGAGATTTTCAAGCCCGCGCTACTCGCCGTTGTAGAGGCCTGGGATCCGGTGTGCGCCATGTCGTATCCCGACGCCCTCTTTAAGTTGGTTCCCGGTGGCACTTATTTCCACGAGTCCTGGATCCAATATCTGTGCCCTTCGCTTGCTACGCTTGTGACGCCGCCGTCAGCGCCGGTGATTGTCGAGCGCCTGGCGAACGGCGGCCTCTTGATGTCGGCGACGAGGCAGACTTTTGATGTCGAGAACCCCGCCCATATGGCCGCCGCGCGCGACATGGCGGCTTCGATCGCGCCCCTCAACGCGCTCCCCTGGGAGGACCGCGCCCGCGCCTGAGCGGGTGGCGGAACGAAACCACCACGTTGCTCCAAACTGACCGCATGACGCCCGAGGCCGAGCGGCCTCGCTCCTCATGGCCCGCGCCTCGCGCTTGCCGACGAACCGCGCGCCATGGCGCTGCTCGCGACGGGCTGTGAGCGGCGAGCCGACTATCGGCCAGGCCGGCGGCTGACTTCGGCCGCTAGCTGGCGCAACAGGTCCGGGGTGGCAAAGCCGTCGGCCGGAACGGCCCCAACGCTGATTTGGAAGTCATGGATCGCGTCGCGCGAGGCCTGGCCGAAACGTCCGTCGATTTCCCCGTGATAATGCCCAAGATTTTCGAGTAGGCGTTGAATCTCGGCCTTTTGCGTCCGGCTCAAGAAAATCTCGGCCTCCGGCCAACGACCGCGAAGAGACGGTTTGCCTTCGATCCGTTGCGCGAGAAGCGCAAGCGACAAGGCGTAGGAATCCGAATTGTTATACGCTTTGAGAACCCAATAATTCGCCGACAAGAGAAAAGCGGGACCGGCGGCGCCGGAAGGAAGGAACAAGGTCGCGTCGCCTTGCGCAAATGGGTCGTTGCCGGCGCTTTTCACTCCCTCCGCGGCAAAGGCTTTGAAGCTGCCGTGCAACGAGGCGAAGCCGAAATTTTCGGGGAGAATTACTTCGGCTCCCCAGGCAACGCCCGGTTGCCATCCGGACTGACGCAAAAAATTCGCGATCGAGGCGAGACTATCGAGGGCATCGTTCCAAATATCGGGCGAGCCTTGTCCCGTGTAACTGACCGCATATTTGAGAAAGGCTGACGGAAGGAACTGCGGGCCGCCCATCGCGCCCGCCCAGGATCCTTTCATGGCTGCGCGGGCAACGCCCCCTTTGTCGAGCATGACAAGCGAGCCGATCAATTCGTCGCGGAAAACCGGCCGGTCCTGGCGTTGATAAGCCAAGGTCGCGAGCGACCGGATGATGTCCTTCTCACCCATTGCTTTGCCAAAATCCGTCTCGATGCCGAAGGCCGCGACGATAATTGCGGCCGATACGCCAAATCGCTGTTCGATGTTTGAAAGTTCGGCGCCCCACGCATGCACGCATTCGCGGCCACGCGCGATGCGGCGGGGCGAAACGGCATCATTGAGATAGGATTTGAGAGGTTTGTCGAACTCCGCCTGCCGGTTCGACGCGGCGAGCAGAGCGGGGTCGGGGAGCAGCCCGGCGAAAGCCGCATCGTAGGTCGCGCGGCTGATGCCCCTTTGTTCGGCGAGCGGCCAAAGGGCTTCAAGAAACATTTGGAAGCCCTCGGGGATGAGCGCCACGCGGCTTGCGGGCTGGTCGAGCGCCGGGGCGACTTGCGCCGGCCAGCAAAGCGCCAGCGGCAAAACTGTAAGGAGGCGTAAGATCTGGATGTTGTGCCGCATTTGTCAGCGTGAACCGAAGTCCACTTCGACGGCAAATGCAAGCCCGCCGGCCTTCCAACGGCGACTTGGGTAAAGGCCGCTCGCATGACCTTCTTGCCCACGGCGGATAGGATAGCCACCTATACCGGCAGCAGTTCTGTGGAAGGAAGCCCTGCATGGGCCACTTTATTCGCGACAAGCAAAAGCTGCTGAACCGGGTGCGCCGCATTCGCGGGCAGGTCGAGGCCATTGAGCGCGCGCTCGACGGCGAAGCTGGTTGCGCGCGGATCATGCATCAGATCGCCGGGTGCCGTGGCGCGATCAACAGCCTGCTGGTGGAGGTGGTCGAGGACCATATCCGCACCCATTTGGTGGATCCCGCCAAGAATCCGGAGGCGCTCGACGCCGAGGCGGCCGCGCAGCTGATCGAGGTCGTTCACAGCTATTTTCGGTGAAGGTCCGGTACATGCGGGAGGGATGATGAACGATCCGGACGCCATGCCTGCCGGCGAACACAGCCATATTTTTCTTGGCGCCGGCCATGCGGCGAACGAGCGCAGGACTTGGGCCGCGATTTCGCTCGCGGGATTCATGATGGTCGCGGAAATCGCCGGCGGCACCCTTTTTGGGTCGCTCGCCGTGGTCGCCGACGGCTTTCACATGGCAACCCACGCCTTGGCGCTCTTGATCGCGGCGGTGGCTTATTCCTATGCGCGGCGCCACGCGAATGATTCCCGCTTCGTGTTCGGCACGGGAAAGCTTGGCGATCTCGCCGGTTTTGCGAGCGCCCTTGTCCTCGCAATAATAGCCTTGATCATCGGCTATGAGGCGGCGATGCGTCTCCTTTCGCCGGTGACGATCCATTTCGACGAGGCGATTTTGATCGCGGCCGGCGGTCTCATCGTGAACATTGCCACCGCTTGGCTTCTCGCGGGAGGCGGCGGCGATCATCATGGCCATGCGCATGGCCATAGGGGGAACGACGCGCATTCGCGCGACTGGCCGCGCCGCATCGACACCGTTCGGGGAATTTTGCTTTTGGAGGTCTTCGAGGATGGCGTGCCGCCGCGTTTCCGGCTGCGCCGCGAGGACAATCTCGAACTTGCGTCAGTGCTTGGCGATAGAGCCGCCACCATCGAAACCGAACGGCCCGGCGGCGCGCGCCAGAATTTCCGTTTCGCCGATCGCCGGGCTTTTCTCGAAACGGTCGAAGAAATTCCCGAGCCGCATGCGTTCAAGGCCCGCTTGCGCCTCGCGGGCTTCGATCAAGAGGAGGTTTACGAGCTCGATTTCGTTGAGCACGGGCATGGCGGTTCTCTGCCCGCCACAGCCGCTGGCCGCGACAACAATATGCGCGCGGCTTTCGTGCATGTGGCGGCGGACGCGGCGGTCTCCGTGCTCGCGATATGCGGGCTGCTCCTCGGGCGCTTTTTTGGCTGGGTCTTTATGGACCCGGTCATGGGCATCGTGGGGGCCTTGGTCATCGCCAATTGGGCCTATGGCCTGATCCGCGACACCGGCGGCGTGCTCCTGGACATGAACCCCGATAAGACAATGGCTGAAGAGCTGCGGCGCACCATCGAGAGCGACGGGGACCGCTTGGCGGATCTCCATATTTGGCGGCTCGGCCCCGGCCATCTCGGCGCGATCGTTTCGATCATGACCGCCAAACCCCGCGATGCGGAATTCTACCGGACGCGGCTCAGCCGCTTCCCAATGCTTTCTCATGTGACGATCGAAGTGCGCGATACGATCGCTTGCCGCACGACGGCCAAAAGGTCTCCTCCCGCCGTCGGATGACTGGCAGGATGCGCGGGATCGTCCGATAAACCTGCCTCGCACAAGACAGTTTGGCCACGATGAGGGGGTCGCATGAACAGCCTAATCTTCACCGGTTTCGCAATAATGGCAAGATTTGCATAAAGTTGGCTGATTCGCGCGCTATGAATTTGATTCGGCCAAAGGAGGAGGGGTGGATGGGTTGGTGCGGGCGCCGGCGAATGACGAAATTCGCGCGGTTTGCCGCGACTTGCGCGGGGATTTGCACTCTCCTCCCGGCGGCCTCGCCGGTGCGGGGCGGCGAGGCCAGTCAAATGGGCGCCGCCGCGAGTTTGTGCGGCCATGCAGGCGCGGCGGGCCTGTCGCTGATCGCCGGTCTCATCGCATTTCTCGTGCTCGCCGCGCTGCTCTTTCTATCCTGGCGGCGGCATTGGCTGGAACACGAGGCAACCCATCATCTCGAGCTTTCGGCGTTACGCGCGAAGCTCGACCGCGCCGAGCTTTTTCTTGGCGCCGAAACCCAGATCATCGTTGCCTGGGGAGGGCCGGGCGGGGACCCCGATATCGAAGGAAATCTTTGGCTTGCCGGGGACCGCTCGAATCCCCGCCGCGTGCTTGTTTTTGGGTCCTGGCTGCCGCCAGGGATGGCGCAAATCCTCGATAACTTCGTCGCGCGGTTGCGCGCGCGGGGCGAATCATTTCGCACCACGGTCGCTAGTTTGGACGGGCGGCATCTCGAGGTCGAGGGGCGCCCGGTGAGCGGCCTTGCCGTGCTGAGGATCAGGGACGTGTCCGGCGATCGTCTCGATGCCGTCCGGCTGCAAGAGTTGCAAGCCGCCACGATCGAGCAACTCCACGCCTTGCGGGCACTGCTCGATGCCGTTCCATACCCGGCGTGGGTGCGCGACGGCGGCGGCAAATTGAGCTGGGTCAATGCCGCCTATGCCCGCGCGGTCGAAGCCAAGGATCGCGAGGCCGCGGTCTTGCGCGGCGTCGAGCTTATCGAGCGTCAGGCGCGCGAGGCGAGCGCCGCGTCGCGCGAGACAGGAGCCGTCTGGCGGGGGCGCGCGCCGGCGGTCGTTGCCGGCGAGCGCCGGATGCTCGAAATTGTCGATGCGCCCGCAGGCTCCGGTTCGGCTGGAATGGCGGCGGACGTGTCGGAAATCGAGTCCATGCGTGCCGCGCTCAACCGGCAAACGCAGGCGCATGCGCGCACGCTCGACCAGCTTTCGACGGCGGTTGCCATTTTCGACGGCGCCAAGCAGCTCGTTTTCCACAATGTGGCCTATCGTCAGCTTTGGGCGCTCGATCAAGCTTGGCTCGACCAAAAACCAACCGATTCCGAGATTCTCGACCGCCTCCGGAGGGCGCGGCTGTTGCCGGAGCAAGCCGATTTCCGGGCTTGGAAGGCAGACCTTCTCGCCGCCTATCAATCGCTCGACACCGACGAACAGGTTTGGTTTCCGCCGGATGGGCGGACATTGCGCGTCGTCATCAGCCCCAATCCACAAGGCGGCGTCACCTACCTCTTCGACAACGTCACCGAACGCTACCGTCTCGTTTCGCAGTTCAACGCCTCGATCCGGGTGCAGAGCGAAACCCTCGAGACCTTGAAAGAGGGCGTGGCCGTGTTTGGCAGCGACGGCCGCCTCAAATTGTTCAACCCGGCCTTCGCCGACATGTGGGCGCTTGGCAGGAGCGAACTCGATGACCGGCCGCATATCGACCGCGTCGCCTTGCTCTGCGCGCCGCTGTTTTCCGACGTCGAAATTTGGGGCGCCCTGCGCGCCGCCGTCGCCGGATTGCCGGATCAACGCATTGGGCTCGAACGCCGTCTCGCGCGCAGCAATGGATCCGTGCTCGACTGCGCCGCCGCGCCACTGCCCGATGGCGCGACCCTTCTCACCTTCATCGACATGACCGCAAGCGTGAATGTCGAACGCGCGTTGACCGAACGCAATCAGGCGCTGATCGGCGTTGAAAAGCTGCGCAATGAGTTTGTCCACCATGTCTCCTATGAGCTGCGCTCGCCCTTGACCAATATCATCGGTTTCATTCAACTTCTCGACGATCCGGCGATCGGCCCGCTCAACGGCAAACAGCGCGAGTACGCGGGATATGTGATGAAATCCTCATCGGCGCTGCTCGCCATCATCAACGATATTCTCGATCTCGCCTCGATCGACGCGGATGCGATGGAGCTGTCGCTCGATGAGGTGGATATCGCGCAAACCATGCGGGCCGCGGCGGAAGGCATCCAAGACCGGCTCGGCGAATCTTCGCTCACCCTTCGCGTCGCAACGATGGAGGATATCGGGTCCTTTGTCGCCGACGGCAAACGTATCCGGCAGATTCTCTTCAACCTTCTCTCGAACGCGATTGGCTTCTCGTCGCCCGGTCAAACCATCGATCTCGCTGCGATGCGGCAGGACGGCAAAATACTGTTCAAGGTTACCGACGAGGGGAGCGGAGTTCCGCCCGAAATCCTCGAACATGTTTTCGACCGGTTTAAAACCTATACAACCGGGACGCGGCATCGCGGCGTGGGACTTGGCCTTTCCATCGTGCGGTCCTTCGTCGAACTGCATGGCGGCCGCATCGAGATCGATTCGGCGCCGGGAAAAGGGACGCGCGCGACATGCATCTTTCCTGCGCAAGGCGCGAAGCTCGCCGCGAGCAACACCGCGCAAGGAACCTGAACGCAATGGCCGCAGGCACGGTCCCCGCTTCCGGCACGATCTGGCGGCGCGAACTAGAAGGCGAGGCGGCGATCACCGCGATTGCCGCCGATGTCGCCGCGCTCGTCGGTCCTGGCGATCTCGTGACCTTGTCCGGCGGCCTTGGCGCCGGAAAGACGGCGCTCGCGCGTGCCCTCATTCGTATCCTAACGGGCGAGCAAGACCTCGAGGTGCCAAGCCCGGCCTTCACCTTGATGCAGCTTTACGAGGGTCTGAACTTCCCCATCGTTCACGCCGATTTCTGCCGGATCGAGAAGCCGCGGGAGCTCTTGGAATTGGGGTTCGAGGAGGCTTGCGACGGCGCGCTCGTCCTCGTCGAATGGCCGGAGCACGCGGGCGGCTTTCTCGATGCTGGCGGGCTCGATATCGATTTGAGGCTCGACAAGGACCGCGGTCCGAGCTACCGCGCCGTGACCCTAACCGGGATTGGCCCGTTCGCGACGCGGCTCGCGCGCGCCAAGGCGGTCCACGAGCTTCTCGATCGCAGCGGCTGGAGCGGAGCCCGGCGCGATTTCATGGAGGGCGACGCGTCGACGCGAAGCTACGAGCATTTGCTGAAACCCAATGGGCAGAGCGCCATTTTGATGTTTTCGCCGCCTCGCCCAGATGGGCCGCCGCTTCGCTATGGCAAATCCTATAGCGCCATCGCCAAACTCGCCGAGGACATAAGGGCTTTTGTTGCGGTCGACCAGGAGTTGCGCGTGCAAGGCCTCTCGGCACCCGAAATCATTGCCTTCGATCTCGCCGCCGGTCTTGCCATCGTCGAGGATCTCGGATGCGAGCCGATTGCTTGCGGAGGCGCCATCATCGAGGAACGTTACGCCGTTGCGCTGGCCGGGCTCGCTCATTTGCACTGTGCCAGCGTTCCCGACACCTTGGCTCTCGATGGCAACGAGACCTACCGGATACCAAGCTATGACGCCGATGCGCTTTCGATCGAGATCGAACTGCTGCTCGAGTGGTACGCGCCGTTTATCGCTGGCGTTAGACTTGCCTCGGGCGCCAAGGCGACCTTTGTCAATCTCTGGCGTCAAATGGTTCAGGATCTCCTCGCCACGCGGCCAGTGTGGACGTTGCGCGACTATCATTCGCCAAATCTTCTCTGGCTTGCTGGGCGCGAAGGCATTGCCAAGGTGGGAGTCCTGGATTTCCAGGATTGTGTCTTGGGGCACCCAGCGTATGATGTCGTCTCCCTCTTGCAGGACGCCCGCGTCGATGTTCCGCAAGGCGCGGAATTGAAACTACTCGCCCATTACGCGCGCTTGCGGCGCGAGGAGGACGCGGGCTTCGATGCGGCGGGGTTTGCCCGTGCCTATGCCATTTTGGGCGCGCAGCGCGCGACGAAGGTCCTTGGCATTTTCGCGCGCCTCGATGAGCGCGACCATAAGCCGCAGTACCTTGCACACCTGCCCCGGGTTGAAAAATATTTGGCCACGGATTTGACCCATCCGGCTTTGGCCGAGCTCAAACTCTGGTATGAGGAGCATCTGCCGTGCATCTTTGCGCGCGCGCCTTAAATCCCCGCGGATGGCACTGTTGCGCTGGCGAGCCATGTCGCTTGGCATAGGCGCGGAGATCTGCGAAAGCGAAGAATTATGCGACGCCCGAAAGCGCCGAGGGAGCTGAATTGATAACCACGACAGATCTAAGAGATCGTCTAATAAGTGGCGAGAGGCTCATTTGGTCGGGAAGGCCAGCTCAGGGGCTGCTGCTCTCTAGTCGCGACTGGCTGCTGATTCCGGCTAGCTTGATGTGGGGTGGCTTTGCCGTTTTCTGGGAAACGTCAGCGCTGACTCAGACGCGGGCTCCCTTATTCATGAAGCTATGGGGAGTGCCGTTCGTGTTGATTGGACTATACTTGGTCGCAGGGCGGTTTCTGCTCGACGCTTGGACAAGGCGCGAAATGCAATATGCCATCACGGACAAGCGGGTTTTGATTTCTCGGTCGGGGCCATTCAGCAAGTTCACTGCAATTAATCTAAATCGGTTGCCAGAAGCGAGCTTAACCGAAAGCGCCAATGGCCGGGGCACGATCCTCTTTGGTCAGTCCGCCTCGTTTTGGGCGCGTGGCCATGGCGATGGTTTTTCCAATTTGACACTTTCGCTCGACCCTTCGCCGCGATTTATCGCTATTGAAAATGCCCGCAACGTGTTCGAACAAATTTAGCGTGCGGATGGGAGCGACGCTTCGCCATCGGCGCGCAATTCATAAATCGAAATAGGGACTAGACGTGCGGTCCTCTCTCAAAAAATTTGATGCCCGGCACCCGGATGTCCTCTTTCCTGCCCGCCAAAGTCTTTGTCTTCGCCGCTGGATTGGGCACGAGAATGCGGCCGTTGACCGAACGCGTGCCAAAGCCTTTGATCGCGATCGCGGGCAAACCGCTGATCGACCATGTGCTCGATCGGTTTGCCATCGCCGGGGTCGATACCGCGATCGTTAATGTGCATTATCTGGCGGGCCAGATCGAAACGCATCTTGCCGCCCGGCAAGCCCCCAAGATCATAATCTCGGATGAGCGCGAAGAACTTCTCGATCAGGGCGGCGGGATCGCCAAGGCCTTGCCTTTGCTCGGGCCGGAGCCGTTTTTTCTCGCCAACACGGATGCTTTCTGGATCGAAGGCCCGGGCAACAATATGGGCCGTCTTGCCGCCTCCTGGAATCCGGAAAGAATGGATGTTTTGCTGTTGGTCGCCGCGGCGACGGCGAGCGTCGGG
This sequence comes from Methylocella sp., assembly GCA_050728695.1. GTDB lineage: Bacteria > Pseudomonadota > Alphaproteobacteria > Rhizobiales > Beijerinckiaceae > Methylocapsa. The sequence continues at coordinate 14,685 of JBOHJV010000031.1, read as the reverse complement.
GTCGATTCGCCGGGCGACTTCAACATGGCGCCCGATGGCCGCCTGACCCGGCGGCCGGAGCGCGAAATCGCGCCTTTCGTCTATACCGGCGTCGGTATCGTCAAGCCAGCGCTTTTCGCGCGCGAGACGCGAAATGTATTTCCCCTAGCACGGCTCTTTTTCGAGGTGGCGGAGAAAGGACGCCTGTTTGGCCAAAGGCTTGACGGGCTCTGGCTCCATGCCGGCACGCCGCAAGCGATCGCGGACGTGGAGCGCGCGATCGCCCGCGGTGTCATGTGACGCGAGCGCCCGCGCGAAAGACCGCGATTGTTGTAAAAAACGTTTGGCCCGGAACTTTGTCTTTCGAACAAAGACTTGGCGGCCAGCGGCAAAGTGGCCGGGAGTTGCACGCGTAGGCTGTTGATGCCCGCTCGAATGGAATCATTTGATCGATAAGGATGCAGCACAAAATCAAAGGCTTGGTGCTTGCAGGATTCGAAAATGTCGAGCTACTTTTTCGGACATGCATTCGAGGCCCGATGACTCCTGTGTTTTGGCTTTATTACAATTTTCGACGAGTTGATAAAGAATAATTATCATCATTAGCTATTAATCATGAAAAGGGGCGCGTTTCCAGTGCTTCTCCTTTGTATTCTCGCTTGAGTATTGCCTCCTTCAGGGCGTACAAGCGATCTTGTACTGAGCGACTCCTGGGCCCGGCGGGCTTACAAGGTGGAAGCCATGTCCATTGCGATGCGATTTAGCGACACGCCGGCCGAGGCCGCCTCAAAACTCCTGATGCGGCTTGGCTTGGCAGCCTTATTCGCTGGCCTGCCTTGTGCGGGAATCTTTTGGCGCGGCGCCATTTATGTTGTGTTGCCGGTCGGCGCGATTTTGATTCTGCTTGGCGCGGTGTTGGATGCCCCCCCGCATGCGGGGCGCCGGCTCCGCGACGCGATAGTCTCGCCGGCCGGCGGCGCGGCGCTGTTGGTGGCTCTGTGGGCCGCCATGTCCGTGATATGGACTCCTTTCCCCGCGGACGCGGGCCAACGGTTTCTGCAGTTTGCCGGCGCCACCTCGCTTGCGGTGTTGGCTGCCGTTTATCTGCCCCAAAAGACCAAGTCTCTCGATTTTTACCTGTTGCCTGGAGGTATCGCCGTCGCGAGCGCGGCGACGCTGGCTCTCGCGTATTTCGACAGCCCCTGGTTCATTGGCGGTTTCGAGTTCGACGAAACGCTGTATGAGCGGGCGACGATCACCTCGATCGTCCTGGTCTGGCCGGCGCTTGGGTTCCTGTCGCTGCGCGAGCACTGGATCGCCGCGGCGATCCTCGCGGTTCTCGTGGCCGGCGTCGCGCTCGCCGGTTTTGCCCAAATCGCGCTTCTGGCGATGGGCGCGGGCGCGTTCACGTTCGCCGTCGCCATGTCCCGCCCGACTGAGACCGCGCGGTTTTTCGCTTGGCTGCTCGCGCCCTTGATCTTATTTTCGCCCCTTCTCCCCTTGCTCTACCGTCTGGTGCTGTCGATCACGGGATTTGATCCCGGCGCAGGGTCCGCGCCAATGCGGGTCTGGAGCGAACTCGCGGTCTCGCAATGGCCGCGTCTGATTACCGGGCATGGCCTTGACTTCGTGCATCGAGGTTTGAGCCTCGGCTACCTGCCCGAAGAGACGCCCAGAAGTCTTTTGCTTGTGCTTTGGTTGGATTTTGGCCTTGTCGGTGCCGCTGGTTTCGCCGTCCTCGTCGTGCAAGCCTTCAGGTTCGCCGCGCGGCTCCCGGCGAAGGCGGCGCCGGCCTTGCTCGCCGGTCTCGTCGCGATCTTGACGATCGCCATTCTTGGTATTGCAACGTCCCAGATATGGTGGCTCACTCTCCTTGATTGCGAGGCCATTGCGTTCGCGCTCCTCGTCAAGGGAGTGGATCGGGCTCGCCGGCCGGACGTACGGGCGATTCGTGCGATCGAGCCGGAAACGCCGCAAGAACCGGAAGTTTCGCGAGAGCCGGAAAAAAGCGCCGCCGGTTTTGTGGCGCCGCCGCGTCGCCTTAACGAGTTCGCGGATTCGTGATCGAAAAACGCCGATTGAGTTGTGATCTTGCCATCGCTGGCCTGCGGACGGCGATCCCCGCGCGATCGCCGCCGGACAATTGCGGAGGAAGCGCGAAAGAGTTCTTGCGGCGGCAGGCCAAGCGGCCTTAACATTGGCGGATGATCGAGGCGGTCATCAACATAAGGAACGCGCGGGAAGGCGATGCCGAAGGCATCGCCGATGTCCACGATGCCGCTTGGCGCGACGCTTATCGCGGCCTTATTCCCGGCCGCGAGCTCGAACGGATGATCGCGCGGCGCGGGCCACGCTGGTGGCATTCGGCCATTTTGCGGGGATCATGCCTTTTGGTCCTGGAATTCGGTGAAACCATCGGCGGCTACGCGAGCTATGGACGCAATCGCGTGCCGTCGCTGCTTTATGGCGGGGAGATATTCGAACTTTATATCGCGCCTGAATTTCAGGGGCTGGGCTTCGGCACAAGGCTTTTCGAGATGGCCCGCAAGGATCTCGCCGAGCACGGCTATTCTTCTTTTCTCGTTTGGGCCTTGGCCGACAATGAGCGGGCAACCCAATTCTACATAAAACTCGGCGGCAGAAACGTCCGCCAGGCGACCGAGCGGTTCGATTCCGAAACCCGCGCTCGGGTGGCGTTCGCGTTCGACTGATATTAATCGTCCATCGGTGCGAGTGTCGTTGACCGCAGCGACCAATGACAACGTCCGACCGTTGCGGGCCTGTGACTCTTACCGTTGAGCTGCCGCCAAAAGGAACATCGGCCGCTCGCGCTCCTCGGCCAATTCCGGCTTGGCCGCAATCTGGTCGTCTGTGGGACAGAACTCCTCGACACGAGAGATTGTGAATCCGGTAAGGATCAGGTGATTGAGTGTGGTCCCGATCGTACGGTGATACTTGACGACACCCTTGGCCAGCCAATCGGTCGTGCGCGGACCTTCAACGAAATAGCGATCGACAGGCCATGGCCTTCGGCCCTGTGAATCGATCGACCATCCCGGATGCGTCGGCGCCATGTAGATCGGATGCTCCGTCGAAAACACCAGATGCCCGCCCGGAACCAGAGTGCGGTATACTTTTGCCAGGAGCCCTGCAATATCCTCGATATAGTGTAGCGCGAGCGAACTGTAGGCCAGGTCGAACCCGGATTCCGGCAAATCGAGACGTTCCATGTCAGCCCTTGCATAGGTGATCGCGGCATTCGAGGTTGCAGACCTCGCCGGCGCGAGCATATTCTCTGATACATCGATCCCCAGGACTTGCGCCGCGCCTTGTTCGCGCGTCCACCGGCAGAACCAGCCGAAGCCGCAGCCGAGGTCCACGACCTTGAGGTCGGACATGTCTGGAAGCATTGCCCGCAGGGCGGGCCATTCCGCCGCACCCTCCAATCCTTCGACCGAACGGTCGAGCTGGCTGTAGACTTCGAAGAACCTCGGATTGTCATAGATATTCTGCGTCATATAGAATCTCACGCGAGGGGCGAGCTTACCTGACTGTCGCTTCATTGTCTCGGGCGGAAGGTCCACTCGATGTTTTCGAAAATCCTGATTGCCAATCGCGGCGAGATCGCCTGCCGGATCATCCGGACCGCGCGGCGGCTTGGCATTGCGAGCGCCGCCGTCTATTCGGACTCCGATCGCGCGGCGATGCAGGTAGCACTTGCCGACGAGGCTTTTCGGATCGGACCGGCGCCGGCCCGCGAAAGCTATCTAGACGGTGCCAAAATCATTGAAGCGGCCAAAAAATCGGGCGCCGAGGCCATTCACCCAGGCTACGGGTTTTTGTCCGAAAACGCGGAGTTCGCGGACGCGTGCGCAACCGCAGGCGTCGTTTTCATCGGACCGCCTCCGGCGGCAATCCGCGCCATGGGAGACAAAGCGCAAGCCAAGACCCTCATGGAGCAAGCTCTCGTCCCTCTCGTTCCGGGGTATCACGGGCACGAACAAGACCCGGTCTTCCTCGCCGAAAAAGCCCTGGCGCTCGGCTATCCCGTCTTGATCAAACCCGTCGCGGGCGGCGGCGGCAAAGGCATGAAAATCGCCTTTCACGCGACGGAATTCGCGCCCCAGCTCGCGAGCGCCAAACGCGAGGCGTTGTCCGCTTTCGGCGACGATCGCGTGCTGATCGAAAAATATTTTTCACACACGCGTCACGTCGAGGTTCAGATCTTCGCCGACAGCCAGCAAAACTGCGTGCATCTCTTCGACCGCGATTGCTCGATCCAGCGCAGGCACCAAAAAATCGTCGAGGAGGCGCCCGCTCCCTGCGTTTCCGATGAGCGGCGCCAAGCCATGCGAGAGGCGGCCTTATCCGCCGCGCGCGCGATCGGCTACGTGGGCGCCGGCACGGTGGAGTTCTTGGTATCGCCCGTCGACGGCGCCTTCTATTTTCTCGAAATGAATACGCGACTCCAGGTCGAACATCCAGTGACCGAAATGATCACCGGCATCGATCTCGTCGAATGGCAAATCCAAGTTGCCGCGGGCGGCGCGTTGCCTCTGCGCCAAGAGGAAATACGATCGCAGGGACACGCGATCGAGGCGCGCCTCTACGCGGAGGACCCGGCGCGCGATTTTCTGCCGCAAGCCGGCCGGATCGCGCACCTCGATCTTCCCGCGCAAGGAGCCCGGCTTCGAATCGATGCAGGCGTGCTCGCGGGAGATGCGATCCCAGCCGATTACGACCCGATGATCGCCAAGGTGATCGTTTGGGGTAAGGACCGGCGCGGTGCCATCCGCCGCCTGCGCGCCGCGCTCGCCCTGACCCGCGTTGTCGGGGTCGCCACCAATCTCGATTTTTTGCGCGCCATTGCCGCCCATCAAGCTTTCGGCGGGCCGCCGCCGGATACCGGATTTATCGAGCGCCATCGCGACGATCTTCTTGTCAAGCGGCCGCCCGCCGGAAATGATGTTCTGGCCTTGGCGGCCGTGGGGCTCCTTTGCGAGCGAGCGGGGTTCGTGCGCGAACAAGTCCAGCACTCGAACGATCCCTGGAGCCCGTGGAACAACCATAATGGCTGGCGCCTGAACGGGCACGCCCAAGAAACCCTGTGTCTGCGCGAGATCCTGCCCGAAGGGTCCAGCGACCGCCCCGTCGAGGTCACCTATCTGCGGGATGGCTGGCGGCTCGACTTGCCGGGGGGCACTTTTTTTCACGCAAGCGGCACGCTCGCGCCCGATCGTACTCTTGCCGCCGATCTTGACGGCCGCCGCGTCAACGCGATTTGGGTCCGCTCCGGCGACGAGATCCTTGTGCTTGCAGGGGCAAAGGCCGCGCATCGCTTTTTACAGGCCGGCCCCGTTGCCGGGGCGGCAAGGCGAGACGAAGCGCCGGGGCGGCTCGCCTCGCCGATGCCCGGCCGCATCAGTGCATTGCTCGTCGCGCCGGGCGCCAAAGTCGAGGCAAACCAGCCGGTTCTCATCCTTGAAGCCATGAAGATGGAGCATATGCTGCGCGCCCCCAAAGAAGGGATTCTCAAGGAATTCAAGTTCCAGATAGGCGATCATGTTACTGAGGGCGTCGAACTCGCCAGCTTCGAAACCGGGCCGTCGCCAGACAGCGCCGCGTCAATTTGGCCGCCGGATATGTAGAATCCGCCCGCTCGCAAAACGCAGGAAATTTCTCCCGACTCTTCGTTGAGTCAGCGTGTAATCAAAATAAACAACCGTTCATCTAGGGAGGGTACGATGCAAAATTACAATAGAAGTTGCGCCTCCTTCACGCGCGGTTTTGCGGCCCTCGGAGCCGTCCTGGCGATGGGGCTCGCCTCGACGGCCCGGCCGGCGGCGGCGCCCTTCGCCTATGTGGTGAGCAATGCACAAGTTAGACCGGGCACGTGCGCTGCCATTGTCTCGGTGATCGACACGGGCGCCAACCCACCAGCGGTGGTGGCCATGGTTCCGGTGGGGGATTGCGCCATTGGGGTCGCCATCACCCCGGACGGGAAACACGCTTATGTGGCGAACAATGGCAGCGGCACTGTCTCGGTGATCGACACGGCCAGCAACACGGAGGTGGCCACGGTACCGGTGCTGGCCACGGTCACGGTGGGACCGATGGGGCCATTGGTATTAAATCCCCAGTCAGTCGGCTTTATTCCGCCGCCGCCGGGGGTGCCCTTCCCCCCCTTCAACGCCCAGCTCGCGATCCACTTCGGCGGCGCGACCAACGAGGATGCCTTCGCCCTCAACAACAACTTCACCTTGAGCAGCACCGCGCCTTTGATCCATCCGCTTACCGATCGTGTCATGTTAAATGTCGGCACCTTCGCCACCACCATCCCGCCGGCTTCCTTCGTCAAGCAAAAGGACGGGTCTTTCGCCTTCAAGGGGGTCGTCGGCGCGGGGTGACGCTAGAAGCGCTGATCGCGCCGATAAGCACGCTGCGATACGCGTTCCACGCGGCAGCGTCGGGGGTAGTGCATCAGTTTGATTTTTCGGCATCGATCATCATCGCCACGATATCCGCAATCGACCAAAGCTTGCCGGTCACGCCAGCCGCCATCGCGGGGCTGATACGAAGCGTCTTGTGAATGCGAGCGAAGTTATAATGCATATAATGCAACGCGACCGAAAGGGCGTGTTTTTCGATCTTTTTTGAGAAGGCATTGGTTAGCCGCGTGAACCTTCGAATGCTCATTCTCATCGTTAGGTTTTGGCGTTCGGCAAAGGAAGTGCTGACGTGAGCCAGGTCCGGGTTGCCTTCGATCCGCGTCTTGATCGCTCCGGTGCATTCGCCGGGGCTGTACCGGCCCTTAGCGTTCTCTGGCGATGCACCATAGAGCTTCACAAGCATTGCATAGTCAACGTCGCCGCCGAACGCGCCTTCAATGGCCTCCAAGTATGCCCGGTGCCCATCTGACGTGATTTGGACGCGATTGGAAAGCCGCTTCGCGAGGTCGTCCACGAATGCAAGCCCTGTTTCTGAGCTGCGGTCGCCGATCCGCCAAGTTGGGACGAGCTTTGTATCAGCGTCGATCGCAACCCATGTCCATACGTCGCCAGCATCTTCCGGAGCTGTCTTCGCGGTCGCGAGGTTCTTTTGCTTAGCGTAGACGAAGCTCCAAATTTCGTCGAGCTGCAACCGCTTACACGGCAGATTGCGGAGGGCTTTGTCCTGATAGGCCGCACAAGCACGCCCGGCCTCAATAAAGAGCTTATCGACCGTATTGAATGCCACATCGGCGATGCGAGCTGTAGCTCGCATGCTGTTTCCTTCAACGAGAAGGTGGAGGATTTGGGCACGCTTTTCCGACGGGAGCTTGTTCATACTCCCGAATATGAACCTTCATGCTTATCTTGTCAAGTACAAACATTCAATTTACGGATCACGAATCATGGAACGGACTCAGTTCTTGACGACTGTCAAGAAAAAAGTAACAGCTCATACCTATCTTAAGGCCATCAGGGAGCGCCGCCGCGAAATTACAGTCTGCGGCGAGATGGAAATGAGTGAGCGAGACAGGCATCAGCAGGAAGTAGATCGGAACTATCAAGAGTTCCAAAAAATGTTGCCAAATTTGTTGGCGGCATACCGGGACAAGCACGCCTTGATGAAGGATGGCAAGATTTTAGGGTATTATTCGACGCCGCAGGATGCGGCTGTGGCTGCACAGACCTTCATTCCTGATGGGGTTTTCTCGATACAGGAAGTCACGGATAGGGCCATTAATTTGGGATTCTTCACCCATGCCGTGCCTGTCGATACAGTACAATCCTAAAATTGGACCAATAATACAGGTCCTCGTGTGGAAGCCGGGTTTTGCGCCGCCTCAGGGCACTGGGGCGGCTCCGATGCAAGCAAGCACTTACAATGCGCTTATCGACACTGGCGCCTCATGTTCCTGCGTCTCTGATAAGGTAATTAAAACTGAGGGATTGGTCCCGTCTGGTAAACAACAGGTTAGTGGGTTGCATGGAAGCCGCCCGACCAATGCATATAGGTTCCAGTTGGTAATTCCGTTCATTCAAAGTCAACATGTTGGCGGTCAAGTTACTGCGAATGTTTTGTTATTCAACATAAATGGGATTGAATTTGTCCCTATGCCAAATATAGACGTTCTTGTCGGTAGAGATATCTTGTGCACCGGAACATTTACAATGGCATTTGACGGTCACGCCACTCTGAGCCTTTAGTGATCCTCAGTCTGAGCTTTCACGGTTTCGCTTCCACCGCGTTTCCGCCGCTTTTTTTGCAATTCGTTTCCGTTCGTCGGCATTGAGTCTGGTAGCCCTCGCTACTCCGCCCTTTAATCCGCCAAGCCTTGCGAACGCAACCGCGGCTGTATCCTGAGGCGGAGCCGGATCAGTAACCTCCCCAACCGACAAATCGACGATCAGCTTGCCGAGCTGGTTTGGATCGCGTGGCCGTTTTGGGTGCTTGACCATACCCCTATTATGGCCAATTGATTCGCTAATTCCAAGGCATCAAGAGGGCTTCGCGTCAAACTGATGCACTACCGCGTCGGGAGCTAACTTGACCGGAACCAAGAACGCGGTCTACATGACCCTGATCATCGGCGGCGACAGCGGCGCGACCTCGATCACGGCCCTCTTCCTCTAAATACCTGTGCTCCCCGGCGTGATCCGGTTCGATTGAATTGGATCATGCGCAAAAGCCTGTCCGCTGCTATCGCGGCGGGAGCAACCCCGCGCGTCACCCCTGGTAATGGTCGGCAATGAGCCGGTCGAGCAGCCGGACGCCCCCAGTTCCGCACGACCCCCGGACTGTGATCTAGCGACGATACTTGCGTGCGGCGCACCCCAATGAGCCAGTGTGACCCAGCACGCCGCGCGGCGCAAGGGAGAGAGGCTCCCGCCTGCTTCAGCCGCTTAATCTCTGACGGAACTAGAAGGATATTCGGCATTTGCATTACAAATGATCTCATTCAAACTGCGGACGCTTATGCTCAAGCGACAAAGCCACGGTTGGCTAAGCCGGTCCAACGCCGGCCACGGCGGGGTCCCTGGTATCATGGTAGTTTCAAGCTATTCTCGCATAGTTCTTCATATGCCCTTGGGAATGGCCCCCGGAGAGGCGACCAAGGGCTCATGATTTGCGAGGGACGGGATGGCGGTGAAAGCAAACGGAGAATTTCAGATCGCTCTCGCCATGTCGGGGGCAATATCCGCCGGCGCCTACACGGCCGGGGTTTTCGATTTTCTGATCCAGGCGCTCGACGAATGGGAAAATGCGAGAACTGGAAAATACATCGAGAAAGGGGACGAACCGGGCACGATCCCCAATCATTTTGTTGGCATCAAGGCCATGTCCGGCGCCTCGGCTGGTGCGCTTGCCGCTGCGATCGGCGCCCTCGCCCTCGCCGACGCAGATCAGACGCCACTAGAGTTCGCGACGCATCGCGAAGGCGAGCAGAAAGTCAAATGTTATTTGCCGAAGCTTTATGAGACTTGGGTGGTCAAGCCCGGCTTCGTCGCCGAGGGTGACGAGGCATTCGACTTCCTGCAAACGTCCGATCTCGAGCTGGCTTCAGAAAATACCCCCGACCTTTCCCGGACGCGCGGCATACCGGGTTCCGGGAACGGACCACGGCCAGTGACATCGCTGCTCAATTCGCGGCTGCTCGACCGCGCCGCGTCTGCCGCGCTCGATGTCAAGCACGTAACAGATCCGCCACGTCCCTACATATCGGAAACCCTGCACATTTATATGACGCTGTCGAACCTGCGCGGCGTGCCTTATTCGGTTCCCTTCGGCGGCGGCGCCGAGCCCAAGGACGGCGCAAAAGACGACAAAGGCCCGCGCGAAAACTGTTATCATATGATCTCTCACGGCGACCGCGTGCATTACGCCGTGACCGGACTGGGTACGTGGGATAACGAGAACAGCAAGAGCCCTTTTGCCGACAACGATCAGAAGCGCGAACTCAAGGCCGAATGCCTCGTCACACCCGATCCCGATCCCGGCAAGCCGAATTGGAAGGATTACGCCGTCTGCGCTCTTGCGTCCGCGGCCTTTCCGGTGGGGCTTGCTCCACGCTTGATCGGCGCGACGCTCGGTAGAGGTTCCAACCCTGACGAATATAAGGGTCGCCGCTTGCCCCTCGACGCCCTCCACGGCGATTTCACTTTGGCTCCAGCTTGGTCGCCTAACGTGCTTACCGAGGACCCATTCTGGTTTACGACGGCGGACGGCGGGATCATCGACAATGATCCTTTTGAATACGCTTGGTTCTCGCTGAAAGACGGGGACAAATTGGACCAGCGCATCGAGTCTGCTCTCGACAAGGTCGATCGTGCCGTTATTATGATCTCGCCTTTCCCCGAGCTGAAACCCATCGCGCCGGAGGGCCGACCGGCATCGGACATAGTGGGCGTTCTGTCCACACTCCTGCCTGCCTTGATCGATCAAGTCCGCTTTAAGCCGAGGGAAATCATTCTCGCGGCCGATCCGAAACATGGCAGCCGTTATTTGATCGGACCAAGCCGGATTGCAAGCGACGGCAAGGAGCAACGTTATGGCATCGCAAGCGGCCTCCTTAGCGGCTTTGGCGGGTTCGTTGCGCGAAGCTTCCGAGACCACGATTTTCAGCTCGGCCGCCGCAATTGCCAGCGATTTCTTCAAGACGCCTTCGCGCTACCACCGGAGAATGAAATTATTAGGTGCTGGATCGAGGGCGCGGGAGCGCGCTCGCGTCCTGCATTCAAGGCCATTCCATCGCAAGATATGCCAGATGCTTATCCGGCCATTCCTCTGTTTGGTACAGCCAAAGCGGAAGTGGTTCTCCCTGCATGGCCGCGCATTTCGCAGGCCCGTTTCGATATATTGCAAACGCGAATCGCGGAACGCTTCGACGCCGTGGCGCCGAGATTGCTAGCGCAGAACGTGACAGGTCTTTTGTATTCTTTGCTTTTGCTCGCCGTGCGGCCATTTCCCTACGGCATCGGCCTCATCCGTAAAAAGGCGCTCGATTTTGTCAGGCCTTTCATGCT
>JBOHJV010000031.1:0-3597 GCA_050728695.1 Methylocella sp. | reverse complement strand
GTGAAGAGGCCCGCGTGCTCCTGGCCGAGCGCGACAAGGATGGCGCCGGTCAAGGTCGCGAGATCGACAATGAACTGCGGCTTGAATTTGTCTTGCACATACCAAAGCAGATCGGCGAGGACGAGACGGCCTTCGGCGTCGGTGTTGATGACTTCGATCGTCTGGCCGGACATGGATTTCACGATGTCGCCCGGACGCTGCGCTTGCGGACCCGGCATGTTCTCGACAAGACCGATCACGCCAACGACGTCCGCCTTGGCCTTGCGCGCGGCGAGAGCCTGCATCAAGCCCACGACGCATGCGGCTCCGGCCATGTCGCCCTTCATGTCCTCCATCCCGGCGGCGGGTTTGATCGAAATGCCGCCGGTATCGAAGCAGACGCCCTTGCCGACGAAAGCAATCGGCTTCGCCTTGGTCTTGGTTTTGGCGCTGGCCCTCGCGGTTTTCGCGCCGCGCCAGCACATGATGACGGCGCGGCTGCCGCGAGCCGATCCTTGCCCGACCCCTAAAAGCGCACCCATGCCGAGTTCGCGCATGGCGGCCTCGTCGAGGATCGTCACCTCGACTCCGAGCTTCTTAAGCGCCGCGGCGCGGTTGGCGAATTCTTCCGGGTGGAGGACGTTCGCGGGTTCGTTGACAAGCGAGCGGGCGGTCAGCACACCGGCCGCCACGGCCTCCTCGCCTTTGGCTTGGCGGCGAACCGCGGCCGGCTCGTCGACGGCGAGAACAATATCGGCGCGGCCTTCGGTCTCCCCATCTTCGTTTTTCTTGGTCTTGTAAAGATCGAACCGGTAATCGCGGAGCCGCATCCCAAGCAAGAATTCGGCGGCCGCGCGGGCCGGATCTTTCGGGGGGCGGGGCGGATCGAAGGCGACGGTCGCGCTTGCCGAATGGCCAAGCTTGCCCATGACGAAGCCGCCGAGGCCAGCGTGGTCGGGCGGCGGCGGCTGCTTTTTGAGTTGGTCCTCCCCATTCTCGCCGTCGCCATCGCCGCCGGTCCCAACCACGACCAGCCGTTCGGCGGCAAGCCCGGCGGGCGCGACGAGATCGAGGGCGGTCAAAGCCTTCCCCTTAAACTTGACGGCGGCGGCCGCCTTCTTGATCAGTGCCTCTCCGCGATCGCCAATGAGGCGCCGGGTCGCCGCGCCGAATGCGAAATCCTTGCCCATGAAAATGACCAGAGTCCGCGCGGGTCTGGCTTCGTCCTCCGCCCGTTCCGCCGAGGGCGCCAATTGAACCGGCAGCGCCGCAAGCGCGACAAATTCGATTTTCATTGTTTCGGCCATCTTTGCCTCTGCCACGCCGGGCGCGGTTGCGCTGGCGCGCACCTCTGTTAGAGCGCTTCAAAACCAGTTGTTTGCTCCAACGGACGCCGCTTGGCTTCAGAGAGCCGCTCTTGCACCTGACAATGGAGCATCGGTTCGATCTTATCATGACGTACCTCCGCCTGGACAAGCATGCGCGATCGCCTTCCCCCGCACCCGCTTTCGAATGTGTTTGCCGCGGCCGGGCGGGCCGGCGCGCGTGTCCAAAAATGATCCAGGACCCGCGCGCTCACGCAGGCTGCGCGAAACCGGAAGCCCGTTGTCGCCAATAAATCATGCGGAAACGGGGGCGCATGACCGGATTTAACCCCAAGCTTGCTTCAGCCCGTTGCAGGATCAAATTTATCTGCGCGGTATAACTCAGCTCATTCGACTCCGACGCGCGCGCCCTTTTCTGCTACCGACCGCTTCATCAACAGAACTACTGGCACGAGCACAATCATTACCACGGCGAACATCCAAAAGCAGTCGAAATAGGCAAGGGCCGACGCTTGCTGCTGGCGCAGATTCTCCAGGACCTGCCAGGCCAGCTCCTGTGAGGCGACCGGATCGCCAGTCTGCTGGAGGAACAGTGACCGGGTTTGTTCGGAGAAGGAATCCGGGTTAAAGGGGTCGAGATACTCGCCGAGCCGAAGGGTATGGAATTGCTCGCGGTGATCCTGCAGCGCCTGGCTCAGGGACGTTCCCACGCTGCCTCCTTCGTTGCGTAGCAGACTCAACAAGCCAACGGCGGCTCCACGCAACTCCTTCGGCGTATAGAGGTAGGCAGCGACATTTGCGGGGGCGAAACAAATTGCCAATCCTACGATCATGACGACCCGCGGCCAGACAACCTGCCCAGGGCTGATGTCTAAATTCAGCAGTGACATCCAGTAATTGCTGGCCGCCATAACCAACAGGCCGGCCAGGAGCACCCACCGTGCATCTGTCGGCCGGCCGAGAACACGGGCCACGATTGGCATCGCGAGGATGGCAAAAAAACCCGCCGGCGACATGACCAGCCCCGCCTGCAGCGCATTGTAACCAAATAGGGATTGAAGCAGGCCAGGCAATGAAGTGCTGGCACCATAAAGCACCGCATAGGCACCGAAGATAATAATGCAGCAGGCGCAGAAATTGCGCTCCCCCAACGGCCGGAAATTGACCACGGGGCTGCGATGGTGCATCTCCCAGAAGATCAACCCAGCCAGCGCCAGGACGAAAAGAGCCGCCAATGTCTGCACACGCCCGAATGCGTCACCCAGCCAATTCCACTCCTCGCCCTTGCTCAGCATCACTTCCCAGCAAACTATGGTGATGACGAGAAGCGACAAACCGATCGAATCAAAACGGGACGTTTGTCTTCTCTGCTCCGCGCGCTGGGTGGTGAGATAGTCCGGGTCATGGACTACGGCGTAGCACGCGGCGGCGGCCAGAAGGCCGACTGGGAGGTTGATATAAAAGACCCAACGCCACGAATAGTTGTCCGTAATCCAGCCACCCAGCGTCGGACCAACGACCGGCGCGATCAGGGCAGCCAAGCCAAACAGGGTCATTGCGACGCCTTGCTTCTCCCGCGGGAAGGCATCGAGCAGCACTCCCTGGCTGCACGGTTGAAGACCACCGCCTGCGAGGCCTTGGATTACGCGGAACAGAATCAGCTGACTAAGGCTCGTGGCTATCCCACACAGCCCCGAGGCTACAGTAAATACAGCGATCGACGCGAGGAAGTAGTTGCGGCGACCGAAGCGGTTGATCAACCAGCCGGTGATCGGCAGGATAATAGCGTTGGCGGCGAGGTAACTCGTGATAACCCATTCGCCGTCGTTGACCGTCGCCGACAGGCCGCCTGCGATATAGCGCAGCGCGACCACGGCGATAGTGGTGTCGAGCACCTCCATAAAGGTCGGCACCACAACCGCGGCGGCAATGAGCCAAGGGTTTATCGCCGCCTGCGGTCCGCGAAGGGAGATGGCCGCTTCTGTCATTTGTTGCCGGCCGCCGGATGTTCAGCGGGAGGGGCTGCCGCCGCCGCCGATTGAGGTATGGACGCTTGCAGAACCTTCCCAGCATCGGGTCCTGTCGCCGGCCTATTAATATAGACGTAGGGACAACCGAAAGGCCGATAAACAGAGGATCCCTGTCTGGGTCGTATTTTTGAAGCTCGATGCGCACCGGCAATCGTTGCACCACTTTGACGAAATTGCCTGTCGCATTCTGGGGCGGCAACAGCGCCAACGTCGAGCCGGTGCCCATCGTAAAACCGACGATCCGGCCAGGGAATACGCGCCGG
>JBOHJV010000030.1:0-24104 GCA_050728695.1 Methylocella sp. | reverse complement strand
GCAAGTTCCACCATGTAAAGCGTTCACGGAGTGCATGGAAGGGTCACTCTCGCATTTTTTGGCGCGGCGTAAACGGCCGTCGCGATTCGGATGATAGTCCTCGCGGAATAACATCGCGGCGAGGAACTTAGCGCCAACGCAGACCGTTTCGAAATGTCTTAATTGGGTATGCCCTTCACACCCGTTTTTTAGGCGAGGAACCGATATCGTCGATGATGCCGGGATATGTCGCGTGACCAACGGCGGCAGCCTGGCGAGCGAGAACGGGGCTCCATCAAAGCCGCTTCAATTCCGCCCGCGCGGCTCGATCAGAAGGTCGAGCGGATAGCCTTGAAATGCCTTGTCGATGGCGAGCACGACGTGGCCGTGGAATTTCTCGACGCCCAGTTCGCCACGGCTCATGAAGTCGCTGAGCTCGCTGTAATGGTCGATATCGCGGCAAATCACCCGCAGCAAATAATCGATCCGGCCGCCGATTTTGTAGCATTCCAAAACTTCGTCGCGTTTGCGGATGGCGGCCAGAAAACGCTCGAAATCGGCTTCGCGGTGGTTGTCGAGGATAACCTCGACGAGCAGCATCACCGTGCCGCGGATTTTCGTCAGATCGAACTCGGCGACATAGCGCCTTATCAGCCCGGCCTTCTCGAGCGCCTTGACCCGCTCTAGGCAGGCGCTCGGCGACAAATGCACGTCCTCGGCGAGGCGGACATTGCTAATCCGCGCGTCGAGTTGCAGACGCTTCATGATTTTAAAATCCATTTCGTCGATCATGTGCCGGTGCGCCATCTCTCCCTCGCTTGCCGTCTAGATTTTCGAGGTTTTTTGAACGGTACCCCCCGTTTGGTCTAGGGCAAAATACCTGGACGAATTTTTTCGCTTGGAAGGGGTTTTGGCGCGGATATTCTGCGCGAAAACGGGCCAAGTTCCGGGGCAAGAGCGCCGTCTTTCGTGCGATAAATCTTCTCGGGAGGGAGTGTCGAGAGAAGGCCGCCATGTCCTTGCAAAGCTCTATGCCCCTGCAAACCGCCAAAGTCCCGCCTACCGCCGCGTCCACGCAAAGCGCCATCGCTCGCGAAGCCCGTTTTGGCGCGAAAAATTACGCGCCGCTTCCGGTCGTCTTGGCGAGTGGCGCTGGCGCGCATCTCTTCGATACCGGCGGCAAGCGCTATATCGATATGATGAGCGCCTATTCGGCGGCGAGTTTCGGTCATCTGCATCCGCGTCTCGTCCATGCCATGAAACGTCAGCTCGACCGCCTGGATGTCGTCTCTCGTGCCTATCATACGGATAATCTCGGGCCGCTATGCGAGGAGCTCGCGGGTCTCGCCGGGCTCGATGCGTGTCTGCCGATGAACACCGGCGCGGAGGCGGTCGAGACCGCGATCAAGGCCGCGCGCCGCTATGGTTATGACTGGCTTTCGATCCCCGCGGCCAAAGCGGAGATTATCGTCGCCGCTGGAAATTTCCATGGCCGGACGACGTCAATCATAGGCTTTTCCAGCGAACCCTCCTACCGGCGCGGGTTTGGGCCTTTCGCGCCCGGGTTTGTCACCGTGCCATTCGGCGACGCGAGGGCGCTTGAGGCGGCGATCTCGCCATGCACGGCCGCCGTTCTCATCGAGCCCATTCAGGGCGAGGCGGGCATTGTCGTGCCGCCGGAGGGATATCTGGCGAGCCTCCGGAGGATCTGCGACCGGCACGGCATATTGTTGATTTTCGACGAGGTCCAGTCAGGCTTCGGGCGCACAGGCCGAAACTTCTGTTTTGAACACGAGAACGCCAAGCCCGACGGTCTCATCGTTGGCAAGGCGCTCGGTGGCGGGTTGATGCCCGTCTCCGCGTTTGTGGCGCGGCGCGCGGTCATGGACGTTTTCGATCCTGGCAGCCATGGCTCTACCTTTGGCGGCAATCCGCTTGCCGCGGCGGTCGCGCGCGAGGCGATCCATGTTCTCCAAGACGAGGATCTCGCCCTGCGCAGCCGCGTCCTGGGGAAAACCTTGCTCGCCGCGCTTGCCGGCATCGACCATCCCGCCATCGTCGAGGTTCGCGGCAAGGGGCTTTGGGCGGGAGTCGAGCTCGATCCCACGCGCGCCAGCGCAAAGGACGTATGTCTCGCCATGCTGCGGCGCGGCGTTTTGACCAAGGAGACGCATGAAACCGTCATTCGCTTCGCGCCGCCCCTGATTATCGAGGAGGCCGATCTCTTGGCCGCGGTGGAGGTCTTCCATGACGCGCTTGACGAAGCCGTCGCGCCCCGAGCCGTGAGTTGGGTTGGATGAACTTTCATATCGCAAACGCGCCAGGCCTGGAAAATGCTGTCGGAACCGCCGCCGTGCCGAATTCCAGGCAAAAAATTTTGATGTGCGCGCCGGATCATTTTGGCGTGAACTACGTCATTAATCCGTGGATGCTCGGCAATCGCGGCCGCATCAATCATGCTCTGTCGGTCAGGCAATGGAATAATCTCAAAGATGCGGTTGCCGCGCATGCGGAAATCACGCTGATCGAGCCGCAACCGGATTTGCCGGACATGGTGTTTACCGCCAATGCCGGCATGGTGCTGGGCAAATTGGCGGTCGCGAGCCGTTTTCGCTATAGGGCGCGGCAAGGCGAGGAGCGCTTCTTCCGCCGGTGGTTCGAGCATAATGGTTTTCCGCTGGCGCCGTGGCCGGAAGATATTTTTTTCGAAGGTGCCGGCGATGCTTTGCTCGATCGCGGCCAGCCTATCGTGTGGTGCGGATTCGGCTTCAGGTCCGACGAAACCGCGCCCGCTGCGCACGAACGCATTTTCAAACGTCCCGTCATCGGTCTGCGGCTTTTCGATCCGCGCTTTTACCATCTCGACACCTGTTTTTGCCCGCTCGAAGGTGGCTATCTCATCTATTATCCCGAGGCTTTCGATGCCGCGAGCCGGGCGAAAATCGAAGCCATCATCGCGCCGGAAAAACGGATTGCCGTCGCCAAGGAAGATGCCGAGCGATATGCCTGCAACGCCGTCGATCTCGACCGCCATGTTTTTCTCAACGGCGCGTCGGGAGAATTGCAGGAAAAACTTTGCGCCGCCGGCTTTACGCCTGTCATCGTGCCTCTATCCGAATTCATGCGCGCGGGCGGGGCCGCCAAGTGCCTGACGCTAAAATTGAAGGAAAGTTAGGAGCGACTGGTCCGTATTGCGTAAAATTCAGGATGCATGGAACGGCGGGCTGCCGAACAGAATGGAGCATAGTTCAACGTACGATCAACCTAGTGGTTAAAATCTGACACTTGGTACCCGCTGCAAAGGTGGGCCTCAGATGGAAAGGAGCCGTCTCGATGTCGAAAGTCAGCACCTGCCTCTGGTTTGGGAAAGATGCGGAGGCGGCCGTCCGCTTCTATGTCTCTCTCGTGCCCGACTCCAGCCTCAAGCACATCCAGCGCTCGCCCGGGAATTGGCCCGGTGGCGAAGCCGGCGACGTGATCATGGTGACCTTCACCCTCGGCGGTCAGAGCTTCCAAGCGTTGAACGGTGGCGCGCCAGCCAGTTACGGCACCGCCGCCTCGATCTCAGTAGAGTGTGCCGATCAAGCGGAGGTAGATCGGCTGTGGACGGCGCTCATCGCCGGTGGAGGCTCGGAAATCATGTGCGGCTGGCTACGCGACAAGTGGGGCGTGCCTTGGCAAATCGTACCCGAGACTCTGCCGCGTCTCCTGGCCGACCCTGACCCAGCCGTCTCCGGTCGCGTCTTCGCTGCCATGACCAAGATGGTTAAGCTGGACATTGCCGCCCTAGAGCGTGCGGCCGCCGGATGAGTCAGGTGCATCTGCGTTGCTGGCTGGACACGAAACATTTGTACTGGCTGCAGCCGTTCGCCGAAAGCGCTCACGCAGCCGACGGTACCAAGTGTCAGATTTTGACCACTAGCGCTTGAAGAAGGCATTGCCGGTGATGACCATGCGGCCGGCGGTGGCGGCTCAACACCGCGCCGTTGTAATACCGCCAGGGAAGATTGCCGAATTGCATTACCCCGAATTCCCCTTTACGTCTACTTGGATAACGATTCAGAGTTGGGATGGAGGTCTCAATATTTCCGGTACGTTTTTCCCATGTACTAACTACTCCACTAGTACTATAGACTGCAAAATTGAACATTACGGCGGCACTGGAAATATCTCTGTGAACGAACCTGCAAACGGCGACGTGACGAAGTGCGGGAAGTGGCAATAGTTTGACGTTTTTCGAGCGTAATGTTTGGCTTCTTCTTTGTCACCGTCTTGAAAATCCGCTGCAATGCCCGGCCATTGCGAAGTTCGCCGTGGCCTTTTTCTACCGCGACGCCATGCGCCGCCATTTGGCCTCGAGGCGTTTGGTGATGGCCTTCACTCTAGCGTCATGCGCGGCCCAAAAGGCCCGGCTCACCGCCGCCGTGCGGATTCTTGGGCCACGTTTCGCCGCTGGCGCTCCCGGCAAGGCAGGATCGAACACGAACGGCACGGGGATCGCGGCCGCGAAAGGTGATCCCGCCGCCGCCAAATGCGCCCGCGCCCGACCGCAATAGGTCATGGATTGGGCCGACATGATCTCTTCGCCATGTCCGGCGCGGTATTTCATCAACGCGCGGCAAAGATCGCCATTGGCAAGACGCCAAGCCTCCCCAAGATAAGTCACGCCGTAATGAATATTCACGTCCGGCTTGGCGAGTTCGGCCAGATCGCCCGTGAACCCCAGCATCGCGGCTGTTCCGGGACGGACCTGCATCAGGCCGATCTCGCCGACGGCGCCAATCGCGCCTGGATCGTAGCCGCTCTCGATCGCCGCGACGGCGTCGGCGATGTCCGGCGGCAAACCACTCTTCTCGGCTTCGGTTTTTATGAGAGCGTGATAGGTCTTCCTGGCATCCGGTTCCTGAGCCCCCAAGGCCTGATGGAAATCAGGAGTCAATACTTTAGGTTGCGCTTTATCCCGGGCATAATTGGCCAGCGGCGCCGGTCTTGGAATCGGCAAGGGCGGACCGGCCGATGGCGCGCCCGCTTGGGCGACGAAACCGGCGCATAAAATGACGGAAGCAGTTTTATGGAACAGCACCCGGCCCCCTTATCCAAACCTTGCGACGATGGCTAAAAGACGATAGCTGCAAAAATCTTAAGACCGGGTTCACCCCCAGCTTTGGCTTACCGTACCCATGCGATAAGTCCAATGTGATTCCTCAAGGAATTGCTCTCGCTGGTAGCTTCCTTGCCGCCGCGCTGGCGTAAAAGCCGAGCCTTTCCGGTCCCCATCGTAACAGGAGCTTGCATGACGGCAATCGTCGACATTGCCGCGCGGGAAATATTTGATAGCCGCGGCAATCCCACCGTCGAGGTCGATGCCACCTTGGAAGATGTGTCCAGCGGGCGCGCCGCTGTGCCTTCGGTGGCCTCCACCGGCGCGCATGAGACACTGGAACTCCGCCACGGCGACTGTGGCGCTCGAAGACGCCTCCGCGGAAATCGAGCGGTTTCGCGCGAGTCTCGCGTGAGCGCGCAGGTTTTGGCGGCAAACGCACCAAAATGTCTCACGTGAAACGTTTGGCAAGATTGGACCGAGCCCCGGGTTGTCGGATTGCGCTCTCGCCATCACACATAAAGCCTGCCGCCTTTTTCCAAAAACTCGACGCTCTTTTCCGCCATCCCTTTGTCGCGCGCGGCGATAGCGGCTGCTTCCTCGCGAAGATCCTGGGTGATCTTCATCGAGCAAAATTGCGGTCCGCACATCGAACAGAAATGCGCGGTTTTATGCGCTTCCTTCGGCAGCGTTTCGTCGTGAAACAGCCGCGCCGTATCGGGATCGAGACCGAGGTTGAACTGATCCTGCCAGCGGAAATCGAATCTTGCGCGGGACACCGCATCGTCTCTGATTTGGGCCGCGGGGTGCCCCTTGGCGAGATCGCCCGCGTGCGCGGCGATGCGATACGTGATCACTCCGACCTTCACATCGTCGCGATCCGGAAGGCCAAGATGCTCCTTCGGCGTCACGTAGCAAAGCATGGCGCAGCCAAACCAGCCGATCATCGCAGCGCCTATGCCCGAGGTGATGTGATCGTAACCTGGCGCGATATCGGTCGTCAGCGGCCCGAGCGTATAGAACGGCGCCTCGCCGCATTCGGCAAGTTGTTTTTCCATGTTGATCTTGATCTTGTGCATTGGCACGTGGCCTGGGCCCTCGATCATGACCTGACAGCCTTTGGCCCAAGCAATCTTCGTCAATTCGCCCAGCGTTTCGAGCTCGGCGAATTGGGCGCGGTCGTTGGCGTCGGCGATCGAGCCAGGCCGCAGGCCGTCGCCCAATGAAAAAGACACATCGTAAGCGCGCATGATGTCGCAAATCTCATCAAAACGCTCGTAGAGAAAACTTTCCTTGTGGTGCGCAAGGCACCAGCGCGCCATGATCGAGCCGCCGCGCGAGACGATGCCCGTGGTGCGCTTGGCGGTCAGAGGCACATAGGCGAGGCGCACGCCGGCATGGATCGTGAAATAATCGACGCCCTGTTCGGCCTGCTCGATCAAGGTGTCGCGGAAAATTTCCCAAGTGAGTTTTACCGGATCGCCATCCACCTTTTCGAGCGCCTGGTAAATTGGCACCGTGCCGATCGGCACCGGCGAGTTGCGCATGATCCAGTCGCGGATATTGTGGATATTGCGCCCGGTCGACAAATCCATCACCGTGTCGGCACCCCAGCGGATCGCCCAGACCATTTTCTCGACTTCCTCGGCAACGGAAGAGGTCACCGCCGAATTGCCGATATTCGCATTCACCTTGATAAGGAAATTGCGGCCGATGATCATCGGCTCGAGTTCCGGATGATTGATGTTGGCGGGGATGATCGCGCGGCCCCGAGCGATTTCGTCGCGCACGAATTCCGGCGTGACGAAGGAAGGGATCGCGGCGCCAAAATCCTCGCCGTCCCTGAGCCGCGCCTCCGCGCCCTCAAGCATCTGTTCGCGGCCGAGATTTTCCCGCGCGGCTACAAAAATCATTTCCTCCGTGAGGATGCCGGCGCGGGCAAATTCATATTGCGTGGCTGGGACGCCATCGCGGCCCTTGCGCGGCAGCCTGTTCGCCGGGCAGGGTGGCACGAGGCGGCCCAGCGCGGCGCCGCCATTATCTTCCGGCCGCACCGCGCGCCCGGCATAGGTTTCGAGCCCGTGCCGCGTGGAAAGCCACGGCTCGCGGATGGGGGGCAGCCCGTTGGACAGATCGATTGAAACCGCGTCTTGCGTGTAGGGCCCGGACGGATCATAAACCCTGACCGGCGGCTCGTTCGCGGAAGGATCGAGCGCGATTTCCCGGAACGGAACCGCGATGTCCGCGCGGCCTCGCGGATGACGATATATCTTTTTCGAGCCCGGCAACGGCCCGCTCGTCACGCTTCGCGGAACGAGGTTTTGCGGCTTCTCCAAGATATTCATCGCGATCCTCCGCTCGGGGCTTCTTCCAGAGGCGGGGGCGGATGCGAAGCGGTCTCAGGAACTCGTCTTTGCATGCCGGTCCCTGCGCTGGCATTACCCAGATTCAGGTTCTACGGGTTTGATCTCAGCCGCCTTTTCCGGCAGCACCCCTGGCGAGTTCATGAATATAGGCCGCGCGGAGGGATCGGGCAAGCCGCGTGCGTAACCCGCGCCAGCAGTTTCCTCCTAACGTCGTCCTCCCTTATAGAGAGACGAGCGCCGCGCTCTGGCGGTAGCGAACGGCCGGCCCGCGGCTCACGAATTGGACATTGCGCTCATGAAGATTAACGGCCGCCATTATAGAACAATCTGGCTAAACGCGGACGGGCGAAATGTCGAGGTCATCGATCAAACCAAGCTGCCGCACTCTTTCGAGACGCGAACGCTCGGCTCTTGCGGCGACGCCGTAGACGCGATCAAGAACATGATCGTGCGCGGCGCGCCGTTGATCGGGGTCACTGGGGCCTATGGCTTGGCGCTTGCCGTAGCCGACGACCCTGCTGACAATGCCATCGAAACCGCCTATGCCGAGCTGCTTGGATCACGGCCTACCGCCGTCAACTTACGTTGGGCGCTGGACCGTTTGCGCGACCGTCTCTTGTCTACGCCGCCGCCAATGCGGCGCCCATTCGCTTATGACGAGGCCGCGGCGATCGCCGAGGAGGACGTAAGGTCTTGTCGCGCGATCGGCGAATATGGCGCGGCGCTCGTAAGCGCGGCGGCGGCCCGGTGTCCTGATCGTCCAGTGAATATTCTCACGCACTGCAATGCCGGCTGGCTTGCCACGGTCGACTGGGGAACCGCGCTCGCGCCGGTATACAAGGCGGCCCGCGCCGGCGTCGCCGTGCATGTCTGGGTGGACGAAACACGGCCCCGGAACCAAGGCGCTAGCCTCACCGCGTTCGAGCTTCTCGGCGAGGCAATCCCGCACACGGTTATCGCCGATAATACTGGCGGTCATTTGATGCAGCATGGTCTCGTCGATTTGTGCATCGTCGGCAGCGACCGCACAACCCGCGCAGGAGATGTCTGCAACAAAATTGGCACTTATCTGAAGGCGCTGGCCGCGCACGACAATAGCGTGCCTTTCTATGTCGCCCTGCCGAGTTCAACGATCGATTGGCGCATAAGCGATGGCTTAAGGGAAATTCGGATTGAAGAGCGTGATCAAAGTGAAGTGACCCATATTTGTGGACGCACGGAACACGGCGAGACGGCTCGCGTGCGCTTGACGCCACATGGCTCGCCGGCGCGTAATTTCGGCTTCGATGTGACGCCCGCGCGTCTGGTTTCCGCCCTCATCACCGAACGAGGCGCCTGCGCCGCGAATGACGCGGCGCTGCAGAGCCTGTTCCCCGACCTCGCAAATTCCGCATGATGCCATTTTAACCGTCGCGCGGCGGCTTCAATCCATAATTCTTAAATCTCTCAATGGTCCGCGCAATCTCATCATCCGGCAACAGGACTGGCGTTCCGGCCAGCGAGGCAAGATAATAGATTTTCGCGAGCGCCTCCAGCTCGACGGCTCGCCACAATGCATTGTCCAGGTTGGAACCCGTGACGATCGCTCCATGATTGCCGAGCAAAACGCCATGTGCTCTCCCAAGACCCGTCACGGCGAGTTGGGACAATTCGGCGGTTCCGTACGGCGCGTAATCTGTACAACGGATCCGGTTGTCGCCGAACGCCGCGATCATGTAGTGCACGGCAGGAATATCGCGCCGCAATACGGAAAGAGTCGTCGCGTAAAGCGGATGCGTATGCACCACTGCATTCACATCCCTTCGCGCACGCAAGATGTCGCGATGGAAGCGCCATTCTGTAGAAGGCTCAAGAGGCCCCTCAAAAGTGAGATCGGATTCAACGAGCGCGACGATAGCGATCATTTCCGGCGTCATCGTCGCATACGGGATGCCGCTCGGCGTGATCAGCATCGCGTCTCCGTCGCGCACGGAGATGTTGCCAGCTGTTCCCTGATTGATTCCGAGGGCGTTTATCTCGCGAGCCGCCCGGATGATCGAGTCGCGTATGGCCGAGCGAGACATTGAACGTCATTCCGCTGCGAGGAGCTAAAACCGCGGGATTAAGTCTGTTGCAAAAGGCGACGCGCGCGTGATCCGCGCCACGCCACCGTTCATCAGTTTGGCTCGATCCGGTTTTGCGCGCAAGGCGGAACCAGCGCGTCTGCATTGGTGCGCGAAGTATCGTGAGGTCGCATCTTCGGCACTCGAAACCGGACATTGCCGAACGGCTGTAGAGGGTCTTGAACAGAAATTCAAATTGACCGATGACCGCAAAAGCTTCACCTTTCGGGACCGGCCGCGCTGTCGTGCCGGCGGCCGAGCAGATAGAAAGAAAGTGCGGACAGCGCGGCGAACGTGCGCGGGATGTTCAAGCGATAGTCGGCTTCCGAGATGCGGAACGCGAGGCCAGCCCCTTTGCCCGCCGCGAGCTCTGCGACGATTGCGCCAATGAGCGCGAGGCGATCAAGCGACTCGATCATGGCAAGGAGACGCTTGCGGAGATTGGCCGCAGCTACAATGTTAGCGGCTGGACGATTTTGAGGTTGGCAAAATGATTGGAACAACAAAACTTAATACTCCAGGAACAGTATACTTGTTAATTGTATTACTATTTTTCGCTATAATGCCAACAAGTGTATTTCTACAAATAGCTAGCGATATTATTCAGGTGTCAGCCATATTTTTACCGTTTGCGATTGCATTCATGATTATGCTCGTGAGCACAGACATTAGCTTTGGCTTGCCTGTTGTTGATAATGATGTGGCTGAGCGCTTATCAAAAAGGCGAGAAGACATGAGAGATAAGCTAATTGCCGCCATTAAATTCAATGTTGCGCTAATCCTTGTTACGATACTTGGGAAAGCATTTTGCACATGGTTCGTCGATAAGGGATGGTTTGCGACGATATTGAATCATATATTTGCCTTCACTGTTGGCGGTTTGATAGTTGTTTGTGTAACTCGCTTAGGAGAAATTATAAACATATTTGGCTATCTATCGACTGGCGCTGATCTTGGCTTTCGCGTCCGGCAACACTCTCAACATGAATCAAAAAAAAGGGAGGCTGACCAGTGAGCCAAGGACGGTGGATTACCATGACGACTGGACTTCGCTCAATTGTCAGCGCTATCCTTTTTACATTCCTGTCTCACGCTGCTTATGCAGAACCGCCTACACGTTGGAAAGCGCACGAGCTTCCACCTGCCGAGGAGAAGCGGTGGATTGAGACGGTGGAAACTCACAAGACGACTGACGGGGCAACCGTCATGGAAGTTTTGAAGCATGCCGAACAAATGCGGCCTAAGCGGTTCAAACTTGCAGCGATACAGGTGGGTTATAATGGGGCTTCTGGTGAACCAGATGCAGTCGTGATTAGCTACTTTGTTGGGATGAAGCGGCTAGATGGGGACAGTTATTCTATTGGATATGACATCAAACTAAACGGGAAAGAAATCCAGCTAAGCGTTCCAAGAATTCCCGCTACTGACGATACGCCAATCAATGCTTTGGAAGGCGGGCGTGACTCGTTTCTTCTCAAGGTAGATGAATTCTACAAAGATACCTGCATTGATCCCGATACGAACGCAAAACTCTGTTGAGCGGCTAGCTGTGCTTTGCTGCCTCGAAGAACTGGATCTCGCCGCGATTTTGACCCTTTCAAACCCCCGCCTCGTCGATCGCCTTGGCGCGCTGGAGCGCCTCGCGGGCGAGGCAGCAATCGACATAGGCGCGAAACGCCGGGCGCGAGGGAACTATCTTAAAGATATCGATCCCGAAATGAAGGTCGAGGCCGATCATGACGTCGGCCGCCGAGAATTTTTCGCCGAGCAGCCAGGGGCTTTTGGCAACCGCCGCTTCGATCACGTCGAAGACTCTATCGAAATCGCCAAATCCTGCTGCCTCCGGTCTAAGGGACACATTGGCGGACTTCGCCAAAAAGGCCTGCTCGATGCAGCCCGGCGAGAAAAACAGCCATCGCAGATAACGCCCGCGCGCCGGATCGCCGAGAGGAGGGGCGAGGCCTGCTTGCGGGACCGCTTCCGCGACATAGGCGCAAATTGCGCCGGACTCCGCGACGGCGACAAGCCCATCGGTCAGCGCGGGGACTTTCGCCATCGAGTTGATGGCGCGAAAATCCGCGCTCTTTTGGTCGCCGGCCGACAGATCGAGCCGGACGCGCTCATAGGGAACGCCCGCTTCCTCGAGCACCCAAAGAGCGCGCAGCGAACGCGTGCGCGGCGCCCAATAGAGTTTCATCATAAGCACCTCCGGTTTGAACAAACCTCACACATGCTCCACCGCGATGATGCCCGGGATCGCCTTAATCGCGCCCGCGACTTGCGGCGACACGGAAAATTTGCCTGGCAGCTTGACTTCGACCTCGCCGCTACCCGTTAGCAGCACCAGCGTCACTTCGCCGTCCCCCCGCGCGCTCAAATGCCGTGCGATCTCGCCCAGAAGATCTTTGTCGCGCAAAAAAACGCGCAAACCTGATCCGATCCGGTTCGCCGCGCTGTCCAAGGGTTCCACCGAGACGATGCGCGCCCGCACGTCCTCGCCTTCAAGCGATGCCTGCAGGCAAACGAGCACGCAGGCGCCTTTCGCCAGAATATCGCGATATTGATTGAGACCTTCCTGAAACAAAATCGCTTCATATTGGCCGGATTGATCCGAAAAGGTAACGATCCCCATCTTCGCGCCGGACTTGATCCGCCGTTCGTGCCGGTCCAGCACTGTCGCGGCGAGCCGCGCGGCAGACGCGCCTTGCTTGACCGCGAAGGCGAACTCGGCCCAGCGCTGCACCCGCAGCCGCGCGAGGATCGCGGCATACGCATCGAGCGGATGCCCGGACAGAAAGAACCCGACCGACTCGAACTCGCGTCGCAGCCGCTCGGCGAGCGACCAGGGCTCGATCTTCGGCAACACAATTGAATCTTGAGTTTCGCCGCCGAACAGCACGCTCTGCCCGGCAAGCTGCTCGTCCTGGCGTCGTTGCGCCGCGGCGAGAATAGCTTCGGCGCCGGCAACAATCCGCGCGCGGTCGGCTTCCAGTTCGTCGAAGGCACCTGCGGCAGCGAGACTTTCAAGCATGCGCTTATTGATCTCGCGCGGATTGAGCTTTGCCGCGAAATCGGTCAAATCGCGAAATGCCGGCCTAGAAAGTCGAGCCGTTTCGCCACTGCCGTTGATCGCCGCAAGCCGCCGCGCTTGCGCCTCGCCGACGCCCTTGATCGCCGAGAGCGCATAGCCGATGGCCGGTTCGCCATTGCAATCGGTGGGCTCGAAATCGGCCCCCGATGTTTGCACCGACGGCGGCAAAACCTTGATATTGAGGCGCCGCGCCTCGTTGCAGAATTCGGCGAGCTTATCGGTGTTTCCTTTGTCGAGCGTCATCGAGGAGCTTAAAAATTCGACCGGATAATTGGCCTTGAGATAGGCTGTCTGATAAGCGATCAGCGCATAGGCCGCCGCATGGCTCTTGTTGAAACCGTAGTCGGCGAATTTGGCGAGGAGGTCGAAAATCTCGTCCGCTCGCGCTTTATCGAGGCCGCGTTCGACCGCGCCGGTGACGAAACGACTTCGCTGCGCGGCCATCTCGGCCTTGATCTTCTTGCCCATGGCGCGGCGCAAAAGATCCGCCTCGCCGAGCGAAAATCCGGCGAGGACTTGGGCGATCTGCATCACTTGTTCCTGATAAATGATGACGCCAAAGGTTTCGTTCAGGATTGGCGCGATTTTTGGATGGATGTAGTCTGGGGCTTCCGCGCCGCGCTTCACCGCGCAATAGGTGGGGATATTCGCCATCGGGCCCGGCCTGTAGAGAGCATTGAGCGCGATAATGTCCTCGAAGCGGTCCGCCCGCATGTCGACCAGCGCCTTGCGCATGCCGGCGCTTTCAAGCTGGAAAACGCCCACCGTTTCGCCGCGTTCGAGCATTGCGTAGGTTTGTTTGTCATCGAGGGGAATTTTTGCAAGGTCAACCGCGATCCCTCGCCTTTTCAGAAGCTTGACGCAGTTGGCGACGATCGTCAGTGTTTTGAGGCCCAAAAAATCGAACTTCACGAGTCCCGCGGCCTCGACCCATTTCATGTTGAACTGGGTTGCGGGCATGGCGGACTTCGGATCGCGATAAAGCGGCACGAGTTCTTCCAGCGGCCGGCCAGAGATGACAATTCCCGCCGCGTGAGTTGACGCATTCGAATAAAGCCCTTCGAGCGCCTGCGCGATCTGCAGCATTTTGGCGACGCGGGGGTCCGTCTCGGCGGCCTCCTTCAAACGCGGCTCCGACTCGATGGCTTGTTTCAGGCTCAAGGGCGCCGCCGGATTGTGCGGCACCAGCTTCGCCAGTCTGTCGACCTGGCCGAGCGGCATTTCGAGAACCCGGCCAACGTTGCGCATGACGCCGCGTGCTAACAATGATCCGAAAGTAATAATTTGTGCTACTTTATCGCCGCCATAGTGGCGCCGGACATAGGCGATCACTTCGTCGCGCCTCTCTTGACAAAAATCGATGTCGAAATCCGGCATCGAAACGCGTTCCGGATTGAGGAAGCGCTCGAACAAGAGACCGAAGCGGATCGGATCGAGATCGGTGATCGTAAGCGCATAGGCAACCAAGGACCCGGCCCCCGACCCGCGTCCCGGCCCGACCGGAATTTCAAGCGATTTGGCGTATTTGATGAAATCCGCGACGATCAAAAAATAGCCGGGAAAATGCATCGAAACAATCACGTCGAGTTCGAAGCCAAGCCTTGCGCGATAATCGCCGGCCGTGAAGCCTTGCGCTGGACCATGCGCGGCGAGACGCGCCTCTAGACCCGCCTGCGCCTCCGCGCGGAGCTCTTGCGCCTCCTCCTCGATCCCGCCATTCACGGCAAAACGCGGCAGAATCGGTTGGCGCGTCAGCGGCCGGTAGGCGCAACGCAACGCGATCTCGACGCTATTGCGGGGTGCCTCCGGCACGTCCGAAAAAAGCGCGATCATTTCCGCGCGCGTCTTAAAGCAATGCTCGGGCGAAAGCTGGCGGCGGCCGGCGTCGCTAATGAGCGCTCCGTCCGCGATGCAAATCAAGGCATCGTGCGCTTCATAATCGGAGGCCGCCGCGAAAAACACTTCATTGGCCGCGACAAGCGGAAGCGAGGCGCGATACGCGAGATCGAGGAGACGCGATTCGATGGCGCGTTCGCCGGCAAGCCCATGGCGTTGGATTTCGACATAGAGCCGGCCTGGAAACAGTTTGTCGAGCGCCGCCGCGCGGGCAAAGGCCAGTTCCGGCCGGTCACGGGCAAGAGCTCGGTCGAGGGGACCGCTTGGGCCGCCGGTGAGCGCGATCAGCCCTTCCGTTCGCCCTTCGAGACCAGCAATGTCAACATGCGGCGGATCGCCAGGTTCCGGGTCGATCCAGGCGCGCGAGGCAATATGCATGAGGTTCGAATAGCCGGCGGCGTCCTTGGCCAAGAGTACGACGGACGCGTGGCAAGCGCTGGCGTCGCCGCGCGACGCGGTTGCCGCGCCGTCTTGAAAGTCGATGGTGATTTGCAGACCAGGGATCGGCTGCATCCCTTCCTTCACCAGCTTTTCGGAAAACTCCAGGGCGCCGAAGAGATTGTTCGAATCGGTAATCGCGAGCGCCGGCATCGCATCGGCGAGGGCAAGCTTGGCGAGCTGAGCGATCGGCACTGCCCCCTCGCGCAGGGAATATGAACTGTGCACATGCAGATGCACGAAGCCAACATCGCCGAGGATGCGGCTTTCGTCGCCGGCGCCGTTGCCGCCAGCTTCATTGCCATGCGTGCGCGCGATCATTGCTTTCGCACCAATTTGCCGCCCGCGCGGCCCAAGCCGCGACCGCCATTCCTCGCCGCCGGGTTTAAGATACCGCCGCACTCGGTTCCGCTCGCAACGAGGTGCGCGCGGCCACGGCCGAAGCCTCGCCATGGCCATAGTGCCGCCTCCGGCAGGTCATGGCGTAACCCATCGCTTCTCGCAAGCCAAGGACGCCAAGGCGACGGTGCCCTTGAATGAAGTTCAAGTTGCTCGGGTAAAAAAGCTGAACGGACATCGGTAAAAGCGGCGGATGCAAACCAGACACAAGAACGTGCTTCGATTTGCCTTCGTACGCATTAATCCGCTTAATCGAATAAGATGCCGGGAAACCGGCTGGAGACATAGCCGGCCTCCAGGAGACCATATTCTATAGCCTCCACTTTCGTCTTGCCCCACTAAGATTTGACGAAGTAGCCGCTGGACCAACAGAGTTGCCAACAATTTTTGGCGGTGCCCGTGGTCGAAGCCCCTGCAATCCTTTGCCGCTGTTCCCATTACGAGGGAAAAATGATCGCGGCTTGAATACCGTCAGCCAGCAAATCGGCCACCTCCAAAAAGGCACCCTCTGTAAGTGCAAGTCAAAATTTTACACCTTTGACGTGCCGGATGACAATCGTTTCATGACGATCGGCGAATATGACAAAAGCAATTTTCACTATGGCGAATAATATCTGGGGATTGCGCGCGCGACGATGATCTCGTGATCGTTGAAATCACCGTGCAACACGCGGGGCCCCGATAAGAAGAAGGCGCTCTACGCGCGCATCGTGGAGAATCTCACCAAAATCCCCGGCATCAGGCCGGAAAACATTTTTGTGAATCTTTTGGAAGTCCCAAAGGAAAACTGGTCGTTCGGCAACGGCATCGCGCAACACGCGTGAGCCTCATTCGGCGGCGTGCCAACGCAAGCCCTGCGGGAACGGGATGAGTGCGACCATGAAGGTCGCCAAGTCCTGGGCGATTTCCGAATCGGCCTTGAGATCGGTCAGGCTTCGAGGCGACGGCATTTTCCGGCCGCTTTCGATCATCGCCCCGATCCAGAGTTCAAGCGCCTCGGCCGCGTTCAGCATCGCCTCGTCGAGCGTATCGCCCGCCGAGACGCAGCCCGGCAGATCGGGAAACCAGACGCCGACAGCCTTGCCTTCTTCCTCTTCCACGATGGCGATGCAATGGGTCATATGCGGATTCAGTCTTTTGGCCAGTTCGCTGTGCCGATGGTCAGTCCGTCATCTTCGCCTCGCCGGGGAGGGTCGCACGAATTGTTGCGGTCAAGCGTGTGGAAGCGTCGTCCAGGCGCGTAGGGTCCCATATGATCGTGACGAGATGGTTTGTGTCGAAATGCACCTTTCGTCGACCGCGTTCATCAAGATTATTCCATTCCTCTTGTCGGCATGTGTAGATGACCGGGCGCCCCAACCCTTCGGCAAATCCTGCCTCCCAATAGGCGCCATTGTTGGCATGCGTGAGGTCTGCGATAACAAATCTCGAGGTTTGCAAAGCAACGCGAAGCTGGTCATCTATCAGGCCCGCTGGCTGTCCATCGGACAAAAGACGTAACTCAAAACCCACGCGGGCAACTTCCGGTTTGAAAAAACTTTCTACCACGTGATTGAGTTCTTCGTCACCGAATTCCATAGCCATAAATGCTGCGCGGCTTTCGATTTGGGCGCGCTTGATGGCTTCGTACTGCTTCCAGCCTGCCATTGTGAGACGGAGAAATTCATTCTCGCCACGGCCCTGGTGGTCTCCTATCCAACGGATCAACCTGTCCGCCTGCTCCGCAGAGTTAGGAAGCGGATCGTCGAGGCCCCACGATGATAGCTCAAAGTCAAAAATTTCTATCGGTTTGCCATTTGAGCGCTGTTTGCGGCGTATAAGATGACTGAGCACAGAGAGTCGCTGAGGCGTAAACCATTCAGTACGAATAAAATCCGGCATCTTGTTACAAAGCACGAACTTACCGCACCGCGGACAGTCAAATTGGAGCACCTGCCAAAATGCCTTGCTCTGCTCGCCCTGGACGACAGCCGTTCCACATACCGGACAATTCCCACCTGAGGTCGGTGTCATAACCAAAGTCCATCCAAACGCAGCTAGTAATGGGATTGCGAACCGAACTGCATGTTGATCCAAGCAGCTCTCTGCTGTCTATTGTCGCGTGCGCACAGCGTCAATCTGACCAAAATGTTTCACGTGAAGCATTTTGGTAAGATCCGTTAAAATTGCATACCCTGTAACGGCATTGCACAATTTCCGGCATCATCCCGCCAATACGCAAGCGCCTCATATGCTTCGATGATGAACGTTCTTCTTCTTGGCTCCGGCGGGCGCGAGCATGCCATCGCCATCGCGCTCGCAAGGAGCCGTTTGCTTAAAACGCTGTTTGTCGCGGCGGGCAATCCGGGCATGGCGGCGCTCGCCCGCGTGGCCCAGCTCAATATAAAAGACCATCCGGCGGTCGCCGCCTTTTGCAAGGCAAACCAAATCGATTTCGTCGTGATCGGTCCGGAGGCGCCGCTTGTCGCCGGCATCGTCGATGTGCTGACGTCGGCAGGGATCAGGGCTTTTGGCCCAAGCAAGGCGGCGGCCCGGCTCGAAGGCTCCAAAATTTTTGCCAAGGAGTTTTGCGCCCGCTTCAACATACCCTGCGCCGCCTACGCATGCTTTGGCGACGCCGCGTCCGCAAAGGCTTATGTGCGCGAAAAAAGCGCGCCGATTGTCATTAAGGCCGATGGGCTCGCGGCGGGCAAGGGCGTCACAGTGGCAATGAGCCTCGACGAGGCGGAAGCCGCGATCGAGCGGATGTTTGCGGGCGAATTTGGCGCCGCGGGGCAAGAAATTGTTGTGGAAGAATTTTTAGACGGCGAGGAGGTTTCGTTTTTCGCGCTTTGCGATGGCGCGCGCGCGGTGGAGTTCGCCTCCGCCCAGGATCATAAGCGCGTGGGCGAAGGCGAGCGCGGCCCCAATACCGGGGGCATGGGCGCCTATTCTCCGGCGCCGGTCATGGACGCGCGGCTGCGCGAACGTGTGATGCGGACGATCGTCTTGCCCACGCTCGATGGAATGGCGACGATGGGCGCGCCTTTCAAGGGCGTCCTTTTCGCGGGTTTGATGATTTGCCCGGATGGGCCAAGGCTCATCGAATACAATGTGCGTTTCGGCGATCCCGAAACCCAAGCCATGCTGCCGCGTCTCGAAGAGGATCTGCTGGCTTTGCTCCTAGCCTGCGTCGAGGAACGGCTGCCGGAGCGCCCAGTGCGGCTCTCGGCAAAAACCGCGCTGAGCGTCGTGCTCGCCGCCAAGGGCTATCCCGCCGCGCCGGTCAGGGGGAGCGAAATCCGTGGGCTGGAGCGTACCGAGGAATTGCCGTTCGTCTCCATCACCCATGCCGGGACGAAGCGCGAAGGGCAAAAACTCATAGCCGACGGCGGCCGCGTCCTCAACGTCACAGGCATCGGCGCCGATGTGGCGGAGGCCCGCGCGCGAACTTATGCGGCAATCGACATGATCGATTGGCCAGGCGGTTTCTACCGCCGCGATATCGGCTGGCGGGCTTTTGGGCACGATCCGGTCCAATCGGACTGAATCACGCCTGGCAGCCCGCGCTTTTAGTGGGAAATCTCGGCGGTGACCGAGGTCGCGCCGCTGTTGCCGCCGATGATCAGGGTCGCATACACGGTGTTCACGGTCCCGGTCAAGTTAGCGCCCCGCGCCTGGACCTCGAATGCGTATCGTAGCGTGCCCGTCGGCTTGATCAGCGCGCCTAGCCCCACGCCATCGATTTTCCCCTGGAAGGTGAACGACCCGTCCTTTTGCTTGATGAAAGAGCCCGGCGGGATCGTGGTGGTGAAGGTGCCGATCTGGAGTGTGATCGGAGCGGTGAGGGGATTGATCGCGGGCGCGGTACTGCTCAAGATGAAGTTTGATCCAAATCCGAAGGCATCCTTGGTTGAAATGCTGCCGAATTGGATCGCGAGCTTCGCGTTGAAGGCGAGGAAGGGCACCCCCGGCGGCGGCGGAACTGGACCGGCGGCCGCCATTTTCTCGAAAATGCGCTGTCAGATACGGCGCCGGGACCAACGATTGTCAAACACGCCGAGCCGGCTCCCGCGGATGAAGCGGTTGCAAAGTGTCTTGTGGGGGCCATGGTCGCGCGGCGCATCTTTCCATTGCAGTCCGTTGCGGATCACATAGATGATGCCGCTCACAACCCTCCGGTCGTCGCCCCGCGGCACGCCATGAGACAACGGAAAATAAGGAGAAATCGACGCCATCTGGCGCTCGCTCAACAGACGAATCATCTCACGCCTCCCGCAATGAAGACTTTGAATCACGCATCAGTTAATAGGTCCTAACCCTAGCGCATCAGCACGAAGATTTGTGAGGTCGTCGGACTCAATAGCCTATGGAAGTAAATGTACTTGCCATCCGGGGAGACGCCGCCAATCTCGGAGGAGCCGAAGAAGAATTGTGCGTTGCCCCCGGACACGTCGGTCTCGTGCATGCGCTCGGGCGCTTGAAACGGCATGGAGGTTGAGGCGCGAGAAGCGACAAAGGTCACGGGGCCCTGGATGGGCATTTTCGCCGTATAGAAGACGGTGAGACCATCGGGCGTGGGCGCAATGTTATAGACGAGCGCTCCGACGGCGTTGACGCTATTTAAGATAGAAGCGGAATCAGAAACCTTCGTGAACGAGCCGTCTGGGTTCTTTTTGGCAATAGCGATCTGAGAAGATTGGGGGCCATGGGAGCCAGTCGAGTTGACCGTCACTTCGTCATAGTAGAGCGTGTTGCCGTCGGGCGTGATCGCCACGTCAAATGTTACGTTAATCTCGCCTGGCGGCGGAGCGGGTGCGCAAAGTCCTTTGAGCGGTTCGACGTTCGTCACGGTCCCGTTCTCGAAGACGCCATGTGCGATCATACCGCAAGAGGTTCTGAACTTCGTCGAGATGAAATAGAAGTTGTTCGAAAGGTCGTAATTTCCACGCAAGGTCATCTCTCCGGGAAAATTCACACCCTTCACTTCGCCGATGAACTTGAAGGTATGGTAGTCGATGCGCTCGGCGTAGTAGAGCGAAGCGGTCGCGCCCGAGTCGGTATGAGTGTCAAAAAGGAGATACTTGCCATCAGGGGAGATAATGGGATCCTCCTGTGGGCCGTTATACCCCTGAATAGTGACGGGTTGAGGGTTCCCGTCCGAAGTGGCCGACGAAGCGACCGGAGCGGCCAACACGAAGCCGACAAGGATAAACGTAGCGAAAGCCAGCAATATAGTACGCATAGATTTCCTTTCGAGAGAAATGTTTATGCCCAACAACATGCGCAGTACAAGGAATTTCTTCAGAAATAGCAGCGTGTTTTCACCAGCATTCAAGACTTGTTCAACAGAAGTAGAGCCATGATTCAAAAGGGCTAATTTGGCGCATAACTCCGTCGCGGAATGGATCCCCGATTTATGGCGGCTTCCTTTCGCTCAAAGCGGGCGCCACGGCTTGAGCCTGCGGCGCAAATACCTCACGCCATCTCGTTCAGTCGTTTTGCCGCGCGGGGAGCA
Source organism: Methylocella sp. (assembly GCA_050728695.1). Taxonomy (GTDB): domain Bacteria; phylum Pseudomonadota; class Alphaproteobacteria; order Rhizobiales; family Beijerinckiaceae; genus Methylocapsa. The sequence goes on along the minus strand of JBOHJV010000030.1, from coordinate 3,235 downwards.
AAATAGGTGAGGATCGCGTCGGCGCCGGCGCGTTTGAAGGCGATGAGGCTTTCGAGCATGGCTTTGTCGCCGTCGACCCAGCCTTTGTCCGCCGCCGCCATGATCATCGCATATTCGCCCGATACCTGATAGGCGAAGGTCGGCACGCCGAAACGCTCCTTCACCCGGAAAAGAACATCGAGATAGGGCAGGCCCGGCTTCACCATCACGATGTCGGCGCCCTCCGCGATGTCTTGGGCAACCTCACGCAACGCCTCGTTGGCATTCGCCGGGTCCATCTGATAGGTGCGCTTATCGCCGATGAGAGTCGCATTGGTGCCGACGGCATCGCGAAAGGGCCCGTAAAAGGCCGAGGCATATTTGGCGGCGTAGGATAGGATCTGCACGTCCTCGAAATTTTCGGCGTCGAGCTCGGCCCGGATCGCGCCGACCCGCCCATCCATCATGTCGGAGGGCGCAATGATGTCGGCGCCCGCGCGCGCCTGGTTTAAGGCCTGTTTCACGAGAACGAAAACCGTTTCGTCGTTTAAAATTTTTTCGCCGCGCAGGATGCCGTCATGGCCATGGCTCGTATAGGGATCGAGCGCGACATCGGTGATAAGACCGAGATTTGGCACGTCGCGTTTGATCGCGCGGCAAGCTCGGCAAACCAGGTTTTGCGGATTGAGCGCCTCGCTCGCCTGCTCATTGCGGAGGCCAGGGTCGGTAAAAGGGAACAGCGCGAGCGCCGGAATCCCGAGCCCAGCCGCTTCCACTGCCGCGCGCACGGAAAGGTCGATGGAAAGCCGGTCGACGCCGGGCATGGCGGCAACCGGTTGCCGTGTGTTTTCGCCTTCGCAAAGGAAGACTGGCCAGATGAGATCAGCGACGGAAAGCGCGTTTTCGCAAACGAGCCTGCGGGTCCACTCGGCCTTGCGGTTGCGCCGCAACCGCGAGGCGAGACCGAGTTTTGGCGCGGCCTTGGCGGGCGCGGTTTGCTTTGGCGCGGGTTGGGGCTTTGTGCGTTGCGGCAGAGGCCAGACCATGGCAGGCTCCGGGCGGACGGTCACCGTCCATAGCACGGGCCCGGAGGCAAGTCGCAAGCCTCGCGGAACCGGTTCGTGACGGCTCCAGCCTGCCGCCTCACGGCATCTCCGGCGGGGGCGACAAAATGTCCCGCGCCCTCGCTATGAGGGAAGGTTCATGTCCGGCACGGGCCGCGAAGGCGAGGAGCAGTGTTTCGTCGGCGGCGAGATGATCGAGGACCGCGGCTAAGAATCCAGGCTCCCTGGCCGCCGCCCGCAAACTCTCCCGCCCAAGGCCGGACAGAGCCAAGAAACGCTCGAGCCTGCCTGGATTTCCGGCGAGAAAGGATAAAACCTCGATTGCTAGCGTTTCGGCGGCGGATTTGGTGAGTTGCGGCGGTTTGGCCGGCGGCCGCCAAATATCGAAACTTTGCATTATAACGATTTCCCTTTCGTCAAGGTCTATCCGTTATAACGATTTCCCTTTCGTCAAGGTGTATCCGCTACTGACGAGTGCGGCTGAACTTTCCCGGGCGTGGATCGTCCGCCACCCCGAGCCGGGAAATTCCGATGCAAAAGCGTATTCTCATCGTCGAAGACAATGAGTTGAACATGAAATTGTTCAACGATCTTTTGGAGGCGCATGGCTACAAGACCGTGCAAACCCGCAGCGGCGTTGAAGCGGTGGAACTCGCGCGCCAGCACATGCCCGATCTCATTTTGATGGATATTCAACTGCCCGAGGTCTCCGGCCTTCAGGTCACGCAAACGATCAAGGAAGACGAAGTTCTTCGCCATATTCCAGTGATCGCGATCACCGCTTTCGCCATGAAGGGCGACGAGGAAAAAATCAGGCTGGGCGGATGCGAGGCCTATCTGTCGAAACCGATCTCGATCGGGAAGTTCCTCGAAACCGTGCGCAATTATCTCCACGAGCAATAAGCGCGAGAATGATTTGCCGGCGACCCAGAGCGTGACAAGACAGGAACACCCATAGGATGACCGCAAGGGTCCTGGTTGTCGACGATCTAGCGGCCAATGCGAAGCTGCTCGAAGCGCGGCTCAGCGCCGAATATTTCGAGGTTTCGACCGCGGCGAACGGGGCCGATGCCCTGCAAATCTGCGCCAACGGCGGTTGCGACATTGTTCTTCTCGATGTGATGATGCCGGGGATGGACGGACTGGAAGTCTGCCGCCGACTGAAAGGCGACAAGGCAACGGCGCATATTCCCGTCGTGCTGGTGACGGCGCTCAATCAACCCTCCGACCGCAGGCGCGGGCTCGACGCCGGCGCCGATGATTTTCTCTCCAAGCCGATCGACGAGATGGCGCTCCTCGCGCGGGTCCATTCTCTTTCAAGGCTGCGGGTCCTCCTCGACGAATTGCGGAGCCGTGCTCAGCGATCGGCCGAGCTCGGGATTGGCGATCCGTTCGCCCGCGCGACGGCGGCCAACGGCACCGGCGGACGCATCATGCTGGTCGAGGATTCTCCGGCGTCGGCGGAGCACATTGAGAACGCCTTGCGGAAACACCATTATATCGAAACCGAACGGGATCGCTGCAAGGCGCTCGCCTTGGGTACCGCCGCAAATTACGATCTCTTCATTGTTAGTCTCGATCTCGCGGATCGCGACGGGCTGCGCTTTTGCGCCCGGCTCAAATGCGAGGAGAGCACCCGCCAAATCCCGGTGCTGGCGGTCGCCAACCCCGAGGATCGAAAGCCTATCCTGCGCTGCCTCGATCTTGGCGTGAACGATTATGTCCTGCGCCCGGTCGATCGCAGCGAACTTGGCGCTCGCGTGCGCACGCAAATCCGGCGAAAGCGATACGCCGACTGTCTGCGCGACAATGACCAAGTCATGATCGAAATGGCGGCGGCCGATCCATTGACCGGGTTGAAAAACCGCCGTTGCCTCGAAGCAAACCTCGGCGGGCTTCTCGATTCCCGGCGCGGAGTCCCGCTTAGCGCGATGATTCTCGATCTCGACGGCTTTAAGGCGATCAACGACCGGCATGGCCACGACGCCGGAGATCGCATTCTGAAATGCTTCGCCGCGCGCGCGAAAGAGATCATCCGCGAAAACGATCTTCTGTGCCGGCTTGGCGGCGACGAATTTGTCATCGTCATGCCCGGCACCGGTCTTCGCGGGGGAGTTGAGATCGCGGAAAGAATCCGCGCGGCGGTCGCGAGTGATGGCTTTGCCATGGCCTTGGGCAGCCATCCCATTGCC
>JBOHJV010000029.1:3950-24270 GCA_050728695.1 Methylocella sp. | reverse complement strand
CGATCCAAAGAATGATTTTAGCGAAGCTAATCAGCATGAACGCTCTGTGGGTTGTCAATATTTCTGCCGCACCTTTCACCATGCAAATGCTTGCTCGCTGTATCGAGAAGCCAATCACAACTGCTAGTATCATTGATAAAGAGAGGATCATGTCAGGCTGCCAAGAGCTATCGCCGAATCTTGGTGAGGGAAGGGGTCAGGCGGCATCGCCTTGAGCTTGTGATCTTTCAGCAACGGTTTGAGGCCATACGCAGCCTGTGAGGACCACAACGGAATGCCGCTCTGCGGTGCACCGCTGTTTACGAGAGCCGCGGCGGCACATTCGAGAAAAGAGGGCCGAGTCCTTCCGCCAGGGTGGGGTGTGCGAGGACGGCATCGCGCAGATCCCTATATGGCATGCCCGCCAACATTGCAGTCTGGACCACGGCCATGACCTCGCCGGCTTCGGTCCCGATCATCGTGAAGCCAAGAATGTGGTCGTCACGCGCGGCGACAAGCGCCTTCATAAAGCCTTGTCTTTCGTCGATTGTGTGCGTCCGAAGCACGGCATCCATCGGCAGTTTTGCGACACGCACTACGATACCTTGAAGCTTAGCCTCGCCTTCGCTCAACCCCACCCGCGCAAGCGGGGGATCGGTAAACATGCAGTAGGGAATCAACCGGCCGCGGGTCGTGCGGTCTGCTCCGGCCAAATTGTCCCGAATGATCCGGAAGTCGTCGAAGGACACATGGGTGAACTGTGGGCTGCCAGCGCATTCTCCGATCGCCCAGACATCTGGCGCGCTGGTCTCCAGGCGCTCGTTGACTTTAATGTAGCCGTGACCGTCCAATTCAACACCGGCCACCTCGAGCCCGATCCCAGCGGTGTTGGGAGTGCGCCCCGCCGCGGCCAGGATGTCGCTACCCTCGATCGTCTGCTCACCTGAGGACGTGCGCACGAGAAGGCTGACATCCCCTCCTGAGCGGCCCTGCACGCGGCGCGTCTCTGCCGCCACAAGAATGTCAATTCCTTCGTCACTGAGGATCCGCCGAATCTCGTCCGCGACGTCCGGATCCTCCCGGCCCGCGAGCTGAGGTCCGTGCTCGATGATCGTAACGCGGCTACCGAAGCGGCGATATGCCTGCGCCATTTCGAGGCCGACGTACCCGCCGCCGAGCACGATCAGATGTTGCGGCACATGGTCGAGTTCCAGCGCCTCGATGTTCGTAAGCGGCCCCGCCGCATCGAGGCCAGGCACGTTCGGAATTGCGGCGTGTGTTCCAATATTGAGGAAAACCTGATCGCCCGCCAGCACGCGCGTCCCGCCGTCATTCAAGCGCACCTCGAGCGTTTTCGGCGCCACGAAATTCCCGGCTCCCATGATCAATTCCGCGCCGCTGTCCTTGTATAGCTGCAAAGTCACGGCGATCATGCCTTCGACCATGTCACGCTTGCGCTGACGGACTTTGGCCATGTCGATCGCGACGGAACCCGTCTTCGCGCCGAAGCTTGCGGCGTGATGCACCAAGTCGGCGACTTTCGCGCTCCAGATCTCGTTCTTGCTGGGGAGGCAGTTGATGTTGGGGCAGGAGCCGCCAATCCAACGACGCTCCACCACGGCAGTGCGTCGCCCGGAACGCGCCAAGTGCCAGGCCAGAAACATGCCGCCATTTCCACTGCCAAGGACAAGAGTTTCAATCCGTTCCGGCTGAGGCATAGCTATCTCCTTTCGGGCGTCGTATCCCTATGTATGATGAAAATGAGATCCTCAGTACATCCGGCTCCAGCATAGACTGAGGCAAAAAAAGAACCACATCCTTCGCTGGCGAACGCTGGCGAGGGCAAGAGGCTCGGACTCTACGGCTTTGGCGCCGCGGCTCACATCGTGGCGCAGGTCGCGAAATGGCAGGGACGAACGGTATTTGCCTTCACCCGGCCGGGCGATGTAGCCTCCCAGACCTTCGCGCGGGGACTCGGCGCGGCATGGGCGGGCGGATCGGACGAGAAGCCGCCGGAGCCGCTCGACGCGGCGATCATCTATGCGCCCCTGGGCGATCTCGTGCCGCTGGCGCTGGCGGCGGTGCGCAAGGGCGGCCGCGTGGTAAGCGCTGGCATCCATATGAGCGACATCCCGCGCTTTCCCTATTCTCTGCTCTGGGAAGAGCGACAGCTCGTGTCGGTCGCCAATCTCACGCGGGCTGATGGACAGGATTTCCTGCGTCTCGCCCCGGAGATCGGTATCGTCACCAAGACCACGACCTACCCGCTGAGCGAGGCCAACCAGGCCCTCGCCGATCTCCGCGCCGGCCGGTTCGAAGGCGCCGCCGTTCTCGTGCCCCGAGCGCAATCAACCTCGGAGGCTCTGATGTCCGGCTCATTGTCGCCCGATCTCCGCGGCTCGCCGTGACGATGAGCCCCGCACATGCAATTTTACGCGTGGCGGCGTACGAAATGATAGCGGACGGCGTGCCGGAGCAGGTGACGCAAGTCCGCGAGTTGTAGTGGCGGGGCCTGCTTTTGACCGGTTTTTTTGGCCAATCCGACAAAAATTGCTTCACATGGAAACATTTGGTGTGAGTCAATTTAAGATTTGAGCAGCGGACGGGGGGTGTGGTCCGGGTTGCGCCAGGGGCGGACTTGCGGGCCTGTCGTAGGGCGCCAAATTTTATCTAAACATCCTATGCACAATGTGCTGCGGTGACTTATCCCGGCCTTCCGACTCGTGTATTTAGAATCATACATACAGTCTGCTGGGGCAGACGGGGGTGGGCATGGCGGACAAGTTCAAGACTGCGTTTTTCGCTTTCCCCGGCGAACCGGCCGAGTTGTTAACGACGATTGAGTCGGCAGCGGAGACGGCCCGCGCGTCCAAAAAAATCTCGATCAAGACTTGGCCCGAGATGGACATTTTCGGCGCGGCTCTTGCCGACCAGATCCGGAGCGAAATTCGCAGCGCCGACGTTCTCATTTGCGACATTACCCGCCCGAATCTGAACGTCTATTACGAGATTGGCTACGCCATCGGTTTGGGGAAGCCGATCGCTCCGGTTGTAAACAGATCGTTCGGAAATGCGATGAAGGATGCTCTGAATGATGGATTCTTTGACGGGGTCGGCTTCAAATCATACGAGAACAGCGAGCAGCTTTCGAAAATTATGCTTGAGCTCTCCACTCACGTGCTCGTGGAGTTATACGGCAAAGCCTTGAACTTTCAGCAGCCGCTTTACCTGCTGGACACATTTCGGAAAACAGACTTCCGGAATGCTATCGTTTCGGCAGTGAAGGAGTCCAAGGTTTTTTTTAGGAGCTTCGATCCAGTTGAGATACCTCGCTTCGCGACCATTCCGACTATCATGGAAGCCACCTCTTCCGCCGGAATCGTCATACCGCTTTTGGCCCCGCATGTTGACGATTCCTCTCGGCACAATCTGCGGGCAGCCTACCTGGCAGGCATTAGCCACGGCCTCAACCGACCGACGATGCTATTGCAAATGGACTACAGCACTGTTCCAGCCGATTACCGCGACTTCGTTCTGTCGGTGTCGAGAGAGAAGGACATCAAGGACAATGTAGTAGAATTTGCGAAGAGCGCCCACATTGGCGCACAATCTATCCGGACTTCGCAGCCGCGAGTGCAGAAGAGTCAACTTCAGAAGCTGACCCTAGGCGCATCATCGGCGGAAAACGAGTTCCGGACGCTTGAGAATTATTTCGTCGAGACTGCGGAATACCTACGTACAATCCGTGGCGAGGCGCGGATCGTCTCCGGCCGGAAGGGATCAGGAAAAACTGCGATCTTTTTTCAGGTGCGCGATCATTTTCGAGAGGACCGCCGCTCGTTCGTAACTGACCTGAAACCTGAGTCCCACCAGCTAAGTCTATTTCGAGAGGAACTGCTGAAAATCGTTGACGTTGGCGCGTTCGATCACACGCTCGCGGCTTTCTGGTACTTTGTACTCCTTTCGGAGCTTCTCCTTACGGTTCGGCGGGAATACGATCATCGAGCAAAGCGCGACTATCGTGCTCTGGCCGTAACAACCGAAATTGACACCTTGCTAGACCGGTTCGGAGGTTTCGGCAGCGGAGATTTTACCTTCAGAATCAATAGACTAAGCAATCTAGTCGTTGAGGAAATCAAGACGCTTAAGGCGAAGGGGCAGTCGCTCTCGCCTGAGCGAGTCACGAACATTGTATTCCGTGGTATCGCAGAAATTCAGACACTAATCGATCGCCACATCCCTGAAAAGACCCAGATCGTCTTATTATTCGACAATATTGACAAGAGCTGGCCTGCTCAGAGGGTCAATGAGTTCGATGTCCGGTCGGTTCGGCTTCTTGTAGAAAGCCTTAACAAAATTAGACGCGATTTCGAGGTGCAACACATGGATTTCAAGTCCGTGGTGTTCCTGCGGAATGATATCTATGAGCTTTTGGTCGGGCAAACGCCTGACAGGGGTAAGGCGGGGCAAATCCGAATCGACTGGAGCGACCGGGCGAATCTGCGACAGGTCATCTTTCGCCGGCTCCAGGCCTCGACTGCGGATAACACACTCACCTTCGAGCAGCTTTGGACGCGCTTTTTCGTACCTATGGTTGATGGACAGGACTCTTTCGAGTATATCGTCGACCATTGCCTGATGCGACCGCGGTTTTTGATTAACATTATCGAGAACGCGATCGCCAACGGAATAAATCGTGGACACATCCAGGTTCAGGCGCAGGACTGCACCGATGCGGTGCGCCAGCACTCACTCTATCTTATCAACGATTTCGGCTACGAAATTCGGGACGTATCCGGACTGCCATCGGAGATCCTTTATTCTTTGGTCGGGGTGTCGAAACTCGTCACTCGCGATGAGGTGATAGAGCAGTTCCAAAAATTTAAGGTCGAGGATCTGAATACCGCGTTCCGATTAATGCTGTGGTATGGTGTTCTCGGTGTGGCGGCGGGCACAGGTTCCGAGCACTTCATCTATGATTACGACTACGACATGCAGCGGCTCGAAGCCGAAATCCGAAACAGCACGGATGAAGTTCTTTACGTCGTCAACGCAGCGCTCCATGTCGCGATGGGAGAGTGAGGGAGATCACCCAACGTGAATATGAGGCGTAGGACCCGGGTAATGTCCGCTCCGCGTCAAAAACAGTCGCCGGAACTTGCGCCGCGATGCCGAATTTACATCGCCAAACTATCCTTTTGACTGCTCGCTCAATGCGCCTCGTCCCAGTTTTGCGCGGATTTGGCATCGACCTGCAAGGGCACCGCTAGCTGCAAATAAGGATGCGGCGCGTCGGCCATCACCTTGCGCACCACTTCGATCGTCGCCTCGACCTCGGCGTCCGGCACCTCGAAAACAAGTTCGTCATGGACCTGCAAAAGCATTTTTGCCGAAAGTTTTGCGTTCGCCAGTGCGTTGTCCATCCGCACCATGGCGCGCCTGATAATATCGGCGGCAGAACCCTGGATCGGCGCGTTGATCGCGGCGCGTTCATTAAAAGCGCGCTCGGACGGGTTTGCCGCGGTCACGCGCGGATAATGACATTTGCGCCCAAAGATCGTCGTCACATAACCTTTCTCGCGCACGAAAATTTTCGTTTGATCCATATAGGCGCGAATCCCCGGAAACCGCTCGAAATATTTTTTGATGTAGGCGCCCGCCTCCTCTCGCGAAATGCCCAATTGATTGGCGAGACCGAAGGCGGAAATGCCGTAAATGATCCCAAAGTTGATCGCCTTGGCGCGGCGGCGCACTTCCGGCGGCATGCCTTCGACCGGCACGCCGAACATTTCGGCAGCGGTCATCGCGTGAATATCCTGGCCTGCCGCAAACGCCGCCTGCAATTGCGGAATATTCGCGATATGGGCAAGGAGGCGCAATTCGATCTGCGAATAATCCGCCGAGACGAGTTTGTGGTTTTCGCGCGCGATAAAAGCCCTCCGGATTTTCCGACCGGCTTCGTTGCGTATGGGGATATTCTGCAGGTTCGGGTCGGACGAGGAAAGCCTGCCCGTCGTCGTCGCGGCGAGAGCATAGGAGGTGTGCACGCGCCCGGTCGCCGGATCGACGAAGGAAGGCAGGGCATCGGTATAGGTCGATTTGAGTTTTGCGAGTTGCCGCCAATCGAGGATGCGGGCGGCGAATGCATTGCCTTGCTCGGCGAGATCGTCGAGCACGCGCGCTGCGGTGGACCAGGCTCCCATGGCGGTTTTCTTGGCGCCCGGGAGACCCATCTTACCATAGAGAATATCGCCTAGCTGTTTTGGCGAGCCGAGATTAAAGGTTTCGCCAGCGAGTTCATGGATCGTCGCCTCCAGCCGCGCCATGTCCTGCGCGAATTCGCGAGATAGCCTTGCGAGGATGGCGCGGTCGATCGTGATCCCGCGCTGTTCCATCTTTGCGAGGACCTCGATCATCGGACGCTCCAGCGTCTCATAGACATTGGCCATGTGCTCGGCGGGAAGGCGGGGTTTTAGCACCCGCCACAGACGCAAGGTGACGTCGGCGTCCTCCGCCGAATATTCGGTGGCCTTGTCGATGGCGACGCGGGCAAATCCGATAAAAGTGCGGCCAGAGCCCGCCACTTCGCCGAAGGGAATCGGCTTGTGGCCAAGATGCTTTTCGCTGAGTACGTCCATTCCGTGATCGCTGCGCCCCGCGTCGAGCACATAAGACAAAAGCATGGTGTCCTCGACCGGCGTGACCTCGATGCCGCGCTGCTTGAAAATCAGCCAGTCGAATTTCATATTTTGCGCGATTTTCAAGACGCTCCGGTCTTCGAGGAGGGGCTTTAGCCGCGCGAGCACTTCTGCTTCCGTCAATTGGCCCGGCACAATATCGTCGCCGCCGAAAAGGTCGCCGCCGCCTTCGCTCCGGTGCCGCAGAGGGACGTAGCAGGCGCGCCCCGGCGTTACGCACAAGGAGATGCCGACGAGCTCGGCCTGCATGGTTTGCAGCGAAGTGGTTTCCGTGTCGACCGCGATCGCGCCCGCCTCGACCGCCGCGGCGACGTATTCGTCGAGCCGTTCCAGGCTCCAAATGGTTTCATAGCTTTTGCTGTCGAATTTTTGCGCTCGCGCTTCGGCCGCGCGGGCCCAGGCGAGTTGGCCTGGGCCGCTGGCGATAACGGACTTTTGGATTTGTCCGCCATAGCGGGCGTTTCTTCTGGGTATTTCAGCCTGCGGGCCTGCCGCCGTCGCCGGTGCCTCCAGCGCGGCCTCCGGGGAAGAAGCGAGCGCCTCGCCATCGCGGCCGCGCCAGCCGGCGGGTCCAGCGAATGCCGGATCAGGTTCGATCATGGCAGCGTCCATCGCATAGGCGTCGGCGGCGCGTTTGGTGATGGTGGAAAATTCCATCGCCTTAAGGAAGGCGACGAGCGTCTTTCCATCCGGCGGATGAAGCGCAAGATCTTCGAGCGGCACTTCGAGCGGCACGTCGCGCGCGAGCGTGACGAGCTGTTTCGAGACGCGGATCAGCGCCACGCTCTCGGGATCGGTCAAGGTCTCGCGGCGTTTCGGCTGCTTGATTTCGGTTGCGCGGGCAAGAAGGGTTTCGAGATCGCCATATTCCGCGATGAGCTCCGCCGCCGTCTTTAATCCAATGCCACGCGCGCCTGGGACATTGTCGGTGGAATCGCCGGCCAGCGCCTGAATGTCGACGACTTTTTCCGGGGGCACGCCAAAATAGGCGCGAACTTCTTCAATTCCAATCTTGCGTTCCTCGCGCGCGCCCCTGGCTCCGGCTTCCCCCGAGGCCGGATCATACATGGCGACGCTAGGGCCAACGAGCTGCATCAAATCCTTGTCGGCTGAAATGATCAAAACGTCGGCGCCGCGCCGGCGCGCCGCGCAGGCATAGGTCGCGATGAGATCGTCGGCTTCAAATCGGTCCTGCTCGATGGGCGTTAGGCCGAAAGCCCGCACGGCGGCGCGCATCAGCGGGAACTGCGGGACGAGATCCTCCGGCGGCTCCGAGCGATTGGCTTTGTACGGCGGGTAGAGCTCTTTCCGGAACGAATGCTCGGATTTGTCGAAAATAATCGCGAGATGGGTCGGCTTGATCCCCGCCGCGCCCTCGCGGATGAACTGGAAAAGCTTGGTGCAGAAGAGCCGCACCGCTCCGGTCGGCAGCCTGTCGGAGCGATAATTATATTTCGCGTCCTGCCGGATCGACTGGAAATACGCGCGAAACACGAACGAAGATCCATCGACCAGGAAAACATGGCCGCCAGCTTGGACTGGGCGTTCAATCGCGGACAAATGGTCAATTGACGACATCGGCGCGGCGCCTTTTCAGCGATCAAAGAATGGAGCGGTTCTGGCGCCACCGGCGTGGCACGCGAGGACGCGTTGAAAAGCCGCACCCTGAAGCAGCATTTCGATGCAACCAAAGGTAGCCCTTGTTAGTACGGGTAACGGCGGTGTTCTTTACCGCGTATTTACGCGGCGCGTGCAAATTCGGCAAAATTGTCAGTCTCCACATCAACACATGAGATCCCTTCCCTTGCCGCGAGTCCTCGCCGCGATATTTTTCCGGGGCAACGCCGGCTCCGGCCTTGGCTTCGCGGACAGCCGGGCCAAAATGGGATCTACGGAACATTCGTCATAGCTGCATGGTCAAGCAGGACAAACAATTAGATTTCGCGGCCGTTTTCAATAGCCTGCCCGCGCCTTGGCTGGTGTTGGACCGGGATTTCAATATTGTTGCCTTGAACCAGGCCTTTCTCGACGCGGGCACGCGGACGCGGGACGAGCTCATCGGGAACAAATACTTCACGGCATTTGCCTTGGCGGGAGAAAGCCGCCACATCGTGCAAGTCTCCCTTGAGCGCGTCCGCGACGAGGGGATTGTGGACGTGCTGCCATCGGTTTCCTATGCAGTTTCCGTCAATGGCCGTACAGAGGAACGTCTTTGGAGCTGCACCCATGTCCCGATCCTCGGCAAAGACGGGCAAGTAGTGTTCTTGCTCAAGAATGCTCAGGATATCTCGGAGCTTCAGGCGTCGAAAGCCTTAGGGAGCCTGGCTTCGGCGCCGGCGCGCGCGGGCGAGGCTGGTCCAGAGGCGGCAAACATCCAGGTCCTCAATCAGACGCTTGTGGCGACGGTCCAGCAATTGCGGGGTCTGGTCATGAAGGCCCCAAGCTTTATGTGCGTTTTGCGCGGGCCAAACCTAGTTTTCGAATTGGTCAATATAGCATTTTCGATGCTCGCTGGAGGCCGCGATCTCATCGGGAAAACTTTACGCGATGGATTGCCCGAATCCGAAGGTCAGGAATACCCGCGTATTCTGGAGAATATTTTTAAAAGCGGCGAAGTTCACGTCGGGCGCAAGACGCGCATTCTTCTGCAAGACGCACCGGATTGCGACATAGAGGAACACTACATTGATTTCGTCGCCCAGCCAATCATGGGCGCGAACGGCGAGGTAACGGGGCTTTTCATCGAAGGCAACGACGTGACGGATCACGTCCGCACGGAGCAACGGCAAGCACTCCTTATTCGCGAGTTGCATCACCGGGTCCGGAACACGCTGGCGATGGTGCAAGGAGTCATGACCACGACCGCGAAGACCTCCGCGAACATCGAAGAATTTCGCGAAGCCTTCTCCGGGCGGATCGCTTCGCTCGCCAGGACGCATGCCGTCGTGACCGAGCAACTCCAGCAGTCCGTCTCCTTTCAACAATTGCTGACCCAGGAGCTTGGCCCTTATTCGGATGATCGGGGCCTTCGGATTCGCCTTTCCGGGCCTGCTGTCAACCTGCCGTCGCGGATCGCGGTACCGCTCGGGATGGCGGTCCATGAACTCACCACCAATGCCGTCCGGCATGGCGCCCTTGCCAAGCAGGAAGGCCGGGTTGAGGTTGGCTGGAGCTTGATCGAGATTAATGGCGAACCCGCGCTGCTCTGCGAATGGAGCGAATTCGCGGGGCCGCCGGTGACGCCGCGTTGCCGCGACGGGTTTGGCTCAACGCTCCTCGAACAGGTGCTGCCGCAACAGATCGCGGCGGAAGTGACGGTCGATTTCGCGCCGGCGGGTTTTCGGCTGAAAATGGCCGTGCCGCTTCCAAATGGGCGTTGACGCCCCAGCTAGCCCTGGTCGCGCCGCTTGCCGTCATTGCAGGCGCCCCCGCCAAGACCGGCACACTGGCGGGCGCGGGTACTTCGTCGTAACTGCCCGTCATCTAAGCGAGAACACGTTTGGGGTTCATCACCCGCGATCGCGACGGCCACCGCGAGCGGTGCATAAGGAAAGGACCTTCGTTTTGGAAAAGCTCGATGCCCATCATGCGCAGCAGGTTCCCAAACCTCCCGCCCCCGGGCCTGGAGTTCCGCCGGGCAATATCCCGCCCGTTCCGGCCCCCGATATTCCGCCTCCCGATCCCGCGCCGCCGCCGCTCGAAAATCCCGGCGACCTGCCGCTGCCGCCCATTACCGACCCTGACGTGATCGAACCCAGCGAACCAAATCCCGCGCATCCGCCGCTGCGCGCTTGCACCGCAAAGCGAAGTCCGCTGAACAACGGCGGGCGCCGACCGGCTTGAATCGCGGTTGAGGCTGGTTCGAAGCGAAGCGGCCGCTCGTGCAACTTCTCGTCAAGTGGGGCGTTACGGACACCGCATTGGAGTGAACCGGTGGGCCTAGTGGCGCCGCGCGGTCCAGATCCAATCCGCTCGTAATAGGAGTAAATGCATGACTAGCGTCAAACCCGACGAATTCACGGTCGACTTCGCGGCTCTGCGTGACGATGTCGCGAAATTAAGTTCAACGGTCACCGAATTTATCCGCTCCCAAACCGCCGCGACAAGAAACACTGTTTCCGACGCGGCCGATAGCACCCGGCAAAAGGTATCCGATACGGTAAGCAAGGCGCAAGATCGGGTGGTCGGGGCAAGCGCGGACCTTGAGAAGTCGATCGAGCGCAATCCCTTCGTGGCGGTGATTGTCGCAACGCTTGCCGGTGTGTTCGCGGGAATTATGATGGGATTGCTAAGCCCCAGCCGCAAATGAGCCGCTTAATCAATCGCCTGGTAAGCCAAGCCACCGCCCCTGTCGGCGAAATGAGCACGCGCCTTTTCAAAAAGGCCGCGCTCATTGTCGTGGCGATGAGCTGTCTGTTTGTCGGCGCAATTTTTCTTACGATCGCCCTTTTTGTTTTCGTCCAACCATTGGCTGGAACCGCGATCGCGGCCGTGGGGACCGGCGGGTTTTATCTTGGGGTCGCAATAATTTGCATTGTAATTATGTCGCGCGACAGCAGGGGTCAAGCCGCACCGGCCGCGGTGGCGTCTGGTCCACTACCAGAAACTAAAGGAAACCCAACGTCCCAAGAGCGCGCGCTTGCAAATAATATTGACGAGGCAGTCGCGCCTATCCTCAACGTTTTGCGTGATTCTGGCCTCGATCGTGAGCGTCGTGCGCTCGAGGTCGGCGCTAGCTTCGCCAAACAATTGCATCCTTTCTCGCTGGCCGTCTTGGCGATTATCGCGGGCTTTATCCTGAGCCGGATCTTGAAGGAACGCTGGAGGCTATCGAGATAGGCGGCGGGTCAGTTTGGAATTGGATTTAGCCAACGCGGGCGGAGATCCGCGCTCTCGTTCGGCGGAAACACAGGGGAGAAAGCGTGCTCTATTCGGCTGTCTCGGACGACCGGTTTGTCGCGCTTCAAAAGCCGCGTTCCGTCCGCCTCGAATGTCGGCGGGCGCAACGCCTCGCATCATCTCAATACAGCGTACATCCTAGTAATCGCTTGTCCCGCCATTACCTTGGCAGGTTTCGAGCACGTTCAAGACATCGCCGGTCGCCCCAATAGGCGTCCCATTTCGATACTGTCCCACTACCACCGGATAGGCTGGGCCTGGCATCCGATCAAACGAGGCTGCTGTTTTTTTTGGGTTCGTCCTTGCGATGCGACTTGCGATCGAAAAATAGCGCCTGACTGATGACCGCTTTGAGGCTGTCGATGCCGAACGGCTTGGTTATGAGAAAGGCCGGCTCCGGCGGCGTCCCCGTCAGAAAACGCTCCGGATAGGCGGTAATGAAGATCACCGGAACGGAAAAGGATTCGAGGATCTGATTGACCGCTTCGAGACCCGAGCTTCCGTCGGCGAGCTGAATGTCCGCGAGGATAAGACCTGGCCGTTCGCGCATGACGGCCTCGATCGCCTCGCGATGGGTGCGCGCGACATTGACGACGCGGTGCCCTTGCTCTTCGACGAGGGACTGAAGGTCGAGCGCGATAAACGGTTCATCCTCGATGATCAAAACATCGGTGCGAATTTGGTCAGCGATCTCCTTGCCCGCGGCGTCGATTAGAGACGCGGCTTCCTCGACCGTGGTGTCGAGAGCGGCCGCGACCTCGGCGGTATCGAAGCCTTCGAGCGAACTGAGAAGAAACGCGATTCGCGGACGCAATGTGATCGCTTCGAGATTGCGATGCGCCCCCGCTTCGTCGCCAGTGAACACCGCCTGATCGACATGGTTGTTAACCGGCACCGTCCCCCAAACCTTGAGGAACAGGCGGTAAAGCGCCGTCCTCGGATCGGCGCATTTCGAAAACTCGGCCGGGTCGGCGACGATGGCCTCCAGCGTGGCGAGCACATAAGCATCTCCTCCGGCTTGCGTCCCGGTCAGAGCTCGTGAAAACCGGCGCAAATAGGGGATATGCGAGGAGATTGCCTGGGTTATTGGCATGGTAACACCTTTTCGCCCGACCCTGGCCTGATCATATCACGACTTTTTCATCGGGCGCGATGTCGCATGACGTACCTTTGCGCAGAGGAATCCGACCCCTCACCCCACCTTCTGAAGCTCAATTGCACGGCGGAACGTAACGAGTTTAGCAAAAACACGCAAATACGGTTTTCATGGGACGACAATCGTCTGAGAAAGCGTATTGTTGGATCTATTGGCATCGATAATCGCGCCAGCATTATCGACAGTTACGGTAATCGTGTGCGTGCCGGAAGAGATCGTGCAAAGCCCGGAGCCAAGGGTAACCGAGACGCCCGCAGCAAGGCGTCCGGCAACCTCTGCCATGCTGCATTGTACCCCATCAAGCATGTATGTGGCAACGATGAAAACGCCTGAGGGGGTTGCGACAGTGCCTTGGTTTTTCACTACGCTGGTGAAGACGCCGGTTGCGCTGGAATACGTAAGCGAAGTCGGAACGAGGTCTGGGAGGGACGAGCCAATGGAGATAATTGGCGCCACCGCGGGCACGCCAGATGAGTTGATGACAAAGAGCATATAATAGCCTGGAGGAAGTAATTGGGGAGACGGCGGCAAAGTCGCGGTGACTTGAGTCCCGCTTTGCGTGAACAGCAAAGGGAGCAGCCGCTGCTCCGCGTTGAATGCATGGGTGTCGGCGCCCACCCGAATGAGGCGGACCTTGCTGACCGTGTCGTTGGCTCCCACCGTCACCAAGAAAGTCTGGTTCAAGATGAGAGGCGTCGACACCGAGGGGGCGGAAATGATTTGCGGGCGCGGAGCCGGGTTTCCGGAACCGTCTTTCAAGTAGAGATAAGGGGGATAGTAAATTTCAGCATTGAGTTCGTTCACGGGGCCTGGAGCTCCGCCGCCCGCGGTCAGCACCGACCCGTCCGGGAGGAGCAGCGTCGTCGAATGGTAGAGGCGAGGGACGGCGGCGGTGGCGTCGAGCGTCAATGTTCCTGTCGAGGGATTATAGAGCTCGACTTGATAGGCGACCTTGGTGAGCTCATTCGCGACTCCCGAGCCGCCCGAGAAGAGAACTTCGCCATCGGGGAGCAACGTCGCGTGCCCGTAGATCCGATCATAATTGAGCGTGGCGACGTTGGCCACCACCGGCGGGTTTTGGGAAATATCAACGGCCTGGACCACCTTTCCGTAGCGCTCCGCCAACACCGTGAAAGGGTTGCCCGTCGCGCCAATGGACATCGCCGTGGGATAAACATTGAGCCCCGCGCCGAGCCGCGACCCCGTATCGACCATAGTCCCCGCGCCGCTCGCGGCGTCTGTGGCGAGCCGCATTATTTTGCCATTTTGCTGCAGTACATATACCGCTCCGCCGAAACCGACGAACCCTCGGGGATAGTACCATTCGGTCGAGTCGATCGAAATCCCGGTGAGTTTCCTCCAGCCATTGATCGCGCTAAAGACTTCGGGCGTCTGCACTCCCCCCGCGTTTCCCAGTGTTGGACCCGATTGGTTCCCGCCGAGAACGAGTTTGTCGCCGTTTGGCAAAGTCGTGATGGAGTCATACCAACGCGGATAGCTCATCTGGCCATCCGCTGTCAGCGTATTCTGCTTCGGGTTAAAAATATTGACTTTACTATTCGAGTAGTTTCGTACTCCGGCAACAGTGAGATCGCCGCCGGTTATCAGTGCATTGCCAGTTCCATCGAGCAATGACACCGCGCTGCAGAAGAGGTCGGTCGCCGTCGTATTCGTCAGGACAGTATGCGCGGCGGTGCTGGTTCCAAGCGTGGGGTTCCAGACGTCGTACATCATCGCCGCACCCTGGACACCGGATTCGTCGGTGCCGAAATTCAACACGCGTCCATCGGACAACAGCGCGACGTGAAGGGGTATAATCGGCCAAGTAAACGAGGGGCCAAAAAAGCCGCCCGTTGCCGCGCCGACCGGGACAGTGCCAGGCATTTTCGCCGAGCTAAGGCTGGTTTGCGGGGGTGCAATGCGGGCTTTCGGGTTTATCGGGGTTTGGCCGAGAACAGTCTTTGGCCTTGGACTCCCAATGGGCGCGCCCGGTCCGTATCCGTAATCGACGGGAGCTCTTTTGTCCTTCTCGAGCTTGAACAAATCGAGAGGCGGATTTGCCGCGCCAATGGCGCCAAGGGCCACAAGAAGGCCCAAAGATATTTTCGTTGAACCACGAAGTCCCGCCCAACCGTGAACAGCGGCACCCACAATAGAATGATTGCGCAATTCGAGATCTCCCTATAGGATATTCCCCGTATGACCGAGGACTTGATTATCAATTCTTGGATATAGTTACGTATTCAGACGTGAATATGTTTTCTACGCTTTTATGATATCGGCTAGGTTTGCCTTACTTGAATTGCCTTTGAGGCAATGTCACAGGTCTTTTCTTCAAATATTTTTCCGAAACATTAATAGTTTCCGATACCACTTCATGCGGAGTAACTTACGGATATCCTTTGCACAACGATTAATATACTTCGTGCCGCATCAGATAGAATTGAATAATGAATAACATCATTACACATTCCTTTCGAATATCTTTAGATAATATTACTGCAGCACTAACGGCCCCGGCGCATCACCCAAATGGAGGTGCTTTTCTCAGTTCCGCCGCGCCAGGAGGCGGCCCACGTTGTTCGCGGCGGCGCCTTCCTCGCCATGGCCGCAATCGGGCGCGATGTAACGGCCGTGCTCACGACCTGCGCGCCGGTCTTGGCGAGTTTCTCCTTGAGGGATGTCGTCGAAGAACCTTTAAGTTCCGGCCCCGCCAGCGTGCCCGAATTTTGCTGGGATTTTGGGAGAGCGCACGAAGCTCAACATCCGGCATGACGGGCCGCGTCCGCTCGATCGCGCCTCGGAAAAGTTCCCGCGGATGGAACCAACGTGCCGATCGAGCGTTAAGTCGAGCCGGACATCATCATTTTCACGGCCGAGCCACGTGCCGCGAGAGGGGTCGGTCAAACCCCAATCCGGCAAAACCGCGGGCATAGGCGGCCCGCATGCGCCGCAATTCAATGAAAATACTCTGTGGCATGGGGGAATCGCCAATCAGTGGGGGACAAACGAACGAAAACGGCCGTCGCGAGGGTGCTTCAGTGAGAAAATTGACTAGAACGAGAAACCCACCGGTCACGGTGGGAGACGTAAATATCTTCGAGACCCAAGGGGTGGGCCGTGGGCCCGGAAACGAAATTGTTGGTGGGCCTTGCGCGAAGAAGCCAGCGTCGAAGTCCGAGATCGCCGATCAAATCGGTCTGCATTTACGCAGCGTCTACGATGACGTGTTGGCGCAACCTGTGCCGGGGCGGTTTCTTGAGCTTTTGCGGCAACTCGAAAGCGCCTCACACTCCAGGTTCAGCAAGGACGGCATGTGACAGCCGCGCATTTGGAAAAGGCGGAATTCCCAGCCGCGAGTGAGCCCCCGCCGGACCCCGCAAGCTCGCAAATCACCGCCGACCTCCTTTCCGTCGTCCCCAATCTGCGCGCTTTCGCGGTATCCTTATGCGGCAATCTCGATCGCGCCGACGATCTCGTCCAGGAGACCTTGGTGAAGGCCTGGAGCAACATCGGCTCTTTCGTCGAAGGGACCAATCTTCGCGCCTGGCTCTTTACGATTTTGCGCAACATCTATTATTCGGAATATCGCAAACGGCGGCGCGAAGTCGCCGATCCTGACGGCACCTTTGCCGCCAGGCTCGCGACGGCCCCGGCGCAAAGCGGTCATATGGACTTGCTCGACTTTCGCGCGGCGCTCCAGCAACTGCCGACCGATCAGCGGGAAGCCTTGATTCTGATCGGCGCCTCGGGCCTGTCCTACGAAGAAGCGGCGGGGATTTGCGGCTGCGCGATCGGGACCATGAAAAGCCGCGTCAATCGCGCCAGAAGCCGTCTCGCCGATATGTTGTCGATTGCTTCCGGTATGGAATTTGGACGTGATGGCGAGTGGCAGGCAATCGATTCCACAGTCGCCGATCAGCGCTATGTGCGCGGCGACGGCGAGTGACGCGGGCACCGCCTGATTTTGTTCTCGCCCCGCCCTTCGGTTTAAATAAATTTGCGAGCGACGGCGGAGTATTGCGTGGATGAATGTTAACAAGACGCGGATCGAGACCGACAGTTTCGGGCCGGTCGGGGTGCCCGCCGCGCATTACTGGGGCGCGCAGACGCAGCGCTCCCTTGCGCATTTCGCGATCGGCTCGCAAACCATGCCGTTGGCGATCATTCGTGCCTTGGCGATGGTCAAGCGCGCTAGCGCCGAGGTCAATCGCGATCTTGGGCTTTTGCCGGGGGGGTTATGTGCCGCGATCGCCGCCGCCGCCAGCGAAATCGAAGCTGGGCGTCTCGATGCCGAATTTCCCTTGCGTGTCTGGCAGACAGGATCCGGCACGCAAACCAACATGAATGTCAATGAGGTCATTGCCAATCGCGCCAATGAAATACTTGGCGCCGCGCGGGGCGCGAAACATCCCGTGCATCCAAACGATCACGTCAATCTCGGGCAATCCTCGAACGATTGTTTTCCGACCGCGATGCACATCGCCGCGGTCCGCCAAATCAAAGAGGGGCTCGAACCGGCGTTGCGTGCGCTCGCCTCCGCCTTCATCGCCAAATCGGAGGCTTTTGCCGCGATCGTCAAGCTAGGTCGCACGCATCTTCAGGACGCGACGCCGGTGACGCTCGGACAGGAATTTTCGGGCTATGTGGCGCAGCTCGAGTTCGGGCTCGAACGGCTCGAAGCGACACTCCCAGGTCTCTATCGGCTTGCCCAGGGCGGCACGGCGGTTGGCACTGGGCTCAATGCCAAACGGGGCTTCGCCGAAGCTTTCGCGGCGAAGATCGCGGCCATGACCGCGCTTCCGTTTCTCTCCGCGCCAAACAAGTTCGAGGCGCTCGCTTGCCATGACGCTTTGCTCTTCGCGCATGGCGCGCTGAGCACCATCGCGGCAAGCCTTTTTAAAATCGCCAACGATATAAGGCTCGCGGCGAGCGGCCCCCGCTGCGGCATCGGCGAACTGGTCCTGCCCGAAAACGAACCGGGTTCCTCGATCATGCCGGGCAAGGTCAATCCGACCCAGGCCGAGGCGCTGACCATGGTCTGCGCGCGGGTTTTCGGCAACCACGCGACGATCGCGTTCGCCGCTTCGCAGGGCCATTTCGAGCTCAACGTCTATAAGCCCGTCATCGCGGTCGCGTTTCTCGAAAGTCTCGCCCTCCTCGCGGACGCGGTCGACAGTTTCCGGCGCCATTGCGTCGAAGGGCTTCTCCCGAACAGGAAGCGAATTGATGAGTTGATGCGGCGATCTTTGATGCTTGTCACCGCGCTTGCGCCAAGGATCGGCTACGACAGCGCGGCGAGGATCGCCAAGGCCGCGCATCTTAATGGAACAAGCCTGCGGGAAGAGGCGCTTTCCTCGGGGCTCGTTGACGCCTTGGAGTTCGATGCGCTGGTTCGCCCGGAAGCCATGCTGGCGCCAGACGACTGACCTCAATTTGGCAGCGAGCTGAAATAAACGCAGACGAACAAAAAGATACCCATCAAGGCCCGGTAGGCGGCAAACGGCCAGGCCGAGAATCGTTCGAGAATCCGCAGCAAGCCCCAGATCGCGGCAAAGGCCGAAAGCGACGCGATCAAGAGGCCAAACCCCAGGACCGACCAGCCATGCGCGTCGAGATGCGCCTTGTGCAGTTCCCACATTTCCTTCACTCCGGCGGCGGCGATGGCCGGCAGCCCGAGCAGAAACGAAAAGCGTGCTGCTTCCGCGCGCTTGAGGTCCAAGAACAAGGCCGCGGTCAGCGTCGCGCCTGATCGCGAAACTCCGGGAATGAGCGCCCCGACCTGGGCAAACCCAATGACCATCGCGTCTTTGAGCGTCGCGTGATCAAGCGTCCGTTTATGCCTGGAGTAAATTTCGGCGAGCGCCAGAAGCGCCGCCATGACGACGCAGGCGATGGCGATGACGGTGAGACTGCGCAATGGCGAATGACAGGCGTTGAGGATGGGCGACAACAACTCGCCGGCGACGACGATCGGGATCGTGGCGAGACCAATCCATACGGCGAAGCGGAAATTCCAATCCTCTAAATCGCGGCGGCGTATGGCGCGGAGGAAACCCAACGCGATGCCCCGCACGTCGGCCCAAAAATAGCTGACGACGGCGGCGAGCGCCGCGACCTGCATCGCGGCCGAAAACGCCGATCCCGGATCCCGCCAGCCGAGGAAAGCCGGGACGATCCGCATATGCGCCGTGGAGGAAATCGGCAATAGCTCGGTAATGCCTTGAACGATGCCGAGAAAGCCTACCTTGCCGTAGCCGAGAGCGACAAAGCCGGTATCGAGTCCTTCGGTGCAAGCAACGGCCATGATTCAATCTTTCTGGGGTTTGCGGGCGCGGCAAGCCCAACTTGCCCAGATTCGCGGAAAAAGATCAATGGCGCGCCGCATTCAAATCTGCCGCATGAAGGTGGCCTTACTTATGGTTAACAATCTCCGAGCGCGGCGCGATCGTTCGCCGCGACAAATGCGCAAATCCGTGTAATGGTTTCCTCGTCGAGCAGAAGCGGCGCATGGCCTTGACCCTCGACGATGTGAACCTCCGCGCCGGGGTGGCGGGCCGCCATCTCTTTAAGCGTTTCGGCCGAGAGAAGATCGGAGTTCGCGCCCCTGAGGATGAGCAAAGGGACAGCGCGCAAACCATTGAACTGCGGCCAGAGCGTGGGAAGCGGCTGTTCGAGATCGAGACTTTCGAGCGACTTCATCAGATTGCGATCGTAGCGCTGGCAAATTCGTCCCACCGCATCGGTGAAGGTTAGTCTGGCGTAAGCTTCCCAATCGGCCTCGCTTAGACCGTTGAAACGCTCGCTCATTATTTGCTTGAGAAGATCGACGGCATCCGGCACCGAACGCGGCTCGGGCAGCTTGCCGACGTAGCCGCGGATGCGGGCCATTCCGCGCGGCTCCAGAACCGGGCCAATGTCGTTCAGGACGGCACCTCGAATGACCGTGGGGCGCGTCGCGGAAAGCAGCATCGCGTGCTGACCGCCGCGCGAGGTGCCGATGAAGATCGCGGCCTCGATCTCCATGGCGGCGAGAACCGCCAGCATGTCGACGTTTTCGATTTCGAGACTGTAATTTTTCCAGTTCCGGTCATAACCGGAAAGGCCGCGGCCGCGGTAGTCGAGGGCCAGCACCCGCCGCTTGGCCCCTTTCAGCCCGCTGGCGAGCGCGCTCGCCAAGCGACCGAAATCGGCCGAATCGCGGGTGAGCCCAGCCAGGCAGACGACGGGGACGCCGGGATCGAGCACGGAGCCGTATTCGCGAACGTGAAGTTTTAACCCATCGGGCGCCGTGTAAAACTGGCTTTTGAAATGAAGCTCCACCGTATTCATTCGCCCTACTACTGCCTCGCTCGCGTGCCGCCGGGCTTAAAAGTTTATTAACAAGCCGGACAATTCAAAGGAACCTACTTCAAATTCTGTTGTTACAAGGCGATGGAAGAAAAACTCGCAAAAGCCCGCCAAAAAATCCTTATCGTCGAGGACGAGGCCTTGGTGCGTCTGAGGGGCGCCGATATTCTCGCCGGGGAGGGCTACGAGGTTTTGGAGGCGGCCAATGCCGACGAAGCATTGCGAATTCTCGAGGCGA
>JBOHJV010000029.1:0-3850 GCA_050728695.1 Methylocella sp. | reverse complement strand
AATAAAGTCGAAGCTGCTCGCGTGAGCCGCCATCTCGGCGGCATTTTTTGAGATCACGACCTCGTCGGCGCCGAGCCTCTTGGCGTCCATGACTTTGCCCGGCGAGGTTGTGAACAATATCGTATGGGCGCCAAAGGCGTGGGAGAACTTTATGCCCATATGGCCAAGGCCGCCAAGACCGGCGATCCCGACTTTTTGGCCCGGTCCGACCCGCCAATGGCGCAATGGCGAATAGGTGGTGATGCCGGCGCAGACCAGAGGCGCGACGCCGGCCAAATCGAGCTTGCCGGAAATCCGCAGCACGAAAGCCTCGTCGACGACGATCGCGTTGGAATAGCCTCCGAAAGTCTGGCCGCCGATCACCTTGTCGACGCCGTTGTAGGTTGGGTTGAAGCCCCGTTCGCAATATTGCTCTAGGCCCTCGCGGCAGGAACGGCAAGTGCGGCAGGAATCGACCATGCAGCCGACAGCGGCGAGGTCGCCCGTCTTGAAAAGGCTCGCTCCCGCGCCGGTCTTGGTCACCCGGCCGACAATTTCATGTCCTGGAAGGCAAGGGTAGACCGTATTCCGCCACTCGTTGCGAGTCTGATGAAGGTCGGAATGACAAACGCCGCAAAAGAGAATTTCGATTTCGACGTCCTTCGGCCCAGGGTCGCGGCGGTTGAATGAGAAAGGCGCGAGCGGTTCTTTCGCGTTCCGCGTGGCGAAACCCGTGCATTGGAACATGTCGGCCGTCTCCATCTTGGCGCGGTGGCGGATCAGCGCCACCAGTCGAATACCCGCCTCGGTGAGGAGCCCAATTTTTCGAAGCTTGCGCTACATGGCGCGTTGGACCGGTACTCTTCTGTGGCGGTGGACCATTTGTCTCGGGGTCCGATGACGACTACGCCTCACTCTCACACGACTCGCCACTTTCATGACCAATCCGTCAGAGGCGGAAATTTCCGCTGGGCCTTGCGACGTGTTGACAGGGGTAGCCTCCACGTCCACGCTGAGCATTATCGCGAGTGCAGCTCCGAAGCCGAAGCCGGCAAGTCTCCGAATGTTTATTTTCATTGGACGTCTCCTCTCTATTCTTTAATTGACCCATATCCCTCAGATGATCGGGAACGGGAGTTATAGTGGCTCACTTTGGCCCATTTAGCAAATTCGAGCGCTGCATGCTTGGATCGTTGGAATAAGGCCCCCGATGGCGCATTGCAAAGTACTGCACGCGTTCAAAATCTGGGTACAGCCGACTTCCGTAGTAAAGAGGAGGAGTGCGCATTGATCCTCTGGTGGGCAGCATAAAGTCGACCACGCGAGATAAGGTAGCCCCGCCTATCATCATAGTCATCTTCTCCCGCGAATAAATTTTTGTTGGCGACGCAACGCGCCGGCCAACAGCGGGCCTTCAACGCCAGCGACAAACTCGGCGGCCCCTGTGCCACCAGCACACCCTCCTCCTGCGACGGCGCCTACGGACAACGACTACAGCTTTGTCGACGAAGTTCTCTGTCGTCACGGGACGGCTCGCGCCCAATGTTAGAGGCGCAGATTCGGCTGGGTCCGGTATCAAAGCAGCTAGACCCAACGTCAGAACTGCCCCGCCTCCCAGCAAGGCGCCTAACATTGCACGGCGATGTATTGCTGTCATTATCTTCGTCCCAATCAAAAACCAACCAAACTACCAAGGTAAGAATATCGTAAGGCGAGACGGAATCAATACCGCGGCCCAAGATATTTGGAGCCTAAAGACTCAGATGGAGGGAAAGCGGATTTTTCGGTGCCTACGATCGGCATTGCGAACGAGCGGGTCACGAGTAGCCCGCTAGGGAGGCCTCAATTCCGCGATCGGAGGCATCGCATCACATAAGGCATCCATCACGATGATTGCGATCATCGCGGCCGCTGGAGAAAGCCACCGATGTCGATACCCCGATTGCTTTCTTGTAGCAGATTGCCCTTGCGATATTCGAAGAATTGCTGGCGCCGCTGAATTACACGCTCGTAGTTCTACGGGCGTCGGACGTCGCATGCTATCATGACAAACAGCGCAATAATTGTTAGACTATTGCGGCGCGAGCCCATACCAAACGATCGCGTATCAGAGGATGGGGGCATCCTTTGGAAGTTCCCGCGAAACCGGCTCGCATCAGAAGATCCAAAGACCGGGGGGCAGAAAATGAATAATGTAGAACCAGCGGTGACCGGCGCCGGACGGGATCGCTTTGTTACAGCCGTTTTCGCCGTGGTTCTCGTTTCCGCCGCGCTTTATTTTGGCCGCATCGTGTTTGAGCCGATCGCGTTCGTGCTGTTCGCAATGGCTCTTGTCGAGCCTTTCCAGAAGGCGGCCGAGGTCAGGTTTGGTAAGCCGGTTGCGCTCACCCTCGCTATTATTTTGACACTTCTTTTCCTATCGATTCTCGTATGGGCAATTGTCTGGAGTATTAGTGATATTGTTGCTTGGGGCTTGGCAAATGTGGAACGGTTCCAGTCCCTGTACATGCGAACAACGCAATGGCTTGAAGGGCATGATTTTGTTGTAGGTGATTTAGAAGATCTGAAGCCGTCCTCCTTCGTTGGGGTGTTCCAGGCCATTGCGGGTTACGTCAATTATTTTCTTGGCTTTGCTCTAATGATATTTTTATTTCTGATGTTCGGTCTTGCTGAAATGGGTGATTTCAGACTCAAGCTTGCGGCGCTCGACACGAAATTGAGCGGCTGGAGCTTGTTGGAAACGAGCGGCCAAATCGCCGAGAAAATCCGTAAATACATGCTCATACGCACCCTCGCGAGTGTCGCGACGGGCTTGGCGGTCTTTCTCTTCACTCTTGCGATAGGGCTCGACCTCGCGATCGCATGGGGCGTTATTTCATTTGTGTTGAACTACATTCCCTATGTTGGCCCACTCGTGGCCGTCATCCTTCCCGTGATCTTCGCGACCGCGCAATTCGAGTCCTGGCAAATGGCGGCTTTCATTTTCGGAAGTTTGTACCTGATCCAATTCGTGATCGGCAACTACTTGGAGCCATTGCTGACAGGCAACGCTCTCGCCATTTCACCCTTCGCGATGCTGGTCGCGTTTTTAATTTGGGATTTTTTATGGGGCATGCCCGGGGCTTTTATCGGCCTCCCCATAACCATCGCGCTTTTCACCGTCTTCGAACAGAATCCGTCGACGCGTTGGATCGCGAACCTCATGGCAACACCTGACGCCCCTTCCGGCGCCGAAATGGCAAAGACCAGCTGAGTCTGGGGTCAAAGCCGCTGATGTTGCACGGCAGTTTTTCATTGAGACGGCAATTGACACTGGCGACAAGCACACGCCAGTGTAAACGGCATAAGTTTCGTCATTTGTCGAGCTGCGCCGTGACTCGGTACGTGCTATAAGCTCACAGAGAAACGGTGCAGATTCACCAGGTTGCGTAGATCAGGATAAAAAAAATTGGCACGGTTTTGATTTTGCGGCCGGTGGCTTGAAACGGCGCGGATGGCGGCGCATAAGTGCTCCGTGATCCGGCTCATATGAAGGTAGGGAGACTTTCGATGTCCAATCTCGTCGTCATTGTCTATCCGTCCCTGGAAAAGGCCGAAGAGGTGCGAAAGCGCCTATTCGAACTGCAGAAGGAATATATCATCAGACTCGGGGATGCGGTCATCGCCACCAAATCCACCGATGGCCAAATACATTTGCACCAGGTCGTCAACACAACGGCGTCGGGAGCTGTTTCCGGCAGCTTTTGGGGTTTGCTGATCGGGGTGCTTTTCCTCAATCCGCTTCTCGGCGCGGCTTTGGGCGCGGCGGGCGGCGCGCTGGGTGGCGCGCTGACGGACTTCGGCATCAATGACCCGTTCATGAAGCGGCTCG
>JBOHJV010000028.1:0-25702 GCA_050728695.1 Methylocella sp. | reverse complement strand
CGGCCTGCCCCCGCGACGGCGAGGTCAAGCAAGGCATAGGCCATGACATAGTTCTGCGGAACGCCTTGGCCCTTGTCGTACATGAGCCCAAGCAGGTACTCTGCCGCTGGAAACCCCTGTTGACTGGCGCAGCGGTACCATCCCGCCGCCACCATATAATTTTGCGGCACGCCCTGGCCATGGGCGAACAAGTAGCCGAGATATGTCTGTGCCCTTGCATCGCCGAGCAGGGCGAGATCGGTAAAGATGCGGGCCGCCGTAACGTAATCGCCGGCCGCGAACGCCCGGGT
Source organism: Methylocella sp. (assembly GCA_050728695.1). GTDB lineage: Bacteria > Pseudomonadota > Alphaproteobacteria > Rhizobiales > Beijerinckiaceae > Methylocapsa. The sequence goes on along the minus strand of JBOHJV010000028.1, from coordinate 25,412 downwards.
CCCGTCGCGCAGCCGGTTCGCGGCGGCGGGGTTCGAGAAAATCGCCACGCAAAGCAGCGCGCCGAGCAAAGCACCAAGACGCCATCGGCGAGGTTTTCGCGCCTCCCGGCCGCGGACGGAGCTTAGGAATTGGCCGCGGCCTTGCTCGAAGGTAACAGTCCCCATGATCGCGCTCCTCTAAAATTCGAAAAACATCGCGTTGAGAAGCCAGCAAGCCCAAATTGCCGGGGCGAAATAGAGCCCGAAAGGCAATTTCGCGGCCGCGCATAGGGGGCGGCGCAAGACAAGCCGGCTACCTAGGTAAGAGATCAGTGCCGCGAGCGCCGCGATTTCAATCGCAACCGGAATGAGCGTAGAGTCGAGCCAGGCCCCGGCGACCGCGGCGAGCTTGATATCGCCAAGGCCAATGCCATGGCGATGGCGCAGCCGCAAATAGATTTCCCGCAGAATGAAAAATACAAGCGCCAGAACAAGTCCACGCAACGCGGCAACCGCGACGTTTTCCGGTACGCTTCCAAAACCCTCGTTCGCAGCATTCGTCAAGCCGAGCAGGAAGGCGGCGGCGGTCAGTCTGTCGGGGATAATGAACGCGCGGGCATCGGCCACGGCGATCGCAAGCATCAGAACTCCCAAAGCGCCTCCAAGAAAGCCCGATGGCCCAGGCGCGGCAACAAGACTCGCGATCGCAATCGAGCAAGCCAGGGCGGCGGAGGCGGCGTATTTAATGATTAGAGTCTGTTTCAAAAACTTCACGGAACCCAAGCCCTCACCTTGAGGAAGCCCGAAGGGCTGTCTCGAAGGGCGAGGGCACCTCGGGAGTCGCGCGGCGCATCCTTCGAGACGCCCACTTCGTGGGCTCCTCAGGATGAGGGCGAGACTTTTGAAACAGGCTCTTAGCCCTGGCCACGCTCTGCCCCACTCCGCCAAAGAAAAGTCAATCTCGTCTCCGGGCATGGCCGTTGTCCAGTCGCCGCAATCGCTAAGCGGGTTCGAGCTCATTGGACCAGCCCGAGCGGATAGGGGGTCACGGCGCCAGGCGGGTGCGCCGTGCCAACTTTGTCGCCCCTTAACTTGGAACGCAGTTCCTCGGCGACGACCGAGGCATCGACGCTGTCGCGTATGATCTGCGGCCGGATGATGATGATGAGCTCCGTGCGCAAAAGGGTTCTGGAGTTGGTGGGGGTGAAGACTTCGCCGAGGATGGGAATTTGATCGAGAACCGGAACACCGGCGCGCTCGCCGAACTGGGATTCGCTGATGAGGCCGGCGAGCAATACCGTCTGGCCGCCGGCGACCAGGATCGAGCTCTTGACCTTACGTTCATTGATTGTCGGCGTAAGATTGGGCGTCGTCGTCGAGCAATTCGTGCATTCGCTGAACTCCTGCTCGATATCGAGGGTAACGCTGCCATTGGCGTTGATGCGCGGCTGGATGCGCAAAACAATGCCCGTACTCTCGTAAGAGACCGAATTGAAGACGGTGTTGGAGGCGGCAGTGGCCGTGTTCAATATATTCGCCGAGCCTGTCGTGACCGGTATCTGGTTGCCGACCGTCAAGGTCGCCACCTGATTGTTGACGACGACGAGCGACGGATTCGAAAGGACCTTGGTTGTGGTATAATCATGCAAGGCGCTGATGATGGCATGCGGGGTGAGCTTCGAGCCAATCAATAGATTGAAGCCTGTTGGATTCACTGTACGCGCGCTCAACGGCGCTCCCGTCAGCGTGTTGATTGCCTCGACGCCAGTATTAGTATTAAGGGCACCGAGCCTTCCCAGAAAGAACTGAACGCCGTAACTGAGACTGTCGTTGAGCGTGACTTCGGCGATGGTCACGTCGACGGCGACTTGCAATTGTGGGCGATCGAGCTGATTGAGCGCCCTTTCAATGATCCGGTAAGTCTCCGCGTTGGCATAGATCACGACCGTATTATTCGTGACATCCGGCAATATCCGGACCCCTGGCAGAAGCGCGCGCCCGCCGCCCGCGCCGCCGCCAAAACCTCCCGCAAAGCCAGCGGTCTCGGTCCCTTCCTCGGGCGTCCCGGCGCCGCCGCCCCGGCCCGCGCCGCCCGCTCCCCCGCCGCCCAATCCGCCGCCGCCCAGTCCGCCGCCGCCTCCCAGTCCGCCGCCGCCGCCCAATCCGCCGCCGCCGCCCAACCCCCCAAACGGCGATTGCGCTTGCCCGCCAATCCCTTGCGCTTGGCCTTGCCCCGGCTGACCCCCGGCCGCGGCGCCAAAAGCCGTTGCCCCTCCGCCTGGCGCGATTTGGTTGGTGGGCGACTCGAGCGTGCTTGGGGTGCCGCCGGTGAACAAGGCGCTGAGCAGCTTCGCGATCTTGACGCAGTCGCCGTAACGGACCTTATAGACCTTGACGCCGGTGCTCGCCACGGCCGAATTATCGAGACGGCTGATCCATTTCGCGGCGGCGCGCAGTAATTCGGGCTTGCGCGCCACAACGAGGACGGCGTTCGAGCGGCTCACGGGTTGCAGCTTGACCAAATGTTGGCTGAGGCCGTCTTCCCCGGAGTCGAGAATTTTTTCGAGCTCGGCAACCAATGGCTCGGGCTGCGTGCTATGGACCGGAAAAATACCGACCGATTGGCCGCGCATCCAATCCTCGTCGAAGCTGAGGATAGTGTCGACGGCCGTGCGGCGCTCGGTTCCGTTGCCGACGACGAGAAGCAGGTTGTTTGCCGGGTCGGCCCGGATCGAACCGGGTTTTGTCGCGAAGCTTTCCAAGAGTTTGGTGATCGTTTGCACCGAAACATGCCGCAATGGCACCACCGAGATTCCATAGCCAGGCTCCAGATTGCGGCCCTCCCCCGCGCGATCGACGTGGCCGCTGCCGACGGCGTCGTCCGCCGGGACGATATGGTAGCCACCGGCATCGTGTACCATGACCGCATTGCTCGTGTGCAAGGCGCTCTCCAGGACGAACAACACCTCGGATTTGGGAACCGGACGGCCCGACGAAAGGCTGATGGTTCCTTGCACCCGCGGATCGATCGAATAACCTACCCCTAAAATGTCGCCCAAAATGACCTTCGCCACGGCGCTCACGGGACTATCCTCGAAATTCAAATTGACGCCCTCGCCGGCGGCCGTGCTCGCGCCAGGGCCGGGGCCAGGGTCAGGCGAGGCCGCCGCCGGGCCCGAAGGCTGCCCGCTCGAGCTCCCGTAATATAGCTGGGGCCTATTCGCCCCCGTTCCCGTATCGGCGGTGGCAGAGGGTTGCGGAAACCGCGGCTGCAAGTCGGCGGCGCGAACCTGGTCCAACGCGTCCGGCGGCTCATTGGCTCCCACCGGTGGGGGAGTCGTACAAGCGGCAAGCATCGCGCTCGCGAACAGAAATAGCGCCGCCCCCCTCGCTCCGCGGCGGAAACCCCAAACCCGGACCCGGACCCCTAACGAAAACAGACACATCGATCTCGGTCCGACCGCACAAAACAAACAACGAAAGAATTTGGCACGGGCTTTACCTTATAAGACGGGCCGTCCCTTTAGAAAAGTATTCCCTTGAACTATTTGCACCTTATGGAGGAGAGTTTCGCGATACTTGGTAACGGCGGGGAGCAACGGTTGCGTTGTACAGAGGGGCGAGCCCCCACGTCTTTTGCGAAGGAGCTATATCTCGTGTCCCAGGATAATGTCATCAAAAAGGCTCGGCAGGCCAAAGTTCGCGCTCCGCCCGCCCCCGGGTTCCAGCGGGTTTGTTTCTATACCGGCTATGTTAGTCACATTGGCGAAGCGGTTTCGCAACTGACTATGCCGGCCGAGACAGCGCCATGCGTAAGGAGGCGAGCTGGCCGCGCGGGCGACGTCAAAGGATGAGGGGAGCAGCCGCGGCCGCCAGTTCTTGGATTTACCCAGTCCGCGGCGCGCCATCCTTGGCCTCGTCCTGGTCGTCGAAGACGAGGCCGTCGTAGAATTCGGCCAATGCAACATCGATGCCGATTTCGGGCATGGCGAGGATGGCGCCGTCGCGAACAACGTGGCCAATCCAGTCGCCGCTGTGCGCGGCGTTCTCGAGGCGGTCGCCCGAATTGAATCGGGTGAGTTCCGGTCCGGCTCCTGGCAACCCGAGAAGCTGACTCAGAACCCGCCCGACATGCGCGGCTGTCCGCGGTCCCGCGGCGGGTGGGGAAAAAGCGGGCGCTGGAGCTGACCCTGTCCTGCCGGCCGATTGGCACACGGGCAGCGCGGGAGATCGGATTTCTCGACGACGCATTTGGCGAGGATACCGCGGCGTTCGAGGCCGAGCTGAGGGATCGGGCGAGGCGGCTCGCCCGAGATCTCGAATTCCGCTTGATGCTGCGGCAGAAACACGAGAGGCGTCTCGACGACGAAAACTCCAAGCCCCTCGCGAGCTGTCGCGCCGAGGAGCTTGCGTGGATGCGGGCCAATTTTTTCGGACCCGACACCGCCTATCACGAGGCCCGCCGGCGCTTTGTCTTCAAAGGGGAGTCGCCGCAGCAACGGAGCCGGACACCGATTCGAACCGTGGTCGAGGCGACCTCCGGGGTTCTCTCACGGGGAGCCGCCCGGGCCGGCATTATTGCCGACGGACTTGCGACCTGGGAGAGGCCACCCGCTTGCATGGCGGTGGATCCGCGATCCGCACCCCCCAACCAGGGGATGCGCTCGAGCCGCGACTGTTGCAGTTTATGGCGCATGGGACATTCGTCAGACGCGGCGCGGCAGATATGGTTGTAACGGAAACGTCGCTATTTCGAGAAAAGACGAGGGACATTGCTTCAAGTGCAATACGGGAGGAAAAAATGGTCAACAGGAATGAATACCTACGCCTCGCACCATTCAATATCATTGTCGCGATCATTGTCGCGGCAATTGCGATTTCATTAGCTGCTTTGGCCCAGGCAGGAGCAATCCCGGTGCTGCGGCCTTCGAGCGTGACAAAGCCTGTCGAAGTCAGAATCGTTTCCACGGAATTCAGATTTACTCCTGAAACGGCTTTGGTCGATGCCGGGCAAGCGGTCACACTCGTTCTCGACAACAGCGGAGCTGAAACAGAGCACGGTCTATTCTTGCCGGCTTTCGGTTTTCGCCTGCAAGCGAAGACCGGCGAGATCGTTCGAAAGACTTTCATGTTTGATAAGCCCGGCAAATATGAATTTACTTGCGATCTGCCAGGCCATCGCGAAGCGGGCATGAAAGGCACAATGATCGTCGTTGACCGTTGAGCGGCCCTCCGGTTCCGGGCGATACCCGTCCGGAAGAATTGGCCGGAAAAATAAAGTGCGCCGATGGCAAAGCCGGTGGCGCGTTTCAGGGGGAAACCATGCCGTACAAGAACTCAGGGAAAAGCCTTCGCATATGGCTAGGGCCGATCGCACGATTGGCCGCGCTGCCCGCCGCTCTGTGCACGCCTTGGTACGCTGCCTGCGCCCAGGCACAGGAGGCGCAAAACCCTCCCGCCGCTTCGTCTCCTGCTTCCGTGGCGGATGAGACTCAGGTTTCCGGGTTGCCCGCGAATCTCGCGCGGCTGCCCGCGCCCGCGATCGCGCCGCCGGTCAACCGGAGGAAGCCGGCGGCGGTTCTTGTCGAGCTCGAAGCCCGGCCAGTCACCGGGCTCCTCGCCGACGGGGTCGGGTACAAGTATTGGACCTATAACGGAACCGTGCCGGGCCCGATGATCCGCGTCCGCCAGGGAGATACCGTCAAGCTCGCATTGCACAACGCGCTCGATAGCCCGGTCAGCCATAGCATCGACTCGCATGGCGTGCTCGGGCCCGGCGGCGGCGGCAAAGTGACCCAGACCCCGCCCGGCGCGACGAGCATCTTCCAATTCAAGGCCATGAATCCCGGCGTCTTTATCTATCACTGCGCGACGCCGATGATTCCCTTTCATCTTTCGCACGGAATGTACGGTCTCATGGTCGTCGAACCGCCGGGAGGCTGGCCGAAAGTGGACCGCGAATTCTATGTCATGCAAGGCGATATTTATCTTAAAGGAGATCTAGCTCAAGGCGGCGTGCGCGAGGCCACAGTCGACAAGATGGAGAACGAGACCCCCGATTTTGTGGTTCTCAACGGGAGCGCCGGGTCGCTTAGCAAAGAGCGCGCGTTAAAAGCCAAGGTGGGCGAGACCGTGCGCATCTTCTTTGGCAACGCCGGGCCCAATCTCGTGTCGAGCTTTCATATCATCGGCGAGATTTTTGACAAGGTCCACCCCGAAGGGGCGATCGAGATCCTCAGCAATGTGCAATCCACTTTGGTCCCCGCCGGCGGAGCGACGATGGTCGAATTCAAGGCGCAAGTTCCGGGGACATATATTCTCGTCGATCACAGCCTGGGCCGGCTGCGGAAGGGCGCGGTCGGATTTCTCGATGTGGAGGGACCGCCCAACCAGCAGATATTTCAGAGCATCCAACAGGGCAGCAAAGACAGCGGCGGGCATTGATCGGGCGGGTGGCCTTTCCCTGTTGCCAGGTTGACCCACCCGGTTGCCGAATCGCCCTGCCACCGCCGCGGCGCCCTCGAAGTTGGACGTAGGCGAATTCAAGCGATCAGCTTCGCCAGATGCTGAAAGACCGCGTCGGTTTGCCTTGCCGGAACTCGCCGCCGCAAGCCAAGCAGCGGGGCTTTGGCGAAATAGGCGAGCGTCGCCAAAGTTTCGTCGAGCGGCGGCGCGGCGCCGTCGCTCTCGCTGACGACAATTGCGCGGAGATCGAGCGCGCGCCGCAAAATCACGTCCTGCGCGGAAAGGACATGGCTAAGCGTCCCAAGATAACTGCCGGCGACGAGTATCAGTGGCTCTTTTAGCGCGATCATCAAATCCAGGACTGTGTGGCGCGCGTCGAGCGGAACCATGATGCCGCCGATGCCTTCAATCAGCATGGCGCCGTCGGTGCCGGAGATTGCCGCGCGGCAGAAATCGACGACCGCCTGAAAATCGATTGCTCTATTCTCGATCCGCGCCGCCATGTCCGGGGAAAGCGGCGCGCGAAAGCGCCACGGCGAGACGCGGCTGAACTCCTCTGGTTTGACCTCGCGGCCTAGAGCTTCGATCAAATTGGCTGGATCGCTGCCTGAAGGCGCCGAGAAATCGAAGCCGCTCACGAGAGGTTTTATAGCATTGACCGGTTGGCCGCGCGCGCGGAAATAACGGATCAGGCCCGCGGCGACAAAAGTCTTGCCGACATCGGTCCCGGTGGCGGTTATGAAGACGGCGGACATTTGGGGATTTCCTGGCGCGCGGGCGCAAATGCGGCGAGCGGCCGCACGGCCTCGGCGAGGCGTGCGATCTCTTCGTCTGGATGCATGGCGGTGAAGGCGAGGCGCAGCCGCGCCGTGCCCGCCAGGACGGTCGGCGGCCGGATTGCCGTCACGAGGAAACCTTCGTCCGCCAGTCTGTCCGACGCTTGCAACGCCGCTTCCGGCTCGCCGATGATCAGCGGGACAATCGGGCTTTGCGCAAGCGCCAGGCCAAGACGAGAGGTGAACGCCCGCGCCTTGGCGAGAGGTTTTGCGGTCAATCCGGGCTCCGATTCGATGATCGTCAAGGCGGCGATCGCCGCCGCCACCATCGCGGGCGGCAAGGCGGTCGAATAAATCAGCGTCCGCGCGCGGGTTTGCATCAAATCGATCACGGCCCGCGACGCGCACAAATATCCGCCATAGCCGCCGATCGCCTTGGACAATGTCCCCATTTGCAAAGGCACGCGCTTGCTCTCGCCAGCCGCGAATGCCGAGCCGCGGCCATCGCCAATGACGCCAAGGCCATGTGCGTCGTCGGTCATGAGCCACGTATCGAAGGCAGCGCAGAGAGCCGCGAGTTCCGGCAAGGGCGCTAGATCGCCATCCATCGAAAACACGCCGTCGGTGACGAGCAAGGCGTTTCGCGCGCGGGAACGGTTTTCGTTCAGCAATGTCTCTGCATGAGCAACGTCGTTATGGCGGAAGACCAACGTCCGCGCGCGCGACAATTGCGTCCCCGCCCAAAGGCAGGCGTGCGCGAGTTCGTCGATCAAAATGAGATCCCCCGCGCTTGCAAGCGCTGGAACGATTCCGGTATTTGCGAGATAGCCGGAGCCGAAAACGCAGGCGGCTTCGGTTCCCTTGAGCCGCGCGAGCCTCTCCTCCAGTTCGCGAAATAAAGGATGATTGCCGGTGACAAGCCGCGAGGCGCCGGCGCCCACGCCATAGTTTGCAATCGCGGCGGTGGCAGCCGCCTTGAGCGCCGGATGGTGGGAAAGGTTGAGATAATCGTTGCAGGAGAAGGAGAGCAAGCGGCGGCCGTCGCGGAGAACCCATGGGCCATCCCCGCGAAAACTCTCGGCAAGCGTGCGCCGCAATGAGGCGCGTTCGAGCTCCGCCAATTTGGAATGAGCGAAATCATCCAGGGACCGCATCGGCATCTGGCTCTCGCGGCAACGGCCCCGGTCTTTCGGACCGGCGGCCCACCGCTTGACTTATACTCTTCAATGTCATTGGTGCGACGCCGATCGGGTGCGCCCGCTCCTCGTCAACGAGACGGCGCACGGCATCTCGCCATTTACTTTTACGGGTGTGTGAGGTTTAGGGGATCGCCCGCCCCTTCGAAAGGCGTCAAACGAGAAAGCATGGCCCAAATCGGGGATCGTTTTGCACCGGAATAATGCGCCAAAAAAGCCTTTTTGAATCAAGGCTCTAATTTTGGCGCGTATGTCTTGAATTGTGCACAAGGCCAAAAATTCCGCCCAACTGTAAACTGCGTACAAAATCTTGCACGTCTTTTCGTGATGGTGCCGCCTGGCTAGGATTTTGCAATTCATCCCGCTTTGCCTCGGCCTGCCGTTCGAGCACGCTGCCGGAGGCGGCATAACCGGCGGCAAATCTCGCCGCCTCGATCGCAAGCACCGGATCGACCGCCGCGACCGCGTCCACATGCCTCGACCAGCTCGCCACGGCCTGCCGTTCGAGCGCGCCGCCGAAGCTGGCATAATTGGCGGCAACCTTCGCCGCCTCGATCGCCAGTTCCGGATCGCTCGCCGCGACTGCGTCCACATGCTTCGACCAGCTCGCCACGGCCTGCTGTTCGAGAGCGCTGCCGGAGCGGGCATAATTGGCGGCAACCTTCGTCGCCTCGATCGTCTGCGCCAGATCGACCGCCGCGACCGCGTCCACATGCTTCGACCAGCTCGCCACGGCCTCCTGTTCGAGCGCGCTGCCGGAGTTGGCATAATTGGCGGCAACCTTCGCCGCCTCGATCGCCTGCGCCGGATCGCCCGCCGCGACCGCGTCCACATGCCTCGACCACCTCGCCACGGCCTGCTGTTCGAGCGCGCCGCCGGAGCGGACATACTTGGCGGCAACCTTCGCCGCGTCGATCGCCAGCGCCGGATCGCCCGCCGCGACCGCGTCCACATGCCTCGACCAGCTCGCCACGGCCTGCTGTTCGAAAGCGCCGCCGGTGCGGGCATAATTGGCGGCGACCCTCGCCGCGCCGATCGCCAACGCCGGATCGGCCGCCGCGACCGCGTCCACATGCCTCGACCAGCTCGCCACGGCCTGCCGTTCGAGCGCGCTGCCGGAGCGGGCATAATTGGCGGCAACCCTCGCCGCCTCGATCGCCCGCGCCGGATCGCTCGCCGCGACCGCGTCCACATGCCTCGACCAGCTCGCCACGGCCTCCTGTTCGAAAGCGCCGCCGGAGCGGGCATAATTGGCGGCAACCTTCGCCGCCTTGATCGCCTGTGCCGCATCGCTTGCGGCGACCGCGTCCACATGCCTCGACCAGCTCGCCACGGCCTGCCGTTCGAGTGTGCCGCCAGGGGCGGCATAACCGGCGCCAACCCTCGCCGCCTCGATTGCCTGCGCCGGATCGCCCGCCCCGACTGCGTCCACATGCCTCGACCAGCTCGCCACGGCTTGCCGTTCGAGCGCGCCGCCGGAGGCGGCATAACCGGCGGCAACCCTCGCCGCCTCGATCGCCCGCGCCGGATCGCCCGCCGCGACCGCGTCCACATGCCTCGACCAGCTCGCCACGGCTTGCCGTTCGAGCGCGCCGCCGGAGGCGGCATAGCCGGCGGCAACCCTCGCCGCCTCGATCGCCTGCGCCGGATCGACCGTCGCAACCGCGTCCACATGCTTCGACCAGCTCGTCATGGCCTGCCGTTCGAGCGAGCCGCCGGGAGTGGCATAATTGGCGGCAACTTTCGCTGCCTCGATCGCCTGCGCCGGATCGCTCGCCGCGACCGTGTCCACATGCTTCGACCAACTCGTCACGGCCTGCTGTTCGAGAGGGCTGCCGGAGCTGGCATAATTGGCGGCAACCTTCGCCGCCTCGATCGCCAGCGCCGGATCGCTCGCCGCGACCGTGTCCACATGCCTCGACCAGCTCGCCACGGCCTGCCGTTCGAGCGCGCCGCCGGAGCGGACATACTTGGCGGCAACCTTCGCCGCGTCGATCGCCAGCGCCGGATCGCCGGCCGCGACCGCGTCCACATGCCTCGACCAGCTCGCCACGGCCTGCTGTTCGAAAGCGCCGCCGGTGCGGGCATAATTGGCGGCGACCCTCGCCGCGCCGATCGCCAACGCCGGATCGACCGCCGCGACCGCGTCCACATGCCTCGACCAGCTCGCCACGGCCTGCTGTTCGAGCGCGCTGCCGGAGCGGGCATACTTGGCGGCAACCTTCGCCGCGTCGATCGCCTGCGCCGGATCGCCCGCCGCGGCCGTGTCCACATGCCTCGACCAGCTCGCCACGGCCTGCCGTTCGAGTGTGCCGCCGGAGCGGGCATAATTGGCGGCAACCTTCGCCGCGTCGATCGCCTGCGCCGAATCGCTCGCCGCGACCGTGTCCACATGCTTGAGGATGCTCGCCACGGCCTGCTGTTCGAGCGCGCTGCCGGAACTGGCATAATTGGCGGTAACCTTCGCGGCCTCGAGCGCCTGCGCGCGATCGCTTGCCGCGACCGCGTCCACATACTTCGACCAGCTTGCCACGGCCTGCCGTTCGAGGGCGCTGCCGGAGCGGGCATAATTGGCGGCAACCTTCGCCGTCTCGATCGCTTGCACCGCGTCCAGTTGCGCCTGCTGGCCGCGCTTGGAAATTGATTCAGACATATCGATTGCTCGTTAGCTAAGGTCTAAAAAGCTCATACTTTTATACGAAGCTATTCTAGCTTCTGTAATATAAATGATACTTCCGCGTCATGCTTCTCGTAACCGGATAACTGGATTATGGTTAAAATCGCAAGAACAGTTTGCCATTAGGTAATTTCTTTTGTGTTCCGAAAATTTAAGATTTGCGCGGTTTTCTTGATGCGGCCTGCGCAAATCACACCGTCCCTGGGCGCCGAGCTCGACGACGCGATCGGAGGGAATGGAAAAGAAGCTGGTCTCGTTCCCCGCTTGCCGCGACAGCGTGATAAAAAGTCGGTCCTGCCACAAGTACGCCCGAATTGGGCGCGGGCTTGATTGACCAGCGGCCGAGAAAGAACGATGTCGTCCATGGTAGCTGCCGCCATGCTCGAAGGCCTCCCCCCAAACTGCGCCACGCATGTCATGCGTCTTTCCTGCGGCGAGGCGGCGGCGCGCACGATCGCCACCATTATTGTCGAGACGTTCGATCCGGCCACGACCGCCGCCGCCGCCTTCGAGAAAACCGCACACGCGAGGGTCTCGAACAAAACTCCCTGGATCGTCGAGGCCTATTTTGGCACGGCTCCCGATGAGGCAAATGTGCGTACCCTCGTCGGCATCGTTGCGGGCGCCGCCGCCGCGCGGGCCGCAACCTTTGGCCGAGTCGAGGAACGAGATTGGGTTGCCGCTTCTATCGAAGGGCTGAAGCCGGTACGGGCGGGACGATTTCTCGTTCATGGCGCGCATGGGCGCGGCGCGGTCAAGGCCAATGACATTGCAATCGAGATCGAGGCCGCGCTGGCTTTTGGCACCGGCCACCATGGTTCGACGCGTGGCTGCCTCCACATGCTCGATCTCATAGCACGCAAGCGGCGGCCCCGCGTGATCCTCGATCTCGGCACCGGCTCCGGCGTCCTTTCCATCGCGGCGGCCAAATTGTTCAAGCGCAAAGTTTGCGCCGGGGATATCGACATCATTTGCGTGAAGATGGCCTCCGCCAACGCAAAACGCAATGGCGTCGCAAACTTCGTGCGTACAGTCCTGGCAAAAGGCGCCGCGCATCCTCTGTTTCGGCAAGGAGCACCCTCCGATCTCGTGATGGCGAATATTCTTGCCCGTCCGCTGCGCGATCTCGCCCCGCAAATCGCGAGATTAACGGCGCCCCGCGCGGAGATTATTCTCTCCGGTCTCATCGGGCGCGATGTGCCAGGCGTCGCCGCCGCCTACAGGGTGCAAGGCCTCGCCCTGGCGCGGCGGATCGACATCGACGGCTGGGCGACGTTGCTCATGCGGCGCGGCGGCCGGCGCCAAAAGCCTTAAAGCGTTTTCATTCGCGCGGCCGCTAGGCGCAGACGTGCGATTGTGAGGCTTCGCAATCCGGCCACATCGAACCCCAACACGACGACAGCGTAGACAGCTACCCCCGTGGCGATCTGTTCGATGAGCGTTGCAAGTCCAGGCTCCTGGCCGCGCATGGGCAGAACAAACGCCGACATCAAGACATTGGCGAGAACGGTGACGGCGAGATCGCGCAAGCGCGGCCATTGCCGTTTCGCCCGGCTTGCGAAGCCGGTCAGCACGACGAGCGCGGCCAGCATCGCGCCGGCCTGGGCGATGGCGAGGTTAGAGGCGCCGCCACCCCTGGGCAAAAACAAGAGCAGCAGAGGATCGGCGGCGCAAGCAGCCAAGGCCGCGGCAATCAAAGGCGCGGTTTTTTTCTCGATCTGGAACACTGGATTTATGGCGTATTGAATCATGGCCATGGAGAAGAGGCCAGTCATCATCAAAGGCAAGAGCAAGTCGAAACTGCCCCGGAATGCCTCTGGCACGGCCAATTGCTCAATCGAGGGAAGGATCAGCCAAAGCCCCGTGCATGCCGGCAAAACCATCGCGATAACGATTGTCATATTGCGGGCGATCTGCCGCTTCCCCTGCGCCGGACCGTGCAGTTCATGGGTGGCGACCGCGATTTGAAACAACACTATATCGAGGGCCGAGCCAATCGCCTGGATCGCCTTGGTTCCAAAATCATAGGCCAATGAAAATTGTCCGGTTTCGGAAAATCCATCGAGAATCGCGAGGATCGAGCGATTGGCAAGCGGGATTGCAAGGTAAAGCAGATTGGCGCCGACGATAGGCAAGCTATAGGCCATCAGCGAACGGGCAATGAAAAGTCGCGCAAGCCGGGGTTTCGACGCCGGATCATGCAGGGCCGCGCGCGCGGTGACAACCGATCCGCCAAGACTGACGATCGTGCCGATAAGTGTCATCTTGGCCGACCCAAACAGGAAGGCTCCGCCGCCCATGAGCGCGAAAGCCACTATGTTCTTGACGAGAACGAGCCTGGTAAAAAGCCGATCATCGAAGCGGGCGCGAACCAGCGCTGTATGATAATCGAAAAGCCCGTTGGCGGCGGCGGCGCCAAGCGCGAGCGCGATCAAACCATAGGATAATGTAAACCTGACGCCGCTGAAGAGAAGAAGGCTCGCGCCGGCGGCAAGCCCGGCACTGATGATGGCAAAGCTAAAATCGAGCGTCGCCCGCAGTGCTGGCTCCTCGTCACGTATCCGCTCGGAATAAAAGCGCGTGGCCCCAAGCCGGATCCAATCGAAAAAGCCGGTCTGCACGAAGATCGCGGTCGCGTAGGCGAGGGCAAACCGGCCATATTCCTCGGGGCCAAGGAATTTCGCGACGAGAAGCCCGATCGCGAAATTAAACAGGATATTGCAGAAGGAGACGAGGAAAACCGTCATCGAAGGAGCGAGCCAGACCGTGGCGCGGCCGCAGGGGTGCGGGCGCGGACCAGGGCATTATTTGGGGCCAAAAGCCATGCGGCGGCGGGGACGGGCATCGAAACAAGGTTATTCATTGTCGCGATGAATTTTTCCTGAACCGAATCTGCAATTTTGTCGTCGCTATCCATGCGATCTCGCGTTAATTTTACGAAATCCGCCGAACGGCCTTGCGTCTGCGAGGCCTTGGCGCTTTTCCGTGATGTCAGAACAAGCTAGAAGGGCGGACGATGCATGATGTCTCGCTTCCCGCCGCCGCGCTCGCGGGTCTTCTATCATTCTTGAGCCCCTGTGTGCTGCCGCTGGTTCCCCCCTACCTCACATTTATAGCCGGAACGACGATCGAGGAGGTCGCGACCCGCCGCGAAGCCCGCGCGCGGCGCGGCATTCTCTTCGCGGCGGTGCTTTTCATCTTTGGTTTTTCCACGGTTTTCGTTGGCCTCGGCGCGACAGCCTCGGCTTTCGGTCAAGTGTTGCACAAATACTTCTCAGCGCTTTCGCTCCTCGCCGGGGTCGCAATCATTGTGATGGGATTGCATTTTTTAGGCTTCTTCCGGTTCGCTCTTCTTTATCGCGAGGCCCGTGTCGAGGTTCAAAAGCCGGCCGGAATTTGGGGCGCCTACATCATGGGGTTGGCGTTCGGCTTTGGCTGGACCCCTTGCATTGGCCCCATTCTCGCGGCGATTCTCGCGGTCGCCGCGTCGGAGGAAACAGTCGGCAAGGGTGTGGCGCTGCTTGCCGCCTATTCGGCCGGGCTCGGCCTGCCGTTTTTGCTGGCGGCCCTGGCAATCGAACCCTTTGTCCGCGTTATCAAGCGGTTTCGGCCTTATTTTGGCGCGATCGAGCGCGTCATTGGCGTGCTTCTCGTGGCGACGGGAGTAGCCTTTATGACTGGATCGATCCAGGATTTTTCGTCCTGGCTGCTGCAGAGCTTTCCCGGCCTCGCCAATATGGGATAGACGCTTTCCTGGGCAGCCCTGTTCATCCATCTCAACCTGGCCGCGCTTATGGCGGGTGCCGCTCAAGCCACGCGATGACTCGCGCGGCGCTCTCGTTCAACGGAAGGACAGGGTAAAACACGGTTTCGACACGGCCGTTCCGGATAACCATGGTCAAGCGTTTGATGAGCCGCGTCCCGCCAGCCTTGAACGTAGGAAGGTTCAGAGCGTTCGCAAAGCTGAGCGCCGCATCGCTCAGGATTTCGAGGGGCAGGCGCAAACGTTTGGCCATTTCGCGCTAATAACCGGTGGTTTGTGCGCAGTCTGAAGTCAGGCGCGGAATTGCTCGTCGCTCACCTGTTCCAACCAGTCGACAGGCTTGCCGTCGAGCTTTTCCTGAATGGCGATATGGCTCATGGCCGTGGTCGCCGTGGCCCCGTGCCAATGCTTCTCACCTGGCGAAAACCAGACCACATCACCCGGCCGGATTTCCTCGACCGGCCCGTCCTCGCGCTGAACCCAGCCGCAGCCGGTTGTGACGATCAGGGTCTGGCCGAGCGGATGAGTGTGCCATGCCGTGCGCGCGCCCGGCTCGAAGGTGACGAGGGCGCCAGCAGTGCGGGCCGGATCGGGTGGGCTGAATAGCGGGTCAATACGGACCGTTCCGGTGAACCATTCAGCCGGTCCCTTGCCGGATGGCTGCGACCCGCTTCGCTTGATTTCCATTGTCTTTCTCCTTTATCGCTAAGGAAATAGGGGTCGAAGGGCAGCGACCAACCTCGCCAACCCGCGTCTCTTCGAGCCGGGATGAACGGCGCGAAAACGGTAGCTTGTGCGCTCAAGCCGAACCATTTCGCCTCAAGCGCGGCGAGTTCGCGGCAGTGGTCGCGAAAGCGCGGGCTTGCGGCTGCGCGCTCCCCGGATAAGGTCCCATCCCACCGGCGGTCTTGCCCGCGAAAGCAATCAAGCTTCGCCGCGCGTGGGTGCCGGACCCTTTGCCGCCAGCCGCCGCCAGACTGCATTGAATCAGGCCACGATCCAATGCAGGCTCGTGCGTTCGAAACCATCATGCCCCAGCAAGCTTCGCGATCGGGCATCGCCCGTAAATCGATGCGCCGTGCCGTTAGCCTCTTCCGGCGCGCATCCACGCCGTTCCGTCTCCGCCGTGCGATCGGCGCGGCGGCTCGTGTGGCGCTCCAAACATAAGGTCGGTTGTCCCGTCGTCGACGATTGAGAAGCGCAAATACCCGATCTGTCCCCAAAGGCGCGTCAGGCTGACGCGGCGCTTGCCGTGCATCCTCCGCCAGCTATGACGCCGGTTGTAGCTTCGGCCGTCTCTCCCATATAAAGATTTCGTGAAAGGGTGAAGCGATGCCGCAAATCACCGTCTATACGACGGCCGGCTGCCCCTATTGCTGCCGGGCCAAGGACTTGTTGCGAAAGAAAAACCTCGCTTTCACCGAAATCGCGGTGGATGGCGACTTTTGGAGGCGCAGGGACATGACGGCAAGAGCGCATGGCCGCATGAGCGTTCCGCAAATCTTTTTCGACGATATGCATATCGGCGACTGCGACGAGCTGCACGAACTTGACCGCGATGGCAGGCTCGATAAGCTTCTGGCCGGCGGAGTGCAATGATCAAATTCGCCTTGCTTTGCGCGCGCGGCCATGAATTCCAGAGCTGGTTCCAAAGCAGCGAGGCTTTCGACACGCAGGTCAAGACCGGCCTCGTCCTTTGCCCGCTTTGCCAGGCGACGGAGGTGACAAAAGCCGTCATGGCGCCGGCGATCGCGGGCCGGGGCGACGCGGAGCGCGCCAAAATTCCGGTGCAAGCGCAGTCGCAAACCAAGGTCGCGCTTCTCGATCGGCACGATCTGCAATCGCGGGCAATGATCAACGCTTTTCGTAAACGGCTTTTCGAACAGGCCGACGATGTCGGTACCCGCTTCGCCGAGGAGGCACGCAACATTCACGAAGGCCTGGTCCCAGAGCGGGCAATCCATGGCCAGGCGAGTATCGGCGACGCGCGCGCCTTGATCGAGGAGGGCGTGGCGGTTTTGCCGGTCCCGCCTTCCCCGGATGAGTATGATTAGATCGACTGCATAGAGACAAATCGCGCGTGCCGGCCCATCGGGTCAGGAGATATTGCAAAGCAAACGGCGGCATGGGATATTATTTGGAGTTTTTGGATGAGTTAGACGGAGAAGGCGGATGGCGGCGCGGGACGGAATAGCTGGCACGAACGGAGGGGCAAAAGCGCGCGCGGTTTCGCGCAAAGCGTTGTTGTTCGGCTTATCCGTGCTTGCGGCCGTCGCCTTTTTCGATGCCACGCCGGCCGCGGCGCAATACCTCGGTCTTGGCCCCTTCTCGCTCTATCTTGGCGGCGGCGGGCACTACCGGCGGGGCCATTCTCATTACCGCTATCGCCGCTACGCAAGGCATCATGCTTCCTATCACTACGGTCATCGGCATCATGGCGGCGGACATCGCCATCACGGCGGGGGCGGCGGCGCGCCGGTGCCACAGATTTGAAACGGATTATTACGTGAAGGCAGCATTTCCATGGCACCGCTCGTGTGAGACGCGTGCGTTTATTGTCGGGGACTTGTTCAACGCTTTCATTACTGGGGTTGATACCCGGCTTTTGCCGCCCCGTCCAAATATTGCTGCTCGCAGTCGCGCGTCAACCCGCCTTCTCCCCTATGGCACATTCCGCTTAGGGCGTACATCGCTTCACCGACGCCGTTTTTCGCTGCTTTTTGATACCAAGACTTGGCAATCTTAAAATCCCTTCGGGCACCCCCAAGGCCGCGGTGGTACATCGCACCGAGTTTTAACTGAGCCATGCCGTAGTCCCTGTCGGCGGCCTTATGAAAATCGTCGAACGCTCTTTCCTCGTCCGCTTCAACGCCTTCGCCACGGGCGTAGAGGAGACCCAATCCATAGGCTCCCGCCGGATCCCCGGCCGTGTCTAATTTGGTCGCTATGTCAAGCGCCTCTCCGTAGTTCCTTCGTATCTCGGCCGCTTCGAACTCCCGGAAACTCTGGGTGTCCGCGTCTTCCCGAGATGCCACCTTGGGCGGTTTCGAAGGAAGGTCTTTTTTGACGCAGTCTCCCGGAAAATTGGTGGAGTCGCAATCTGCTGGCGCCGTCACCTTGTCCGAAGGGGCGAAGACACGCCCTTGATCAACTAACTGACCAGGTCGACGATTGGACATCGGGGTCGACGGGTGTTCCCGCGTTGGGTCGTACTGCTTTTCGTTCCGGCTCGCCGCGGGCTCGCGTTTCGGGTAACTTATATCGGAGACATTTCCGGCGCGAGACGGCGATTGGCCAACGGGACTTTCCGGCAAGGGGCCGGGTTCCAGCCACAACAAAACCGGGACAACAGTTGCCACCAGCAACAACGCCGCCGCTGAACCAATTCGAACCGCGGGATGAAACCCCTTGAACCGGCGCGCGACAGCGGCCGCCCGGCTCCGCACCAAAGCAACCACGACCGTGGGCAAGGGCTTGCGTTTCGCGGTTTTATCCGGGGCCACGCGCGCTTGCGCGGGGCGGAGATAGTTTTGAATGATTCCGGTCGCGTCGCCACGCAGCGCGGTGGCGCCGGCCGCGTCGCTGAAGGAGCGCATCGAAGGGAAACGTTGCTCGGGCCGCTTGGACAAGGCGGTCATAATGGCGGATTCGAGCAGCGGCTCGACCCCAGTGATACGTGGAATGAGCGGCGGCGGCGGCCTGCTGAGATGTGCCTTGGTCAGCTCGAAATCGCTCGCCCCCTTGAACGGAGGGACACCAGCCAAAAGTTCGTACAGCACGATCGCCAGCGAATAAATGTCGCTGCGTTCGTCGCCCTCCAGACCGCGGCATTGCTCGGGCGACATATAGAGAGGCGTTCCGACCGCGCTGCCCGCGCGGGTCATGCGATCGCTCCCGCGCACCCGCGCGATGCCGAAATCCATGATCTTGACGCGGCCCGAATCGGTGGCCATCAAATTCGATGGCTTGACGTCGCGATGAATCACGCCCTGTTCGTGGGCATAGGATAACCCGTCGGCAACTTGGGCGATTATGGCGAGACTTTCCCTTATCCCGAGCCCATTATGCCGATCCTCAATGATTTGCTCGACCGTGCGGCCCCTGACAAGCTCCATGATCATGCAGACGTGGTCGTCCTCTTGCCGCAGTTCATAGAGTGTCGCGACATTGGGATGATTGAGACGGCCAAGGCTCTTCGCCTCGGCGAGGAAACGATCGACGTAGCTTGGGTCGCTCGCGAGTTCCGGGCGCAAGAATTTGATCGCCACTTCGCGGCCGACTTTTGTGTCGATACCCGCATATACTTCGCCGGCACCTCCAGTGGCGATCCGCTGGGTCGTCCGATATTGGCCTATCGAGGTGGGCGGGCTCATGACAGATCCTCCGGTAATGCGATCAACCGTGTCGCGACGGCCTCCACCGCTTCGGTTCCGGCTATCGCGATGCGCCGCGTCGCCGTCCGCGGCTCGGCCGAGGGGCCGCCAGGCGCACGCACGGCAAATATGCCGACCGACACATTGTCGTATCCGCCTGCTTCGAGCGCCGCGCCGATGAGTTGCTGGCAAGCTTCCTGCGGCGCCGCGCGCGCCGCCACTTCCGCTATCGTTGCGTTGTCCACCATGTTCCAAAGACCGTCCGAGCAAAGAACGAGAATGTCGCCTTCGAGGAGGGGGATCCCTTTTTCCCAGACGGCTGGAACAATGTCTGGACTCGTGCCGAGCGCCTGCAAAATGACATTGCCGCCGCCCGCGACCTTGGCCTCCTCTTCGCTCAAAAGGCCCTCGCGGATCATTTGCGCATGGAGCGTTTGGTCGCTACTCAATTGGGTCAATTTGCCGTTACGCAAGATATAGGCTCGGCTGTCGCCGATATGCGCAAGCCAGACTTGGCCATCATTGACGGCGAGGGCCGTGCATGTCGTGCCCATGCCCTTGTAATCGGGGGTTTGCTTGCCATGTTCGAGGATGGCGCGATTGGCGGTCTCGAACGCGAGCGTCAAGGATTCTGGCGCCGGCCCTCGCAGCGAAAAATAAACCCGCCGCACGGCCTCCACCGCGAGCGCGCTCGCGACCTCCCCCGCCGCATGTCCGCCCATTCCGTCGGCGACGATGAGCAAACACCCCCGGCTCGCGGCGCGATCGTTCGTTGAAGGAATGACGAAGGCGACGGAATCCTCGTTCGATGTCCGGACACGGCCAACATCGGTCAGCATCGCGCCGGCGATCTCGAACCCGTGGGAATTCCCCGAAGCGAGCGCCATGACCGGGCGACTCCCTCGCTAAGGATGCTGCGACAGCAAGAGATCGCGGCCGTATTTGATTGGGACGGCTTCGGTTGTTTCCGCCCCGCCGTTTCTCCTGCCATAGGTGAAAAGGCCAATAACTTTCCCCGCCTTGTTGAATACCGGACCGCCGCTGTTGCCGGCACCGGTCGAATTGATGCTCATCTGGATGACATCCCCCAAATTGCCTCCCATGGTAACGCCATTCTCTGTCTTGACGGCGGGGCTGATCACCGCGACGATTCCCTCGCTCACGAACGGCTGCGGCACGACGTCGGTGATTTCCCTGTACTGGCCATTTTCGATGGTGTCGCTCCTTGCCACAGTCGGAGCCGCCACGGAAGGGAATCCGACGGCGATCACGGTTTCGCCGACGGTCACGATATCATCGGCGGCTATGTCCAGCTTCTTGAGTTGCTGCGGCGTGTCGACCTTGATGAGGGCCGCATCGCTGTCGTTGGAGAAACGCACGAGGCTTGCGTTACCGCTCCCGCGGCTGTTCGCGAAACGGACCTCGAGCACATCGTTGCGTCCGAAAAACGTGCGATTGTCGTTTGTTTTCGGATCGGGAACGTTGCGCTCCTCACCGATCGGAACTGCCCAATCCTGCAGGAAGACGTACCCTCCGCTCGCCGGAACCCAGCGTCTTAGGTCGCGATACGCATCGTCATCCAAGTCAATCAGTTGGGGCGGTGTTCTTAGCTTCTTCACCTTGGCTCCAGGGCCGGTGCCGAAGTTGTACAACCAGCCGCACGCGTGCTCGTTGGAGGTGGCGGGATCCGCTTGTCCGAACGAGAGGTTCCATGCCGCCGCGACATGTTTGTTGGTCAGCATGAACCCTTGTTCACTGACCGCGAAGCCGGTGCCTCTCGCCCTCCCTCCAATCGGGATATTGGACCGGAAGTCGTCTTCGAGCGTGAGCCAACGAACGATGCCGTACTTCCCCAGATCCACATAGGCTGGGCATGTTCTGGACTCCTTCATTTTGGCGAGCTTGGCCTTCATTGTCTGATGGAAGATTGGCCTGCCGGTTGTCTGGTCATAGAGGCGCCATGCTCTGGTGATTTGGGCCGTGGCGTTGCCAAATTGCTCGACGATGTCCTGCGCGCTCAACCCGCGGTCTTCCGCCGTCCTCTTCTCTAGATTGGCCTGTCGTTCCTGCACCTTGGACTCGAGGCCGGTCGCTCGTTCGGCCATCTCCTCCTTCGCGCGTTGCAGTTCGGCGCGTTGCGCATTTTGGTCACGGATATGTTTCAAGTAGAAGGCGCCGCCGCCCAAAATCACGAAAGCTACGATGGCCGCGAGCGAAGTTCTCCAGACGCGGCTTGTTGCCTGGCGCTCTTCGCCGATTATGTGGAGCAAGGTTTCCTTGCCGACGCCCACTTTCGGCGGTGGCTCGAACTTCTGAATCGCCGGCTCGACGTCCTTATCGCTCGCCAAAACGGCGTCTCGAGCCGCGATCCCGGCGGTCTCAATGACGCGCGTCGCCGCGGCGTCGCTAATGTCGATGACCCGCGTGCGCGCGACCAAATACGCTGGCCGGGGTTGCACGTTGAAGACGAATTTTAGCCCGTTCTTGCCCAGTCCAATCGAATCCTCGGGCAGGAGCTCCACCTCTTCGGTGATCCGTTCGCCATTGAGAAACGTCCCGTTGTTGCTTCCGAGATCGGCGAGACGGAACGAGATTCGGTCGCCGCGAACCACCCGGATCACGGCATGGCGGCGGCTGACGATATCGTCGCGCGACGAGTCGAATGCTATATTCGACCTGGGATCGCGGCCTATCGTTATTTCGTTCACGCCGGCAAGAGAAATATGTTCGATCTGATTGGCCTTGGAGCCGGAAATATGACGAATGACGATTTGTTCTACATCATTATTGCTCACGGCGCTGTTCCCTCTACATGTAGCAAAATCTACTCGCGCTAGTTGCTGCCATTATCGTCGAGCCCGACGGCGCGACACGCTTTAGGCGTATTTTTAACACATCTTCGCCGCTTTGGCTAGACAATTGCGCTACCGAGGGCACAAATCTCGGCCGCCGAACCGGCGCGGTCTCATCACTTTCGAGCGGCCCCGTTTTGCCAAAAAAATCCAGGCTTCGAGTAGCATCCTGGCGGCGCGATTGGCGTACATACTGTCAAGTATTGAATGCGATAATATTCATGGTATAGGATCGGGCGTCTATGTGTAGAAATATATACAGCGAGAATTGCGTCTGGTGGGTTTTTTAAATATGTTTACCGTAATTTATACCAGGTCTGACCGAAAGGCCCCGCCCTGGGTCGGCAGAAGAACAAAATCGCGCGCCGATGGACCCAATGCGGGACAAGACATGCGCGCCAAACGGCGCGCGGGCCGCGCGTTGGCGTAGCGTGGAAGATCATGTTCGTTGGATCGAGTCATTGTGGTTATTGGCGCCTCAATCGAAAGGGCTTTACCGTACCGTTGGCATCGGGTCGACATCGAAGTGGAAGTCTTTGCCGCCGGTGTCCAATTCCGCCCTCACGTTATTGAGGGCCGCCGGCAATAACGGGTGCACGGCACGTTTGCCCCAGCGGCGGCGAAGTCCGAGGACATCACAGATTAAAATGCCGGTATAGAGGCCTGGGCCGCTGGAATAGATCCGCCAGCCGCCTTCGACGCCGACCGTGCCGGCTTTGGCCTGTTGCCACTCGGCGCCCGCGGCATAGCGATCGGGGAACGCCGCGTCGCTGCTGCTGAAATAGGCGTTACGCTGCCGCGGCAGGGCCTGCGCGAGGCGGTCCGTCACGGCGATCGGGTTTGCGAGCTGGAGCGCCTGCCAGAGCGCCTCGGCGTCGCCAAGAACCGCCATCGCCTCGGCGTAGCGAAGATGCGCGTGAACATACATGAGGCCGATTTCGCGTCCGAAAAAAGAAGACGATTCGGCGCGCTGGAAAATGATTTGGGGGCCGCCGCGATAGGCGGTCGGACGGTCGATCAGCCGGGCGCCGTCGGGAAAAAGCAGATGTTCGCGGATGAGCCGCACATGGCGCGCCGCCTGTTCTGGCGTAAACAGTCCGCCAATGATGCTCTGGGTCATCGGCAACAGCGAGTATTTGAGGCCAGTGCGCGTGTCGCTCGGATGAAGCAGCAGCTCAGGCGAGCCCCCGTCTGGATCGAACAGGCCATAGCCCGCGACTGTCCCATCGCGCAGCAGAAAACGGTTGAAGTCGAGGCGCATCTCGCTTGCAAGTTGGGTCGGCGCCTCGGCCTCGCCCGCTCGACCGGCCCGGCGCAGCACTTCGGCATAGCGGTTGAGCTGGTGAAAAAGCAACGCAACCGTCCAGCTGCTGACCATCCAGTCGTGCATCTTGGGGTCGACGGGCTGGAGCGAATCGTTCCAGTCGCCGTGGCCGTAGCGGATGAGATGAGTGCCGGGGATAAAGCGCTCGCGCACGGTCGCGAGCAATTTTTCGACGTGGGCGGCGACGCTATCCTTATGCGGTGTCAGTTCGAAAGTGTCTTGGCGCCGCCATGCGACCGGTTCGTCGAGAAAGCCTACGTCGTGCGTCGCCTCGATATAGTCGTTGAGCGCCTTGAGCGGCCAGACAATGATGTCCCCGTGGCTGACTCTATCCTGGATGATTGAGTAGGGTTCTAGCATGAACCATTGCGGCCAGTCGCCCTGCGCCTCGTATTGTTGGGCGAAGACAATGCGCAGAATCTTCTTGACCGGTTCGTCGTGTTCCAACGCCAGGAGGAACTCGACCGGTCCCTGACAAACGTCGCGCGTTCCCCAGGCGGCGCCGGTGTATTGTTCGAGCCCATGCGGCACGGTCAGATGAATCATCGCGTTATGCGCGAGCCACGGGAACAGCGTGTCGAGCGCGCCGCCCCCGCTACCCTTGATCCGGAGGCCGCGGGTGACTCGTCCCCAGAAGCGCCGCGCGGGCAGAAGCATGCTCGCGTCTGCGACGCCATGCTGATATTTGACGGCAAGCCGTTCTGCCGCTTCGGGATCGGTCATCGAGCCGACGACCGCGAAACTGAGTTCGCGCACCGGGCGCGTGCGGAGGGCGAGGTAAGCTCCGCTGCGAGGCTGCCCATCCTTGTAGAGCAACTCGTCGCCGCCAATCGCTTCGACAGCATCGTGGGTGCTGGTGACAAGGTGGTAAACCGCGTTGGGGTAGCGTTGGCCCCAAAGCCAGTCTGGGTCGGGCCGAAATGAAAAACGCTTGGAGTTCGGCTCAATCTCGATAAGACCGGCGCAATCGAGTTCGCGCTCGCCCAACACCAAGTGTCCGAAAACGAGGAACTTGCATGGCTCGCCATCGACGATAACTCGCCATTGCATCGCCGGCTCGTCGCCCGAGGCGATGGCGCACACCGTGATCGTGCGCGCGCCGAAACGATAGATCCAGTGGCAGTCGGAGAGGCCGATCTCGAACGCCGAGGGAACCGTAAGCAGCCGCCAGCCCTCGCCGGTATCGATCAGCATGCGCAAACCGCTGGCGCGCGTAATGTTGTAAGGGTCGCGCGAGACGGAAAACAGTTTGTGAAACGATGTGTTGCCGATCGTCAGCTGGGCGGCGAACACGCCGTGCATCCAGCAGGTGGCGCAAAGAGTTGCATCATCGGGCAGCATCGATTGGCCCGACCGCAGCAGGGTGCCGTGGCGGCGCGTGACGAGCCGCTCCTTGTCCCTGAGCACGACATGGCGGTTGTGCGGCGGATCGGGTGTGAAGAAGGAGAGGAGCTCTCCGTTCAGCCACTCTTCGTGTTGTCGCTCCTTGTAGCGTCGGGGGAGGTCGTCTGAATCGATTGGGTCGGCCACGGCGGGCGGAGCATTCTGCACCAGAGTCCGGACCGGCGCCGCCAGAATGATGTCGGTCGGGATTTGATCGCACCATGCGACCGCATCGATCCGTGCGAGGTCGCGGTCGCTCGAGGCTGCCGCGTGATCGGAATCATAGAGGCCGAAGAAACGCCAAGCCGCGCGCGCGCCGGGGGGGAGCGTGAGGGGAGCGGATTGGATCGCGGCACACGCAAACTCGTGCTGGAGGCGCTTGCTTGGCAGGCTCGCGCCGAACGCAAAGGAAAACCCATCGCGGTCGCGAAACGCCGGGCCGAATAGCTGCATCCCGTCGGTCGCAAAGCCGCTCGCGCCGTCGAGGCACCCATGGACCACCCACGGATTCCGCCCGCCCTGCGGCAAGTTCTGGCGGCTCATGACGACCGGCCCGTAGCGCTCGTGGCGGGCGATGTGGTGGTCGATGTATTGCGAGGCGTAGGCCTCGCTGTTCATCAAGAA
>JBOHJV010000027.1:0-26013 GCA_050728695.1 Methylocella sp. | reverse complement strand
CTAGTGGCCTGCGTCACCGAAATTGAATTGGTTTCATCCGCTACCCACCGCGCCTACCTCCGGTGAAGCCTCTTGTTTTCGGCGAGATGGGATTGCCAATCGTGACGTTCGAGCTCCGGATCGAGATGTTCTTCTAATGGGAACCCGACGCAAAGATAAGCGATGAGCTTCCAGGCGGGCGGAACTTTGAGCGCGCGACAAAGCTCCGAGGGGTCGAGGATCGACACCCATCCCACGCCAAGATTCTTCGCACGCGCAGAAAGCCAAAAGGTATGAACCGCCGCGACTACCGAATAATCCAACGCCTCCGGCATGGTTTTCTGGCCAAGACCAAAACCCGCTTCCGTGGCGTGGTCGCAGAACACCGCGAGATGGACCGGCGCCTCGCGCAGCCCCGATAATTTAAGGTTGGCATAGAGCGCGGCGCGTTCGCCTTCATAGGAGGCTAACGCCGCCGCGTTGCACGCATTGAAGTTGGCGATCACCGCCTCCCTCGCGGCCGAGGTTTCGACGCTCACGAAACGCCACGGCTGGCTGTTTCCGACCGAGGGCGCCAAGGCCGCCATGCGAACGAAATCCTCGATCAACGCGGATTCCACGGGGTCCGGCCTGAAGCGGCGGACATCGCGCCGCCACGCGAAAAGTTGCTCCAAGCGCGCATGGAAGGCGTCACCGAATATGGGCGGATCGCCCTGTTGTTCTTCGCGCCTCACCGCTCTCTCTCCGGTCCGCATGGAGCGTCGTAACAAGCGGGGCCACCATATCAGGTCGCGAACCGGAAATGCAGCACGTCGCCATCCGCCACAAGATAGTCCTTGCCTTCGAGCCGGAACTTTCCCGCCTCCCGCGCCCCCGCCTCGCCATTGAAGGCCACATAATCGAGATAAGCGATGGTCTCGGCGCGAATAAAACCTTTTTCGAAATCCGTATGGATTATGCCCGCCGCCCGCGGCGCCTTGGTTCCTTGGGCGACAGTCCAGGCGCGGGCCTCTTTCGGCCCGGCGGTGAAAAAAGTAATGAGCCGCAAAAGCCCGTAGCCCGCGCGGATGACGCGATTCAGGCCCGGCTCCGCGAGACCCGCGGCTTCGAAATATTCCTTTTGTTCGTCTTCGGCCAAACCCGCGATCTCGCTCTCGATCCTGGCGGAAATAATCACCGCCGCGGCCCCTTCTTCCCCCGCACGGCGCTCGACGGCTTTCGAATACCCGTTGCCGCGAGCTGCGAAAACTTCCTCGACATTGGCCACATAAAGCACCGGCTTCGCCGACAAAAGTCCGAGACTTTTGAAGAGCTTTTGCTCTTCCTCCTTGACCTCGGCGAGCCTTGCCGGTTTTCCGTCGCGCAGAAGCACAAGACAGCGCCCCGCAAGCCGAAGTGCCTCCTTGGCCTCTTTGTCGCCGCCCTTGGCTTTCTTTTCCAAACCGGCCGCGCGCCTTTCCAGGCTTTCGAGATCGGCGAGCATCAATTCGGTCGCGACCGTCTCGATATCGTCGAGCGGCGCGATCTTGTCTTCGACATGGGTAACGTCGTTATCCGCGAAGCAGCGCACGACATGGGCGATTGCATCGCACTCGCGGATGGTAGCCAAGAACTGATTGCCAAGCCCTTCGCCTTTTGATGCGCCGCGCACGAGGCCCGCGATGTCGACGAAAGTGAGCCTTGTTGGAATGATTTCCTTCGATCCGGCGATTTTCGCGAGTTTTTCGAGCCGTGGGTCGGGCACCGCGACGTCGCCGACATTCGGCTCGATGGTGCAAAAGGGATAATTCGCCGCCTGCGCGGCGGCCGTCTGCGTCAGCGCGTTGAAGATCGTCGATTTGCCGACGTTGGGCAAACCAACGATGCCGCATTTGAAACCCATGGTGAAATCTGCCTCGATCATGATCCCGAAAAGTCGCTGACTTTCCGGATACGATCATGCCCAACAAGAGATTGAAGAGCATGATCGTTTCAACTTGAAACAATCATGCTCAATTGCGCCGCGAGGGCAAGCATGCAAGAGCGAGGCTTTTGCAACAAGCGTTTACATATTCGGATAATTCGGGCCGCCACCGCCCTCGGGCGGCACCCAATCGATGTTTTGCGCCGGGTCCTTGATGTCGCATGTCTTGCAATGGACGCAATTTTGCGCGTTGATCACAAACTGCGGATCGCGCTTTTCCGCCTCATTGGCATAGACCACTTCATAGACGGCGGCGGGGCAATAGAGCCGCGCCGGTTCGCCATATTCGGGCAGATTTCTCGCAACCGGAATCGATGGATCCTGCACGTGCAAATGACACGGCTGGTCTTCCTCATGATTGGTGTTTGAAACATAAACCGACGAGAGCCGGTCGAAAGTGAGCCTCCCATCCGGCTTTGGGTATTCGATCGGCGTCACCTCGGCGAGCGGTTTCAGGCTCGCGTAATCCGGTTTGCCGTGCTGGAGTGTGCCGAGCGGCGAGGCGCCAAAAATTTCATTCACCCACATGTCGAGGCCGCCGAGGACAATGCCGGCCCCGGTGCCGAATTTCGACCACAGCGGCTTGACGTTGCGGACCTTGTAAAGGTCGCGGCCGACGGTGGATCCGCGCCACGCCTCTTCATAAGAATTGACTTCGTCATGGGCGCGCCCCGCCTCTAGCGCGGCAACCACATGCTCGGCCGCGAGCATTCCCGAAAGCATCGCATTATGCGACCCCTTTATGCGCGGAACATTCATAAACCCCGCCGCGCAGCCGATAAGCGCGCCGCCCGGAAAGACGAGTTTTGGTACCGATTGCCAGCCGCCTTCGGTGATGGCCCTTGCGCCGAATGAAATCCGCACGCCTCCTAGCAACAAAGGCGCGATCATGGGGTGAGTCTTGAATCGTTGAAATTCGTCAAATGGGGAGAGCGTCGGGTTCCAATAGTTCAAGTGAACCACGAAGCCAACGGAGACGATCCCGTCTTCGAAATGGTAAATGAACGAGCCGCCGCCTGTTCGATCATCGAGCGGCCAGCCAAAAGTGTGCTGGACGAGGCCCGGCCGGTGCAAAGCGGGATCGATCCGCCAAAGCTCCTTCAAGCCAATGCCGAATTTTTGCGGCTCGCGAGTCTTGTCGAGGCCGAACTTTGCGATAAGTTCCTTGGCGAGCGATCCGCGCGCGCCCTCGCCGATCAGGGTATATTTGCCGCGAAGCTCAATGCCCCGCGCAAAGCCGCTTTTGAGCGCGCCGTCGTGGGCAATTCCCATGTCTCCCGTGGCAATGCCCAGAACTTCGCCGAGGCCACCATAAAGCACCTCGGCGCCCGCGAAGCCTGGAAAAATATCGACGCCAAAGGCCTCCGCTCGCTTGCCTAGATAGCGCACGACATTGCCAAGCGAGCCGATGAAATTGCCATGATTATTCATAAGGCGCGGCATTATGAAGTTGGGCAGCCGGAACGCCCTCTTCGGGCCGAGCACATAAAACCGGTCGGCCGCCACCTCGGTTGTCAGCGGCCGGTCTTGATCCTCCCGCCAACCGGGGAGGAGCTTGTCGAGGGCACATGGATCGACGACCGCGCCGGACAAAATATGGGCGCCGAGTTCGGCGCCTTTTTCGACGACTACGACTGAAACTTCCGGCTTAAGCTGCTTGAGACGGATCGCGGCGGCAAGGCCGGCGGGGCCGGCGCCAACGATCACGACATCGAAATCCATGCTTTCGCGTGGCGGCAACTTAATTCCTGCCTCGGTCATGGTGGTTTTTTTGGTCCCCGCGTGGCCGGAATTCCGCTAAAAGAAAGTCCCATGCCTCGTCCTCGTTAACGTCCCTAAAATCTGAAGATTGGGTGACGATTTGGGATCAACAGCCTGCGCGCCAACCGGCTAAAGGGAGTCACGGAGCCGGACCCAAACATGATAAGGCGGACGATTCTTGTATACGATAGAGCTTTAGACTTCAATGCGAGCTAGGATAGCGTCTGCCAAAGGGCAACCCCGCAGCCTGTTTCCAGCATGGATTGAAGACATTTCCGCGGGACGGACGCAAAGTTTCGCGGACTAATCTTGAGCGGGTTCCGAGCATGGCTGGAAGATTGACCGGACTGCTGCGCTGGTACGCGGAGATGGGCGTCGATGTCGCCGTCGACGATGCTCCGCACGACCGCTTCGCCGAAAGTCGCGCCAACATTTGCGTCAGCACGGAAACGCGCAGCGTCTCCGCCGCGCCACCAGAGACGATCGAAGTCATCCGCCGCGTCATGCGGGAGCCCGGCGCGACCCTTCCCCCCGAGGCCATCGCGGCAAGCGCGTGGGACCAGGCCACCGCAGCCCAAAGCCTCGACGATCTCCGCGAACGGCTGTCGCGCTTCGAAGGCTGCGGCCTGAAGGCAACCGCGACCCGGCTCGTTTTCGGCGATGGCAATCCCAGCGCGGAGATTATGTTCATTGGCGAGGCGCCCGGCGCCGACGAGGACCGCGAGGGCGTGCCTTTCGTCGGCCGCGCTGGCCAATTGCTCGACAAGATGCTGGCCTCGATCGGGCTCGACCGCGGAAAAGTTTATATCGCCAATGTCGTGCCCTGGCGGCCGCCGGGAAACCGCACCCCGACGCCGCTTGAAACGGCGGCGTGCTTGCCGTTCACCCGCCGCCAAATCGAGTTCGTGGACCCCAAAATTTTGGTCTGCCTCGGCGCGGCGTCGGCGCACACTCTCCTTGGGGCGAAGGAGGGCGTCATGCGCATGCGCGGTCGCTGGTTCGCCTATCCGGCGGCTAATAAGGAAATCCGGGCGCTCGCCATGCTGCATCCCGCTTTTCTCTTGCGTCAGCCGGCGCACAAGAGGTTGGCGTGGCAGGATTTGCGGATGCTCGCCAAGGAACTGAATAACTACCTGCCGACGCCGCCAGGGTCGTGCCCTTGAACCGGCAGGTTCGTGCCCTTGAAGATGTCGAAGTATGACATCTTCCGTGATGTTGCTGCGCATGTTAGCATCGACGATCGGGACACTGATCATCTGGGTTCGCCCGGTTTCCATTTCGATCGCGCCGCGATGCGCCGGCACCCGCACGTTCGCAACGTCGCGGGTTTCTCATGGCCCGGCCCCCAGCTGCCCGCG
Source organism: Methylocella sp. (assembly GCA_050728695.1). Taxonomy (GTDB): domain Bacteria; phylum Pseudomonadota; class Alphaproteobacteria; order Rhizobiales; family Beijerinckiaceae; genus Methylocapsa. The sequence continues at coordinate 20,952 of JBOHJV010000027.1, read as the reverse complement.
CGGCATGAGTTGGATGTACCGCGTCGCCGAACTCCACAGTTGCGTTGTCGGCCAGGAGATTCAGCGGTGATGCTTGTATATCGGCGCGGGGGCCAGGCGACTAGCTTCTCTACCCTCTTGGAATTGGGGTACGCCTTGGTGCTTATTCACCCCATCTCTAGGAACGGGTGCGGCAGGTGAAAAGCCAAATCGGTTCTGCTTTAATCCGGCGACATGCAGCGTTTCGGACGAGGTCCTTTTTGCACAAGGTCACCACTTTCGCTGCAACCATTGGCCTGATCGTCGCCACGGTCGCGGGTCTACCGAATTCTGTCTCAGCAGCCGACCGGAGCGAGTTGTGGGCCGTCGTGCATGACCTCTGTTTGCCAGCCTACGAAAGCATCGGTGTGGCGTTTCCTTGCGCCGAGGTCAACATCGCCAACGGTCTCGATCGAGGCTTTGTCGTGCTCCAAACGCCTTCGAGCGCTATGCATGTAATCGTCGTTCCAACAACGCGCATCTTCGGCATCGAAAGTCCGACGTTGCTGAGCGAAAACGCGCCGAACTACTGGGAGGCAGCGTGGGACGCCCGCCGGTTCGTCGAGGAAGGGACGGGCCGCCGGCTGCCGCGCGACAAGATCGTGATGGCAATTAATTCGGCGGGCAGTCGCAGCCAGGATCAGCTGCATATTCATGTCGCCTGCGTCGCCCCGGCGGTCGCTGATTTCCTAAGGCGCCACCAAGCGCAGATCTACGGAGCCTGGTCTTCCCTTCGCTCGCCACTTCTCGGGCACAGAATTGCGGCAATGAAAATAGAAACGAATAGTTTGGCCCACGTGGATCCCTTCAAGTTGCTCGCGCGCGGCCTTCCGTCTGGCAAGTTTTCCATGGGAAGCCAAACACTGGCTGTAATCGGAGCAACATTTGGTGACGGCAGGACGGGTTTCTATCTTTTGACCAACGATTCCCATGCGTCGCCGAGGAACATTTTAAGCGCGGAAGCACTGCTTGACAACAAATGCGCCAACTGACCAGGGCCGGAGGCAAGAACGCGTTTCGGGAGTTTGCGAGGCTCGCATCTTACCGGAAATCCCGCGCGTTTCGCCTGATTTCGCGAAGTGAACAGCCTTGGAAAGTAGCCCATTCCAATCGCTGTCCTTGCCCAGATCCACACCGCTTTACTTTGCCGATAACATTTTTGTATGTTTCAGGCTTGGAGGAAATGCATGGTCAAATACTTCGGCAGGTTGAGGAGAATACCTGTTTACATTTGCGGATTACAAACGTGACCCAAAGCGAACCCAAAATCACCCCCGAACTCGTTGCCGCGCACGGCCTGACACCGGACGAATATGCCCGCGTCCTCGCCCTTATCGGCCGGACGCCGACATTTACCGAGCTCGGTATCTTCTCGGCGATGTGGAACGAGCATTGCTCTTACAAATCGTCGCGGATTCATTTGCGTAAGCTCCCCACCAAGGCGCCTTGGGTCATCCAGGGGCCAGGCGAAAACGCTGGTGTCATCGACATCGGCGATGGGCAGGCCTGCGTCTTCAAGATGGAGAGCCACAACCACCCCTCCTTCATCGAGCCGTTTCAGGGCGCCGCCACGGGCGTTGGCGGAATTTTGCGCGATGTTTTTACCATGGGCGCGCGGCCCATTGCGTGCTTGAACCTTCTCCGTTTCGGCTCGCCGAAGAATCCGCGCACGCGGCATCTGGTGGCGGGCGTCGTCGCGGGGATCGGCGCCTATGGTAACAGCTTTGGGGTGCCGACGGTCGGCGGTTCGACGAATTTCGACAAGAGTTTTAACGGCAATATTCTCGTCAACGCGATGGCAGTGGGCATCGCCAAGACCAACGGGATTTTCTACGCCAAGGCGAGCGGGATCGGCAACAAGATCGTCTATCTCGGCTCGAAAACCGGCCGCGACGGAATCCATGGCGCGACCATGGCATCGGCCGCATTCGAGGCCAATGCTGAGGAAAAGCGTCCAACGGTGCAGGTCGGCGATCCTTTCACCGAAAAGCTCTTGCTCGAAGCCTGCCTTGAATTGATGCAAACCGGCGCGGTCATCGCGATCCAGGACATGGGCGCCGCTGGCCTCACCTCTTCGAGCGTGGAAATGGGCGCCAAGGGCAATCTCGGAATCGCGCTCGACCTCGATTTCGTGCCCTGCCGCGAGGCCGGCATGTCCGCTTACGAGATGCTGCTGTCGGAAAGCCAGGAACGGATGCTGATGGTGCTCGATCCCTCCAAGGAAGTCGAGGCGAAGGCGGTCTTTTGCAAATGGGGCCTCGATTTCGCGGTTGTAGGCGAGACCACGGACACGCTGCGATTCACCGTCACGCATCACGGCGTGCTCAAAGCCGATCTGCCGATCAAGGAGCTTGGCGATGCGGCACCCCTCTATGATCGCCCGCATGTCGCGACGCCCAAACGGGCGCCAATTGATCCGGCCGCCGTTGCCGTGCCGATCTCCAATGCCGAGGCGTTGGCTCGCCTCTTAGCGTCTCCCGATCTTTGTTCCAAACGCTGGATTTTTGAGCAATACGACCATTTGATCCTTGGCAATACCGTGCAGGCGCCGGGCGGCGACGCGGCGGTGATTAGGATTGGCGATGGCCCCAAGGGCTTGGCGCTCACCGCAGATGTGACGCAGCGCTACTGCGAGGCCGATCCATACGAAGGGGCGAAACAGGCCGTCGCCGAAGCCTGGCGCAACCTTACCGCCGTGGGCAGCATGCCCCGCGCCATCACCGACAATCTCAATTTCGGCAATCCGGAAAAGCCGGAGATCATGGGCCAGCTTGTGGGCTCTATCGAGGGGATCGGCGAAGCCTGCCGCGCGCTCGATTTTCCCGTCGTTTCGGGCAATGTGTCGCTCTACAACGAAAGCAGCGGCCGGGCGATCCTCCCCACCCCAGCGATCGGCGGCGTCGGCCTCGTCAAAGATGTGCGCCAGACCGCGACGTTAGCGTTCAAGCGGCCGGGCGAGAAAATTCTCTTGATTGGAAAGACTGCAGGCTGGCTCGGCCAGTCCCTCTATCTGCGCGAGATTTGCGGCCGCGAGGACGGCGCGCCGCCCCCAGTCGATCTCGCGGCGGAAAGGCGCAATGGCGATTTTGTCCGGGGTCTCATCGAAAGCGACGCGGTGACCGCCGTGCACGACGTCTCGGATGGCGGTTTTGCGGTGGCGCTCGCCGAGATGGCGATGGCGGGCGCAGTTGGTGCTCTGATCGAGGTTTCGCCGTCGCTCCCGGAGCTTGGCTTTCTCTTTGGCGAGGATCAGGCCAGGTATATCGTCACCACGGTGCCCGAAAACGCGGCGGCGATCCAGGATGCGGCGGAAACCGCGGGCGTGGCCTGTGAAATCATCGGCGTGACCGGCGGCGATACGTTGACCCTTGGCGGGCGCACTGCCATATTGCTGGGTGACCTAATGCGAGCCCATGAAGGGTGGCTTCCGGGCTACATGGCCGGGGCGAATCGTTGACGCGCACGACGAAGAGGAATGAGGAAAGCACCACGATGCCCATGCCATCATCGGAAATCGCGCGCCTGATCAAGCAGGGCATTCCGGACGCCAAGGTCGAAATCACCGACCTTGCCGGCGACGACAACCATTATGCGGCGGTCGTCGTTTCCTCTGAATTTGCGGGAAAATCCAAGCTCCAGCAGCATCAGCTCGTCTATAAGGCGCTGGGCGAAACCATGGGCGGCGCCCTGCACGCCCTGCAGCTTCAAACCCTTGCGCCGAAGTAAGCTGCGCCACATCTTTCCGTGAGAAGACCGTTATTTGAAAGGACCAGGCCAATGCCTATCAAGGATGAGATTCAGGCGACGATCGACAACAATGACGTTGTCTTGTTTATGAAAGGAACACCGGACTTTCCGCAATGCGGATTTTCGGGCCGAGTCGTCCAGATCCTGCATTCCCTGGGGGTCTCCTACGAACCTGTGGACTGCCTCGCAAGCGACGAGATTCGGCAAGGGATCAAGGAATTTTCCGACTGGCCGACGATCCCTCAGCTTTACGTCAAGGGCGAATTCATCGGCGGCTGCGACATTGTCCGGGAAATGTTCCAATCGGGCGAACTTGCTGCGCATCTGGCGGACAAGGGGATCGCGTGTAAGCAGCCAACCAAGGCCTGATTTTCGCGGCGCGTGCTACGCTCAATGCCGGCAAAAGCGTCTGACGGGAGGCATGATCTCAAATGGCAACCGGTGACAGCACCTTTAAGCCTGGGCCGGCGGAAAGCAAAACCTATGCTGCAGTGGCGGGATTGAGTTCCCAAGCGCAGGGTGGCGCCGGGCGCCCTATTTTGCGCGAAGGCGCGCTTCTGAAGCTTTCCGTAGCTGCTGTTTTTTCTCCTCGAAGGAAACGTTTGCTGGAACGCATTTATGTGTTCCTATGCGCCGTGGTCCTTGGCCTAGGATTGAGCTTGAGCGCTCCCGAATCGGCGTTCGGTTTCGGCGGTTTCCATGGCGGTGGCGGCGGTGGTGGCCACTTTGGCGGTGGTGGCGGTCACTTTGGCGGCTTTGGCGGCGGGCGTGGATTCGGGGGCTTTGGCGGCGGGCGTGGCGGCGGTGGCTACCGTGGTGGGTTTGGCGGCTTTGGCGGCGGGCGCGGATTCGGGAACTTTGGCGGGGTGCATGGCGGCGGCTACCGTGGTGGCTTTGGAGGCTATCGCGGCTTCGGAGGGTATCGCGGTGGCGTCGTGGGCAACCGCGGCGGCTTCTCTCACTTCCAGCACGCGCCAGGCTCACACGGCGGCATGGCTGGCTTCCGCGGTGGCGCAACTGGCGTCCGCACTGGCGCGGCTGTCTCTGGTGGGATGGCTGGCCTCCACCCAGGGCGAGGCTTAAATGGCGGACCGAGCGGAATGCACGCGGGCGCGGCCAGCATGGCGGCCTTGCATGCCAGTCACGTCGACTGGGGCCGCGGCGGAGGCTGGGGAAATGGATGGGGCCGCGGCGGAGGCTGGGGAAATGGCTGGGGCCGCGGCGGAGGCTGGGGAAATGGCTGGGGCCGCGGCGGGGGCTGGGGAAATGGCTGGGGGCACGGCTGGGGCTGGGGCGGCTGGGGGCACGGCTGGGGCTGGGGCGGCTGGGGCTGGGGCGGTTGGGGCTGGCCCGGCTGGGGCTGGGGCGGTTGGGGCTGGCCCGGCTGGGGCTGGGGCAGCTGGTGGCCCGGTTTTGGCCTCGGGCTAACCCTAGCGAGCATTGGCGCCCTCGACAACGCAGCTTTCAGCTGGGATTACCCCTACGATTATAGCTATGGTTATCCCTACTACGGAAATGATTATTCCGCATATAACGCTGTCTATCCTGTCTACGGAGTGCCGATATGGTGAGCCTGGCACGACAACTCCTTCTCGCCAATGTTTAAGGTACGGGCAGCCGGAAGGGAGTGGAGATCGTCATGCGGTCGATCGTTATGGCACGAATAGGAATGCCTGCGATTGCCGCGATCGTGTGGGTGGCGGCCGGTTTTAGTGTAGCCGTCGCCCAAGAGCAGAACATGCCGGGAGCGATGGGCCCCGCGATGGGCGGGCGGGGGATGCCAGAACGGGAGGCGATGTGCCGGACGGACGAGCACATCGATGGTCAACTCGCCTATCTCAAAACCGAACTCAAGATCACCGAGGCGCAGACCGCGCAATGGAATGTTTTCGCCGACGCCTTCCGCGCCGATAAGGAAAAAAATGCGCGCCTTTGCAAGTCGATGGAAAACGAACAGACCCACTCGATGATGATGTCCGCCAGCCTGCCCGAATCGCTCGAGATGATGGCCGTCCGTTTGGCCGCGCGGCTCGAATCGTTACGCGCGATGGAGGCGGCGGTCCGGCCACTTTACGCAATTCTCAACCAGGCGCAAAAAAAGACCGCCGACGAGATCATGAAGGGTGCCCCAGGCTTTTGAGCGCCGGAAGTGGATCGTCGGCTTGATGCCAATTCTTCGTTGCCCGGTGGGCCCGTGATCAGTTTGCTAACGCTCGGGACAACGGGGTATGTTCCATTCGGCTGGTCTCCTACGCATCGAGGCGTTGTGCCGGCGGCCGGCGCAACGCCTCGTACGTTGCATTTTGTGTGACTGGCCACCATCACTCTCAGCAATCATACGAGGCGGTGAAACGGTTTGGGACAATCGCAGGCGCCAGCCTCTGACCGCGACGGTGTGCCTGCCACGCTCGCGCAGCCCGGCGCGGTAGGCTTTTGGCTGGCCGTGCTGCTGACCGGCGTCGCTACCGGCATCAGCGCGGCGGCGCTGATGCTCCTGTTGCAGGTGGTGCAGCATCTGGCGTGGCCTGGTCCCGGCACGTTGCTGGACGCGGCGGCGCGGGCCGGAGCTTGGCGGCATATTCTGGTGTTGCTGGGAGCAGGGGCGATAACCGGTGCGGGGCAGATCGTACTGGGACGCCTATCCAGCGGCAACAGCATCGACATCACCGCGGCAATATGGTTTTCCGCCGGACGGTTGCAGCGCCTGCGCGCCCTGGGCAGCGCCGTGCTGTCGATCGTCATCGTCGGCATGGGCGCCTCTCTGGGGCGCGAGGGCGCGCCCAAGCAAGCGGGGGCGGTAATTGCCGATGCGTTGTCGGACAGGGGCCGCCTGTCCGACGAGCAACGCCGGCTGCTGGTGGCCTGCGGCGCTGGCGCCGGAATGGCGGCGGCCTACGGCGTTCCGCTCGGCGGCGCGCTGTTCGCCCTCGAAGTGCTGCGTGGAGTGCTTTCGTTGCGGCTGGTGCTGCCGGCGCTGCTGGCCTCGCTCATCGCCACCGCGGTTTCGTGGCTGGTCCTCCCCGATGCGCCAACCTATCCGATCCCGGACTATCCCGGCTCGGTCTCGATGGTCATCTGGGCGTTGCTGGTCGGGCCAGTCGCGGGCCTCGTCTCGGTAGGCTTCGTGCGGGTGATCGCCTGGGCCAACCGCAACAAACCAACGGGATGGCAACGTTTGCTCGCACCCGCGCTGGCGCTGGGACTGCTCGGCCTGGTCTCGATCTGGTTTCCGCAGTTGCTCGGCAACGGCAAGGATATAGCCGAGCTGGTGTTCACGGACCAAATACCGTTCGCGTTGCTGCTCGTGCTGTTGGTGCTCAAGCCCGCCGCGACCGTCCTGTGCCTGGGCAGCGGCGCGCCGGGCGGACTATTCACCCCCTCCCTTGCGATGGGGGCGCTACTGGGTGGAGTGCTGGGCCATGCCTGGTCGTGGTTCGCGCCTGGCGTGCCCGCGGGAGCGTTCGCCGTGGTGGGCGCCGCGGCCGTGCTGGCGGCCACGACGCAAGGACCGATCTCGGCGGTGGTGCTGATGATGGAGCTGACCGGGCGCGCCCGATCGCTCATCGTGCCGCTCCTGCTGGCGGTGGTCACCGCCACGCTGGTCTCGCGCACCATCGAACCGCGGTCGATTTACGACGCACGCCTGACCGACGAGGAAGTGGCGGCGCGACTGAAAGCCCGCGAACCCTCGCGGCGTTAGGGACTCTATCAGGCCCATCCAGTGCCGACCACGAGAGCACGATCGGCGAAGGCATGGCCTGTGCCGGAAAGCTCAGCCGCTCTTCGCTGGCGCGGCGCACCGCGAAGTTGATCAACTCTGAATGGCGTTCAGCAGAGCCAACGCGTCCTCCGAATCCCATTGCGCAGGCCCGGCCATGGTGCCGATTTCGCAGCCATCTTTGCCGACGAGAATCGTCGCCGGCAGCCCCAAAACCTTGCCCGCCTGCTTCAAGGTTTGAAAAGCCGCCGTTGTGCTATCGGTATAAAGCTTGAGATTCTTGACGCCGATCTCGTGCAAAAAAGCCTGCGGCCGGTCGAGCCGCGTGGTATCGATATTCACCGCCACCACCGAAAAATCCTTCGAGCCGAGGATGCCTTGCACGCGGTCGAGCGCGGGCATTTCCTGGCGGCACGGCACGCACCAGGTCGCCCAAAGGTTGAGCAGGACCGTGCGCCCCTTGAAATCGGCCAGACTCGCTTTCGTCCCTTCCGGCGTATTGAAACTGAGCTCTGGAACTGGCCTGGGCTCAGTTGCAATGGTCAGGGCCGCGATCTCGCCATGCACGAGCGGCTTTAACCGCGCCGCCATCAAAGCCGCGCCGGGACAGACCGGGGTTTCGGGGGTTTCCTTGCCGCCCGGCGTCTTGATCCCGTATAGGACAAAAGCCGCCATCACACAGGCCAAGGCCGCCGCCGCGAACCCGGCCCCGCGCGAAACAAGGGGAGCGCGCTCCCTTTTGGAATCTTTTTGGGTCATATGGACATCGGTTTTTTGACGAGCGCGAGAAGATGACCAACAAAATGTGGGGCGGCCGGTTCGCGCGCGGCCCGGGCGCCATCATGGAAGAAATTAATGCCTCGATCGGTTTCGATTTTCGGCTCGCCCGCCAAGATATAGAAGGTTCCAAGGCGCATGTCGCCATGCTGGCGGAAACCTTGATATTGGAGCCCGCGGACGCGCAAGCGATCAGCAAGGGCTTAGACGAGATCGCCCGCGAAATCGAGGCTGGATCGTTCAATTTTTCGCGCGCGCTCGAAGATATTCATATGAATATCGAGGCAAGGCTTACGGAGCTTATCGGACCAACGGCCGGGCGGCTGCACACGGCGCGCTCGCGCAACGATCAGGTCGCGCTTGATTTTCGCCTCTGGGTTCGCGACACCATCGACGCGCTGGGTCAACAGTTGCGCGGCCTGCAATGGGCACTTGCCGAAAAGGCGCTCGCCCATGCGGCAAGCGTGATGCCGGGGTTTACCCACATGCAACCGGCGCAGCCTGTCACCTTCGGCCATCATCTTTTGGCCTATGTGGAGATGTTCGCGCGGGACCGTTCAAGACTGCGCGATGCCGGCGCTCGCCTCAATGAATCGCCGCTCGGCGCCGCGGCACTGGCTGGGACCTCGTTTCCGATCGACCGGGCGATTACCGCAAAAGCGCTCGGGTTCGACCGGCCGACGGCGAATTCGCTCGACAGCGTGGCCGATCGCGATTTCGTATTGGAAACATTGAGCGGTGCCGCGATCTGCGCCATTCATTTGTCGCGCCTTGCCGAGGAGATCGTGCTCTGGGCAACGCCGCAATTCGGCTTCGTGTCTTTGTCGGACAAATTTTCGACGGGCTCGTCGATCATGCCGCAAAAGCGCAATCCCGACGCGGCGGAACTGATACGGGCCAAGGCCGGCCGGATCATAGGCGCGCTCAACGCCCTCCTTATCGTGATGAAGGGCCTGCCGCTCGCCTATTCCAAGGATTTGCAGGAAGACAAGGAAGGCACATTTGACGCGCTGGATTCGCTTTCGCTGTGCCTAGAAGCCATGACCGGGATGGTTGGCGATCTTACCCCCGATCCAAAGCGCATGAAGGCCGCAGCGAGTTTGGGCTATGCGACCGCGACCGATCTCGCCGATTGGCTGGCGCGGACGCTGAACCTTCCTTTCCGTGAGGCGCACCATGTCACCGGGCGCCTCGTTGCGATCGCCGCCGCGCAGAAAAAAGGCCTTGAAAAGCTGTCTCTCGCCGAAATGCGGTCGGTCGAGCCGCAAATCAGCGAGGAGGTTTTCGCCGTGCTCGGCGTCGAAAACTCGGTACGCAGCCGGACCAGTTTTGGCGGCACCGCGCCCAAGAACGTGCGCGCGCAGGCCCGGCTGTGGCTGCGCCGGCTTAAAAAATAGGCGCGAGCCGAATCACGATATCGTTAGCGTCGCCCTATTAGGCTTATGCATCGTCAGGAATACCAACGAAACCGGTGCCGCGAATCTGATCTCTTGATCGTGCAACCACTGGTTTGATGTCAACAACTGGCGTCCCATCAATTGCTTCTAGTGGCCCAACTTTTAGTTGGCTCCCAGCGATTTCGAGGACTGTCACTCGATGCAAACCGATTGGGTTCGGGCGGTCCGGAGATCGGGTAGCAAAAACGCCCGAAAGCGGCAAGCTCTTGTCCCAACGGGGGTGAAGTTTCAGGATGTCGCGACGAGACTTATGAAACCATGTGAGCAATATGATCTCGTCGCCAACTGCAATACCCTGCAATCCTTCCGTAACTGTCGAGCTCACTTCGAGCCAAGCGTCAGGCGCTCCTTCGTTGCCGAATTTGGGCGCGTCAGCGCGAAGTTTAAGCGATGAACGAACAAATCCGATCGGATGAAGCGAAAAAATTATGGGATCTGGCATAAGAACTCTTCGGTTGTTGTGTCGTAAGCCTAACGCATGTTATCCGGGCGGGAGCGAGGGAGTCGATTCCGTTTGCATGCAATGTTGCCTCGGCGGGACCCAGAAGGACCGCTATGCCGGCCCCTCGATAATCTCGTCCGTCCAGACCCGAAAGCCCGTCAGCGTATTGGGGCCGAAGGTTGTTGTGATCGCGACATCGGCCGCGTCGCGTCCCCGCGCCAGCAAAACCCTGCCGATGCGCGGCACGTTGTTCCTCGCGTCAAAAGTATACCATCGACCGCCAAGATAGACCTCGAACCAGGCCGCGAAATCGCCCGGCGGAAAGGGTGGCAAGGTACCGACGTCGCCTAGATATCCGGTGCAGTAGCGGGCCGGAATGTTCAAGGCCCGGCAGAACGCGACCGCCAGATGCGCATAGTCGCGACAGACCCCGCGACCTTCCTGATAGGCTTCCGACGCCGTCCTTGTCACCCGGGCGTGCTCGTAGCCGAAATTAATGCGCTGATTTACGAAATCGCAGATTGCCTGGACGCGCACCCAGCCCGGCGGCGTCCCACCAAACAAAGTCCAGGCCAGATCCAACAACCGGTCGCTATCGCAAAAACGGCTCGCGAGAAGGAAGACGATCGACTCTTCGGGAAGATTCTCCACCGCGATTTGGGTCGCGTCCAGCACGACTTCATCAGGCAGACCGGAATCTGTCACGACAGCGTCAGTGGATAGGATCATTTGGCCCGCCGGGGCAAGAATCCGGCTGCACCAATTGCCAAAACCATCGCGGTAGCAAGAAATCGGAACCGAGGGGCTGACGACGATGTGATCCGGCGCCGCGAGATCCGCAATGCGCGAGAAATGGACGTTGAGCATTGCGATCAGCGGAGTTGGCTGCAGGAACTCGTAATGCAGTTCATAACCGACCCGGAGTTTCACGTCGCTCTCTCATGCCTCCGGGGACCGCGCCGCAGGCCGTCAATTTTTACTTGCGTAAACGCGGCCAGACTACGCCGATCTCAATTTCCTATTCTTGTCTGTGGTTCGCCGGTAAAACATATCACTCTTGCACCATCAAAGCTCGGAATTATTCCCAAAATCCGCTATGGTATTATGGATGACGCAAGTGCGGTGGTTTTCCATCGCATGGCAAGGCCGGGAGGCTCGGCAGACAGCGCGGGATCGCGGCGCGGCAGGAGAGGCGAGCGCCTTCGCATCACGTCTTCGCTCCTTCCGGAATGGGTAAAGACGAACGCCAAGTCTCGACACGCCCCCGCCGGTTCATTGTCCAAGGTTTGACGGGGATACTCAGTCACGCCTGTCCCGCCCGGTCGCGGCTCAGCCCCTTGGTTTTGAGCTCCGCCTCGTAGAGAGCCCATTTCTCGGCATGGCGCGAGCCGAGCTCGTGGAGATAGTCCCAGGTGAAGATGCCCGTCGAGTGCAAATCGTCGAAGATCAGCCGCACCGCATAGGTGCCGACCGGCTCGATTCCGGTCACGCTGCAGTGCCGCTTGCCGCCGATGGTCAAGTGGTCTTCCCGCCGGTGGCCCTGGACTTCCGCGCTGGGACTCATGACCCGCAAATATTCGGCGGAAAGATCGTAAGTTTCGCCGCTCTCGAAACTGACGCTAAGGATACAGCCGTTCTCCCTCAGCCGTATTTCGCTCGGCCATTGATTTAGATTGCCGCCCATTGCTTGACCCCCATTCCGCCTTGGAGCTCACGAATTTTGCATCCTCACTTTTTGGGGAGTGGGCGAGTTTGAGTACGGCAATCCCTTTAGGCCGGTCCCTCGTGTCTCGCATGGACGCTGGCCGCAAAGAACTCGTGAAGATTGAGACTTACGCGAGGTAGACTGATTCGATCAAGATGAAGCCGCCGACGGGTGCCTGTCAAATCGCTTGGATGTGCGACCGGCCGTTGCCCAATTTTGGCCCTTCCCGAACGAATCGACTTATTCGGATACGTCATTCAACGGGTCCGCGTCGGCGAGCAGGACGCCGCATCTCCGGACAACGTCCGTCAAGCAAATCGACAAGCACGGCTATTTCCGCCCCGGCGCTAAGCCGGCCAAATATTCCAGCAGGCGAAACCTGTTGGCGGAGCTATCGCTTGTCAAGCGATGGCGGAGATCATGGACAGCGGAGGGCTACGCCAAATCCACGACCATTCATCCGAACGGCCCGCGGCACTCTTTGCCTTTCCGCCACCATTACACCCAACATCGGCCGCGCATCGGCGTCAAAGGATGCAGCCAATCGGAACCTAAGAACCAACCAACTGGCACGCCACGGAAAGACTATCGGTCGGGTAATCGGCTCGCCGGCGCCAGCGATCCGGCGAGACCTTACCCATCCGGCACGAGGTCGAGAAGCTTGGCGATCGGGGCCGGCTTGATGCCAAGCGGCGGTTGGAATGGGCCTTCGTGGGCCGCGATCAAGCCGATCACGAGGATGATGCTGGCGGTGAAAATGACCATGGCGGCGATTTGGGCCCGCGCCTCGTCGAGTTGCACCGCGGCAAGGCTGATCTGCGACATCACGGCCATCAAAAGAACGCCGGCCCACTTGAAGTTTTCTGAAAAGTCGGAGCTGAACGCCAGCCGTTCGCCGCGCGCTTCCCTGATTTTCACGGCGGTCTCAAGCAAGAGGCGGTTGAGCGCCGCGTTGCCTGGCGCAATGTCCGATTGCGCGACGGTTTGCAACAATTCGTCTTGTGCCGCTTCCGCCTCGGGCGACGCTTCGCCGTACGCCATGCGCGGCCATTCCATGTCGATAACGGCGATGGCATAGGCCTGGATGGCGCGATCAATCGCAACGTGTGGCGTACCCAAGGCGGCGGCCAGGGCATGGAGGGAAGTAAGACTGGCGGCTTCCGCGCGGACCGTAGCCGCCGCGCGCCGGTTGCGATCCCAGACGTCGTTCGCGAGAAAGCCGGTGAGAATGCTGAATATGGCGACGATCGCGCCGAAGTACGGCGCCACGACTCCTCGGAAGCTTCGCACCCATGGTCCGACCGGGGCGCCGAACGAAAGGCGGACTAGCACTAAGGCGGAGGTGGTGTAAAAGGCCGCCAAAGTCAAAATCAACGCCGCAAGCGGTAGTGATAGCCAAGCATCGATCAAGATCATGTTCCCCGACGAGAGCCGATATGGATGTGCGACCCGGCTGTTGCCCAATTCCGGCCCCGCCCAAATGAATCGACTTAATCCATTCCCGCAAGGAGGTCGGCACGAAGCGTTCGGCCTTTCCGTTTGGTCTTGGCGTATTGGCTTTGGTGCGCTCGGGCATGTTTTTTTTTGAACACGCTAATAGATTACGCCCCAGCGTGGCCCAAGTTTGCTTTAAGCTCACGTGCCAGGCGCAACGCCAGGGCCACGATTGTAATCGTTGGCATGTCGCTGCCCGCCGTGGGAAATACCGAACTCCCGGCAACGAAAAGATTGGAAATGCCGTGCACCCTGCAATTGGCATCGACCACACCTTTCGTCGGATCAGAGTCCATCCGCGTTGTGCCCATGTGATGCCAGCAGCCCACAATGTTTTTTGGCCAGATTTCCGCCGGATCCGCTGGTTCCTTGGCGAACTCAAGCACGCCTTGCCTTGTCATTTCCTCAATAAGCAGTTTACGGAGCAAGATGAAATGCAGCTTATCTCCGTCGGTTAACTGCCAATCCACCTCGACTTTATTCAGTCCAAGCTGATCGCGCGCCGACGAGAGGGTGACTCGACTGTCATAGTTTGGGATTGGTTCTATGACTGTCTCAAGTTCGAAATCCCGTTTCACGAAGCCTGGATTCAAACGTACATCGAGAATGCCAATAATCGCTTGCGGAGCATTTACGACGATGGTCGGCACCGCTCGGACAATCGCACGCGCCATCTGTCCGAATGGATATCCGAAACGCGCACGGCCTTTCACCTGCCTCGAAATCGCTCTTACCGCCAAATACGCCTTGGACATGCCACTCTTGTAGCGCGCTTCGAGGTAGGTTCGGGAATTTGGTATTGATAACTTCCGTTGGCACTCGGAGGTCGGCGCGACATGGGCCGAAATGCGAGCCTCTCCAGAAAAATAAGCGGCGTGAGAGAGAACCATTGTGGCATCGTAGAGCCGCCGATGATGCCGCTGGGCGTTTATGCGCACTATGTCCGAGCGGATGCGCGGATGGTCCATGAAATAGCGTCCAACGAGATCGCGTCCATTGCCTAGTCCCGTCTTTTGAATTTGGTTCGAAAGCAGCAGGAGGCGCGCATTCTCAATGCCACCGGCTGCCAACACAATAATTCTTGCGGATATCGTAAATCTCTTTCTGTTAAGCGTCTTGACCCACACACCTGTTACATTCGTTGCTGTGTAGTTCGTTTGGATTTCGGTCGCATTTGAGAACAGCATCACCTTTATATTGTCTGCTTCACTTAGCCGTGCCCGGTAAATGTCTCCGAATTTGGCTTCGGGGGCGATTTGACTGATGACGTTATGTAGGCACTGCCGATCGAGCGGGAAGAGAAATAAATCGTCCTTCGCCATTTTTTGCGACCATTTGCCCTCATCGTATTCAAATGGCCCGAGTTTCAAGAGCGAATGACTGCGTTCATAATAGCGATCCAATTCTTCCTTGCCGAATGGCCATCCGCTATTGGGAACTCCATCGCGCTTCTCGAAGTCTAGGGAATCGAGAGGCCGGCAATGGCCGCCCCAGCAATTGGTGCTGCCCCCGAAATACCGGCTTCGCGCTTCATTTAGTCTGTCGTAGGATAGACCCACGTTCTTCCCGTCATAAAGGGACTGCGTCATGGGATCTGAACGGATGCCCCCGCTTTCTAAAAGAATGACATTGTACGATTTTGATAGAAATTCGAGAGCAATTGAAATTCCTGCCGCTCCCGCACCAACAATGCAGAGGTCTGTTTGGAAAGCCGCTGAATCATCAATCGATCGAGAATCTATAATCATCTTATTGGAACCACTCGATCAGAGATCGTAGTGAATATTCTAGGATTGAACGCACGATGCGCGCGACGGCCGTGGCGTGGAGCGCATTGGACCCGCGCGGTTGGACCACTTCAACCGCTTTCTTAGTTGCAAATTGGACCGCCCGTGATTTCCCTATCATAGCGCTAAAGGCTTTGTCTTCCGCGGTTGTCGTAATCGTAGCTGGCCATAGGTTCTCGAGCGATTACCGAGGTATGATCAGTGGAACGATGGGTAAACCGGGCAGCGCTGTCTTTCATATCAAAGCTTCCGCTGCCGCCGTTCAAGCTAGGCATTTTCCAATACATTTGCATCATATCTGGATATCTGGCGGCGGCGAAATAATTTCGGCATTCGGGTTGCGTGGAGACGCGCTCGATGTCCGCGCCCCGACGGCCTTGCCAGGGAAGAAAGCCTCATCGACTTCGATACGGCCCGGCTTGCGGCCGCCGCCCGCACGCTTGCCGCGACGATGCCTTCTTCTTCAGCCGGTCGAGCCATCGGATTGCGCGCGACGCGCTGACCCCGAGCCGTTCCGCCGCCCGGCGGCGGGGAGCCCCGGATCAATGACCCTCAACGACCCGCTGCCGAAGTTCGTTCGAAAGGGCTTTAGCCATGCGTGCTGGCCTAAAGTGCCAGCGTTGGGCTTCAACCAGATACACGCTGATTCGCAAATCCCCTTCGATTCAATCTGACCGGAAAATGCTGGATAACGCCAATGGTAGAGGCAACAGTCGTTTTGAACTTACCTTACCCGGGATCCCGATTCCATTCTGGTTGTAACCTGGCTCCGATGAAGAAGAGCTGGGTCCAAGCTACCCCTTGAATTTCTGATAGATCGCTTCAGATGTGCGCGGACGCCGGAGGAGCGAGAGCTGGATCTCGCGGGCATCGGCGGTGTCGCGGCGGGTACGAGCAGAGCGAGCC
Organism: Methylocella sp.; assembly: GCA_050728695.1. GTDB lineage: Bacteria > Pseudomonadota > Alphaproteobacteria > Rhizobiales > Beijerinckiaceae > Methylocapsa. The sequence goes on along the minus strand of JBOHJV010000027.1, from coordinate 4,901 downwards.
CGACATGGTCGGGTCGAACGTCCGTTTTGACTGTGCTTGCGCTTTACATCGCCGATTTGGCCCGTCGCGATGGCGTGGAGGTGGCACTATGGGAATGCGCGTTTCGCGCCAAAAAGCCGCGCTGATCGCAACGGTTCTGATCGTGGCGTTTGTCCTTCTGGTGTTTTTGCGCCCCGCGCGTCCCAAGGTTGCCGGGGCCGGGCCGGATGCCGGTATTGCCGCAGCTTGCAGTCCCGGCAGCCGAACAGGTCGCGCGGATCTCGACGACAATTTGCAAACCTCGGACAGGCTTACGATCGCCGTGCGCACACCCAGCGATTATGATCCGACTAGGGCCTATCCCCTGCTTGTCGTCTACCCGCCGGCGGGATTTACCCGGCGCCAATCCGAGAGCTTCTACGACTTGACGACCGAGGCTACGCAGCGTGGCTTCATTGTCGCCTACAGCGATTACCTTACCTTGTCGCCGACGGCGGTAGCGCGGCAGGCGAAGGTGGCCGCGGCCGTCGCGAGCTTTTTCTGTGTCGATGAAGCTTCGATCGCTTATCTTGGTCACTCCGATGGTGGCTTAATGGCCGAGGGTATCCCCGCTTACGTCCGCAAAGCTGGCGCCGCGCCCCGCAGCATCGTCGCAAGCGCCGCGGGCATCACGGGCGACGACCTCGCTACGATGGCATGTCCGTCAATTCCGGCTGTTTTGATCGTCCACAGCCGTACCGATGAGCGCTTCCCGGACTTCGGCCGCGGCGCCGCGGCCTATTGGGGCCGGTGCGCGGCCTGCGCGCCGGCGGATCTTAGCGCGCTTGCCGATGGCTGCCGCGACTTCTCGGGATGTGCCGGAGGACGACGCGTCACCTATTGCCAAACATCTCTGCCACATAAGCGCTGGCCGGCGATGAATACGGCGATGCTTGATTTCATTCAGGGCGGTAAGGCCAAGCCGCCATAGGGCTTGGGGGGCTTTGCAAGCAAAGGAGTGCCGAGATTCACGGTGGTTGCCCCCGGAGCGATTTTGTACCCGGACGCCGCCATCAATTTGACATCGAAACGGGCGGCAGATACCCACCGTGATCCAGGTTCCCCTTCCCGCTAGCCGCCGGGCTGGCCAGCCGCCGCCGGTTCTGGCGGCCTTTTGGGGCGGTTTCCAAATCATGAAACAAAGCACCGCGAAGTTTGCCATAGGCCAGGTGGTCAAACACTGCAAATTTCCCTTCCGGGGGATCATCTACGACGTGGACCCGGTCTTCGCGAATACCGAGGCATGGTGGCAGGCGATCCCCGAAGAGGTCCGGCCGCGCAAGGATCAGCCTTTCTATCATCTCTTCGCCGAAAACGCGGAGGCCGAATATGTCGCCTATGTCTCGGAGCAAAACCTCATGGCCGATACCTCCGGCGATCCAGTTCGCCATCCGCACGTCGACGAGATGCTCGTGCGCGCCCGGGACGGCGCCTACAAAATCAAGACGGCACGACTGAACTGAAAAATTCCTACCCGCGGCCCGCGGAACCGTTCTTGTCCTGGGCCGGGCGCCGCCCCGCGTCCGCGGCCACCCGCGCGACGCCGCCTTCACCCGCCGTCTTCTTCGCCTTGCCCCTCGGCGCGAGGTTCTTCGTCGTCGCCACGAGGAGTATCCTCCTCCGTGATCCGCTCGACGGCGACGACCTGCTCGGCGGCGTCGGTATCGAAAACGATGACTCCCTGGGTCCCGCGTCCGGCAACCCGAATGCCATCGACCGGACAGCGGATCAATTGGCCGCCGTTTGTCACCAGCACGATCTCGTCGCCATCCTCGACCGGCATCGAGGCAATGAGCTTGCCATTTCGCTGGTTGACCGCCATCGCGACGATGCCCTTGCCGCCGCGGCCGGTAATGCGGTATTCGTAGGACGAAGTCCTCTTGCCGTAACCATTCGCGGAAACGGTCAAAATGATTTGCTCGGCGGCGGACATTTCGGCATAGCGGTCCGGTCCGAGGTTCGACGCCACGGGCGCGTCCTCAACTCCCGCTTCCTCGCCAGCCGCTTCGCCGTTGGCCTCGGTCGAAACGTCGCCAGCAACGGCGCGGCGCATCTTGAGATAAGCAAGACGCTCGCCGCTACCGGCCTCGATATGATGCAAAATGGCAAGCGCGATCACCTGATCGCCGGGCCCGAGCGCGACGCCGCGCACGCCCATGGAATCGCGGCCCTTGAAAACCCGCACCTCGGTCGCCGGAAACCGGATGCATTGTCCGTTGGCGGTCGTCAAAAGAACATCGTCCGCCTCGCCGCATATCTGCACATCGACGATTCCCTCGCCTTCGTCGAGCCGCATCGCGATTTTGCCGGCGCGGTTGACTTGGGCGAAATCGGAAAGCTTATTGCGCCGCACGCTGCCGCTTGTGGTCGCAAACATGACATCGAGGGTGGTCCACGCCGCCTCGTCCTCCGGCAATGGCATGATCGTGGTGATCCGCTCGCCTTCGTCGAGCGGCAGCAAATTGACGAGCGCCTTGCCGCGCGCCTGCGGGGCCGAAAGCGGCAACCGCCAGACTTTTTCCTTGTAGACATGTCCGCGCGAAGAAAAGAACAGCACTGGCGCATGGGTCGAGGCGACAAACAGCCTCGCGACGAAATCCGCGTCGCGCGTTTGCATCCCCGCACGGCCCTTGCCGCCACGTCTTTGCGCCCGATAGGCGGCAAGCGGAACCCTTTTGACGTAGCCAAGATGCGACACGGTGACGACCATGTCTTCGCGTTGAATGAGATCCTCGTCCTCGACGCCCGCCGCATCGTCGAGAATGAGGGTCCGGCGCGGCGTCGCATGGGCGGCTTTGACCGCGAGCATTTCCTCCTTGATGATCGAAAAGAGCCGGGCGCGCGAACGCAGGATGGCGAGATAATCGGCGATCTCGGCGGCAAGCTTGCTCAAGGCGTCGGCGATTTCCTCGCGGCCGAGCGCGGTCAAGCGTTGCAACCTGAGTTCGAGAATTGCCCGCGCCTGGGCTTCGGAAAGTGCACAGGTGCCATCCTCGCCGAGCACATGGCGCGGGTCGGCGATGAGCGAGACGAGCGGCGCCATGTCGCGCGCGGGCCACGCGCGGCCCATCACGGCCGCGCGTGCGGTCGCTGGATCTGGAGAGGTGCGGATGAGGCGGATGAATTCGTCGATATTGGCGAGCGCGATCGCCAGGCCAACCTGCACGTGCGCGGCGTCGCGCGCCTTGGCGAGAAGGTGCTTGGTGCGCCGGGTTACGACCTCTTCGCGAAAATCGACGAAGGCGGTCAGGAAATCCTTGAGCGTCAGGACTTCCGGGCGGCCGCCGTTCAGGGCGATCATGTTGCAGGCGAAACTCGATTGCAGCGCGGTGAAGCGCCAGAGCTGATTTAAGACAACATCGGCGAGCGCATCGCGTTTGAGCTCGATCACGATCCGCATGCCGTCGCGATCGGATTCGTCGCGGAGGTCGGAGATGCCTTCGACGCGTTTCTCGCGAACGAGCTCGGCGATCTTCTCGATCAGGGTGGCCTTGTTGATCTGATAGGGAATCTCGGTGACGATCAGGGCCTCGCGCTCTTTGCGGATTTCCTCGACTTCGACCTTCGCCCGGGTCAGCACCGAGCCGCGCCCCGAATCGTAGGCTGCGCGGATTCCGGCCCGCCCCAAAATGTAGCCGCCGGTCGGAAAGTCGGGGCCGGGGACGATCGCCGTCAAATCCTCGATCGTTATCTCCGGCCGGTCGATCAGGGCGATTGCCGCGTCGATCACCTCGCCGAGATTATGCGGCGGGATGTTGGTCGCCATGCCAACCGCGATGCCGCCGGCGCCATTGACGAGGAGATTGGGGAATTTCGCCGGAAGCACGGTTGGCTCGCGCTCGCGTCCGTCGTAATTCGGCTGAAAATCGACCGTTTCGTTTTCGAGATCGTCGAGCAGTGGAATGGCGGCGGTGGCGAGCCGGACTTCGGTATAGCGCTCGGCCGCCGGCGGATCGCCGTCGACGGAGCCGAAATTGCCTTGCCCGTCGATCAGCGGCAGTCGCATCGAGAAGGACTGCGCCATCCGCACCAGCGCGTCGTAGATCGCGAGATTGCCATGCGGATGATATTTGCCCATCGTATCGCCGGTGACGCGCGCCGATTTGTTGTAGGGGCGATCCGGCGTGTAATTGTTCTCGTGCATCGAATAGAGAATGCGCCGGTGCACCGGTTTTAGCCCGTCGCGCACGTCGGGAAGCGCCCGGCTCACGATGACGCTCATCGCGTAATCGAGGTAGCTGCGCCGCATCTCGTCCGCGATCGAAACCGGCCGGACGCCGGAGCCAGGCGGGAGTGAGGTGTTGTCGTCCGCAGGAACGGCCAAAGAGCGCTTACCCAGAAAGAATGGAGTGTTAGAGTCTAACCCGGCGGACCGCGAACCGGCAACTCCGGACTTAAGATATATCCCGGCTCATTAGAAGAGGGGCGAGAAATTTCTTGTGGTTTCCGATTGGGCGGAGTCTGTTGCGCGCAATTCAGAATGCTCGCTCGTTATGGTCGGATTTATAATGCGCGCGAATCCACCGCCCGCGAGGAATGACCGACGGCCTGCGGCTTGAGATTGGTGGGATTGCACCGAAGATCGTCACTCTGGCTTTGAAGATAAAAATATGTGAAAAGGCCGGATGCCTGGGCGCCGCGATTTCTCGGAAAGGATAGGATAAACGTCCTTTATGAAATTTTTGGAGACTTGATGGATTGGATCGGACCAGCGGTCGTTGCTGCGGTAGTGTCGGGAATCGTTTCTGTCGTCGGCCTAGGGTCTGTACCTGATTGAATTGAGCACCGTGTCGTGATTCAAGCTCGTCAGGAGGGCTTGATTCGTGGCGGACAATTTCTGGCTCAACGATGAGCAATGGGCGGCGATCGCGCCGCATCTTCCC
>JBOHJV010000026.1:0-26242 GCA_050728695.1 Methylocella sp. | reverse complement strand
GATCGAGATCGATCCGAGAAACGCTATGGCCTACCATAACCGCGGCGTCGCCTACACGCGAAAGGGCGACCACCACCGAGCGATCGCGGACTCCAGTAAAGCGATCGAGATCGATCCAAGATATCGCCACGGTGCGCCGCCGCCGCCAGTATCGGTTAGTCAGTAAGTGGCTTGTCCCGTTGACTCAGGTTGCTCTATATATTGTGTTTTGAGAAATTGCCTGCCTGCTGTGCGAGCACTCGATGACGAATGGGGCTCATCGCAGAATAGGCCATGAATAACCTAAGACCCGTTGAGAGCATGATCGATCACTGTGCTCTTTTGCATAGCGCTGCAAGTTTCTTTACCCAATTTGCCGTCTACTTTTATTTTTTGCTCCTGATGCTCTCTGTTATAGGTCTCTTGGAAAGCACGAACTGTTTCTGGACCTAATTTGCCATCGACCGTTAGCTCGCTGTGTTGATGGCCCCCTCCGAAAGCACGCGCGGTTTGTGGCTTGTGCCCTCTGGACTCTTTGGGTTGTCCTCTAAGCTCCGGATTAGCGGCTTGAAGTCCCGCTTGCAAAGCGACCACGTCTACCTTGCTCTTAAGTTCGTTGATATCAAAAGCATATTTTATTGCATAAGTGTGATGCGAAATTGGAAGCGGTGCCGGGGCAGAGTATCATTCATTTCAGCTTAAGCTTGATTTTCCAGTGGTGCCCAGTTTCATCGCTTGCCCCTAGCGAATCCCAACATCAGGCCGGGACAGTTGCGCATCGTTTTTATGGGAACCCCGGAATTCGCGGTGCCCGTGCTCGCCGGAATCATCGCCCAAGGTCACAGCGTCACGGCGGTCTATACCCGCGCGTCGCAACCCGGCGGTCCGCGCGGCCTCGAACCGGTGCCTTCCCCGGTTCATATGGCGGCGCGGTGTTTTGGCATCGAGGTCGTTACGCCGCGAAGTCTGCGCTCCGCGGACGCCGTGGCGACACTGCGCGGTTTCAAACCCGAAGTGGTGGTGGTCGCCGCCTACGGCTTAATCCTGCCGAGAGCCATTCTGGAAGTTCCGGCGAAAGGCTGCCTCAACCTGCACGCTTCCCTGCTGCCGCGATGGCGCGGCGCGGCGCCGATTGAGCGTGCCATCATGGCGGGCGACCTTGAAACCGGCGTCGTCGTGATGCGCATGGAGGAAGGTCTCGATACCGGCCCGGTCGCGCTCGCCGAGCGCGTCGCGATTGGCCCCGATGCGAATGCCGGTGAAATCCGTGACAAGCTGGCGCACATCGGCGCCGCTCTGATGACCCGCGCCTTGGCGATGCTGGAGCACGGCGGGCTTGCCTTTACCCCGCAGGCGGAAGAAGGCGTCACCTACGCGCATAAAATCGACAAGGCGGAAGCACGGATCGATTGGAGAAAGCCGGCGTTGGACGTACACAATCTCATCCGCGGTCTTTCGCCGTTTCCCAGCGCTTTTTTCGAGGCCAGTCTTGGCACGCGATCGGAGCGCGTGAAAGTTTTTCGCGCGCGGATCGCGGAAGGAGCCGGGACACCCGGCCGCGTTCTCGACGATTCCCTGACGATCGCCTGCGGCGAAGGGGCGATCCGCGTTCTTGAGGTGCAGCGTTCGGGCAAGTCGCCGATGCCGGCCGCGGCTTTTTTGCGCGGCGCGCGAACAGAAAAGGGAATGTTGCTCGCCTAGGGCATGATGCGATCAGATTGAATCGCGTCATGCCCTAGGTTCTTTGATTTCGCACGATCTTTTCGCGAAACCGGTTTCCACTTTCGCGGATCGTGCTCTAGATGACCGATGCCGCGCTTTAAACTTACCCTCGAATATGACGGCGCGCCCTTCGTTGGCTGGCAGCGGCAGACCAATGGCCTTTCCGTGCAAGAAGTGATCGAGACCGCGATTGCCGCCCTTTGCGGCGAAAGAGTCGAAATACGCGGCGCCGGACGCACGGATGCCGGCGTCCATGCGATGGGCCAGGTCGCGCATGCCGATCTCGGCAAGGATTGGCGCAGCGATGTTTTGCGCGACGGCCTGAACGCGCACATGCGGCCGCGCCCGGTCGCCATTTTGGCCGCCGAACGCGTGCCTGAAACCTATGACGCACGATTCTCGGCCATCCGCCGCCATTATCTCTATAGGATCGTCAATCGCCGCGCGCCGTTGACGGTTTGGCGAGGCCATGCCTGGCTCGTCAAGCGAAAGCTCGATGCCGGCGCCATGCAAGCGGCGGCAAGGCATCTTGTCGGGCGCCACGACTTCTCGACTTTTCGCGATTCAGAGTGCCAGGCGGACAGCCCGGTGCGCACGCTGGAACGGCTCGATGTCGCGCGGATCGGCGACGAAATTCGGATAACCGCAAGCGCGCGCTCGTTTCTGCATACCCAAGTGCGTTCGATCGCCGGCTCGCTCGAGCACGTCGGCGCCGGCAAATGGAACGCCGCCGATCTGCGGGCCGCGCTCGACGCCCTCGACCGCCGTCGCTGCGGCGTGGTCGCCCCGCCCGAAGGGCTTTATCTCATGCGGGTGGACTACGATCCCTTGCCGGGCGAAAGCCTTCCGGGATGATGCGCGGAATTTTTCACCTGAAACGACGCCGATCGTGCAACGAACCTGTGTTCGCTCCGAAAATCACCCAACAGGGGCAAGAGTCTCACGCCCCCCTGGCTCCGCGATCACACCTCCTTCCAGCGGTCTATCGACCCCCGTGGTCGTTGGAAACGTAATCGGCAGATGCCTCTCCCGCCGCGCGGCGAGATAGGCGAACGCCTGGGCCTCCATGGCGGCGCTCGACCAGCCGAAGGTTTCCGCCAAAACGACTGGGCAAGGGAGCCGGTCCGCCAATTCCCGCAGCAAGGTTTTGTTGCGCGCGCCGCCTCCGCACACGATTGCCAGCGAGGGGCGCGACGGCAACAGCGGCAGCACACAAGCGATGCTAGCCGCAGTGAAGGCGGTGAGCGTCGCCGCCGCGTCTTCGGTTGCGAGACGCTCGACAGCATCGCCCAAGAAATCGTTCCGGTCGAGCGATTTCGGCGGCGGCGCTGAGAAAAAGGGATGCGCGAGAAGCGCGCGCAAAACCGCGGCGTCGGCCCTGCCTTTGGAAGCGGTCACGCCGTCCCGGTCGAAGGCGGCGCCAAGGCGCATCAACATCAAATCGTCGAGCAACGCGTTGCCAGGACCCGTGTCGCAGGCAATCGGCTCCTTTCCTGGAGCGACAAAACTTAAATTGGCGACGCCGCCGATATTGATGAAAACACCCGGCTCCAAGAAGCCCGCGGCGGCGGCAAGCGCGCGATGAAACACCGGCACGAGCGGCGCCCCCTGGCCGCCACGCGCCACATCGGCGGCGCGAAAATCATGGACCACTTTGATGCCTAATCTTGCGGCGAGACCCGCGCCGTCGCCGATCTGCACGGTCAGGCGGCGCGAAGGCCGGTGCAAAACGGTCTGGCCGTGGAAGCCGATGAGATCGACCGTGCCGCGGTCGATGGAGTCCGCCGCGAGAAAGGCCTCGACCGCTTCCACATGGCGATCCGTGATCATGGCGTCGGCCAGCGCCAAGCATCCCGGCCGCGCGCGGCGATCGTCGAGCGATGCCGCCTCCGCGATCGCGCCGCGCAGAAGCGTCCGGTCCGCCGCGGCATAAGGAAAAAATCCGGTGCGGCTAAGCGTGATGATCTCTTGCCCGTCGGTCTCGATCATCGCGACATCGACGCCATCCATCGAGGTGCCGCTCATCAGCCCTATCGCGCGGACCGTCTGAATTGGATCTCTCCCCCTGGCCATCGGCGACTAATCATTCTGGCCTAATTGCAAATCGCTTTCAACGCCCGCCATTCGCCAAACGAGAGCAAGGGCTCGCCTGCCGGTGCGCCGCCGGCCGCCTCCAGCATCGCCAGCCGGCCCGCCGGGTAGTAGGTCAGTTTGAATTTTGGCTCGTGACCCAACGCAGACCCGCTAGCTCGGGTGGTCAAATCGAAAGACCTCTCACAGGACTACTGCAACTGCAACATGTGCACCCGATTGCAGCGGGTTCCCGAGGACCCCGGAGCACGGCCGGGGGAACGCGGCAGTCTCGAACGGAAGGAGGGCGTCTTTTAGACGCCTTCCGTAAGTACGAGCGGTTGGAGCTGCGCACCGGTCACATCAATTGGGATGTGAAGCTGCTTGGACAACACTACGGGTTACCGACAAGGCTTCTTGACTGGACATCCTCGCCCTTGGTCGCACTGTTCTTCGCGACGGAGAAATACGATGACCCCTGCAAAGATGGTGTTAGGGCGGATTGACTTTTTCCGGCTCGGTCTTGCGCGGGCTCTTCGCGCGCAAGGACCGCAGACCGGCTGCGACAGCCTCGAGTTCGGAGCCTGCGCCGCTCCTGCGCATTGCCACGTCGAGCACCGATTGGAATTCGACACGCACGTCGGGGAGTCGCGTGACGCGGTAGGTAAAGGTGTAGTCGGGTAAGTCCCAGCCGCCGCACACCCCGCCATTTTCGCAGGGGTCCAGTACGACAGTTTCGATATATTCGTCGCCGACCTTAGGCAGCGCGATCTCGAGTTCTTGCGATGCAAAGTCAACAGAGGCGCGACCAATGAAGTCGTCGCCACTTCCGTCGTTCAGGCAGTGCGGACCGGCATGGAGGGGCGAGCCCGGTGGGAGCTCTACTGGGCTACAGAAACCCGGCGGGAAATTGATGTCCTTTTCCCAGAACTCGACTCCAAAACCCAGCGGTGCGGGCTCGCCGAAGTCGTCGCACACCGACGTCTCGCCGAGCACTACGATACCGGGGCGAACCGCGACGATGCAACTCTTAGCCGGGTCGAAGTCGTGGGTATCGCCCGAATCGATGTCACCGATTTCGTTTGAGACAGTAGAACCTTTGGCGTCGCTGGTACCGACCATCACTTCGTCGCTGCCCAACCAGTCGATGCCGGTTTCGTCTCGGCACCTGAAGCGCATCGCCTCGATCTTGTAGCGCCGTTCGACCCATTCCTTCGAATACCAGGGGGGCGCTTCCACGAGGGCCTGGCGGTGCTCGTCTGGGGGCTGAGGCGATGCCTGGGCCGGGGGCGCCTCCGCGAACGCAGCTGCGGAGCACCAAAACCATACCGCCAAAGCGAAGCAAAACGCCATAAAACGCCTGTATGAAGTCATCGTCGATGTCCTCCCGTTTGAGACAGTACCAAACACCGCCGCGATTAACTTAGGCGCGGCGCATTTTTCTTGATTTATGCACAATGCAAAAGAGCGCGGCTTATACATCTAGACTAGCCATTGACCGTCCTTGGTCGTGGCAGCGCCCATTGCGACGAGTGCCATGACCGCCTTTGGCGCTGAGGGGTCGTTATGACAGCGCCAGCTTAGCGCCCAAATACGGCGGCAAGCCGAAATTGAAACTGACCCGCTACTCCGCGCCGCCGCCCGTTGCAATGCCCTGCCCTTCCCCCTAAATTTCACCGCTTCAATAGTATCGCGCATCGTCATTGTCATTGCAACGGCGCGGTCATTTGCGCAAGGCTTTCCGTGACCAGTGATTTTCGTCCCCAATCCGGCTTTCTCACCGTGCTCGTCGAGCGCGGCTTCTTGCATCAATGCTCCGATCTCGCGGGGCTCGATCAAATCGCGAAAAGCGGCGAACTCGTCGCCTATATCGGTTTCGACTGCACGGCGCCTTCGCTCCACGCTGGCTCGCTCGTTCAAATCATGCTGTTGCGCTGGCTGCAAAAGACCGGCGGCAAGGCGATCGCGCTGATGGGCGGCGGCACGACACGGGTCGGCGATCCGTCCGGCAAGGACGCAAGCCGCCAGTTGCTCCCTCTTGAGACGATTGCCGCCAATAAGGAGGGCATCAAGAATGTCTTCGCCAAGTTCCTAAAGTTTGGCGAAGGAAAACACGACGCGATCATGCCCGACAACGCTGATTGGCTCGCGACGTTAAATTACATTGATTTTCTGCGCGACGTCGGGCGCCATTTCTCGGTCAACCGGATGCTGTCGCTGGATTCGGTGAAGCTCAGGCTCGAACGCGACCAGGAACTGTCGTTCCTCGAATTCAATTACATGTGCCTGCAAGCCTATGATTTCGTCGAGCTTTTCAAGCGCCATGGCTGCGTTTTGCAGATGGGCGGTTCGGATCAATGGGGCAATATCGTAACCGGGATCGATCTCGGCCGGCGGATGGGCACGCGCCAGCTTTATGGCTTGACCTCGCCGCTCTTGACGTCTTCGTCGGGCGCGAAGATGGGCAAGACCGCGCAAGGCGCGATGTGGCTCGACGAGAGCATGACGCCCGCTTTCGACTATTGGCAATATTGGCGCAATTGCGAGGACCGGGATACCGCGCGATTTCTCAAACTCTTCACCGAATTGCCGCTCGATGAAATCGCAAGGCTCGAAGCTCTTGGGGGCACCGAAATCAACGAGGCGAAGAAGATTCTCGCCACCGAGGCGGCCGCCATGGTGCATGGGCGGGAGGCGGCGTTGCGGGCAGCCGGCGCGGCGCGGCAAACATTTGAGGAAGGCGCACTTGCGGGAAGCCTGCCGGGCGTTGAAATTCCCGCCTCCGAGATCGAGGCTGGGCTTGGGGTGCTCACGGCTTTCGTCAAGGCGGGGCTTGTCACCTCGACCAGCGAGGCCCGGCGTCAAATCAAAGGCGGCGGCCTGAAAGTCAACGATCAGACCGTCACCGACGAGCACGCGGTAATCGGGCCGCGCGATCTAACCGGAGGCGTGATCAAACTTTCGCTCGGGCGCAAGCGCCATGTCCTGCTGAGGATCGCTTGATCATCCTAGCGCTGCGGACGCATGGGATCGAAATCGGAGACGCCAAAAATCTGACGGAAAATTCCGGGGGCGATCGCCGACAAAGGATTGATGTTGAGGGAGGGCTGGCTTGCCAAGCCGGTGATCCGGTAGTTGACCCCGATCAAGCCTTCGTCCGATCCGCCGCCGAGGATCAGGCCGACAACGGGCAACCTCGCGAACATATTGTTGAAGGCATAGACGGGAACGAAGGTCCCGCTCATGTCGACGCGGTCGTGCACGAAATCGAGGCTGCCTTGCACCGTTAGGCCAATGGCCTCGCCATGCATGGTGCCTTCGCTGAGATCGAGACGGCTGCCGTCGCGCTGGAAACGCACCTGCAATTTGCTGAAAGCGATCGCGTTGGCGTCGATTTTTCGCGCCTGGCCCGGGGTATCCAGCGGCGGAGCGCCCTCGACCACCAGCCGGCGCAACGCAGGTTCGTCGCGCAAAACAAAATCGTCGATGAGAAGGACACCGGCAAGCGCGTCCGATCCAATACGCATCCCGACCGAGAGCCGTCCGCGCTCCATGTGCTTGTAGAGGTCGAGGAACGACAACAGCGATCCAGCATCCTCGCTGACGAGATTAAGCTGGGGTGAAGTGCTGCCTCCGATCAGATTGCATGAAATCGGCTGGCCACCGAACGTTCCGGCAAAAGCGAACTGGCTAATCTGGCCGCCGCGTCTCGCAAATCTCAATTCGGCACCGGCTATGATCTGTTTGTTATACCCGCTCAAAATGCCGGCGTTGACATCGAATTCGATCTCCTTGATTGGACCTGCGTCATTGCGTTCGCCGCCGCTTGGCCCGGCGCCACTGCTTGCAGGAGGGTTGAAAATCAGCGATTTTAAGAACGGCCTTGCGTCTATTTCTGTTCCCCGCACGATCACCTTCATCGTCTCGCCGGTTTTTATCGCGTCGATCTTCATATCGTCGCCGGCCGATAGCTTCACCTGCGGAAATTTCGCCGCGACAAGGGAGAGGCCCGCGCCAAGCTGCACAGTGCCCCGCGCCTGAATGGGCCCGGCGTCGACCACAATTTGATCGAGCAAGGTCCCGGCGTCGTTGACGGCGAGCGCGAAGGCGACCTTTCCGGGCCTTCCCGCCGGCTTCGAAACTCCCGGAATGTCGATCGCCGCATGGCTCAAATCGAGCTCGATCCGCGCCCGCGATTTTCCCCCGGGACCGACGGGGGCGGTAATTGTAGCGCCAATTGGTCCGCTCACCCCTGATTTGGCGCCAAAACCCTGCCTTGCGCGGAAGCCATCGTCCAAAGTCAAGCCAATCGTAGCCTCGGCGGGTTTGTCTGCCAATTTCTCGATTCCGATCGCGGCCGGAGCGCCGAACATGGTGCCCTGCCCGCTTGCTCTTAGGCCCGACGGATCGACATTGACGGTCAGAGTCGCGGCGTCAAGCTTCTCGTTCGCGATCAGCTTTTCGGCGGTGAAATTGGTGACAGTCGCATTGATCTTGAGAGTTGTATCCGCCGGGCCGGCGTTGGGCCCAAGCTTCATATCGATTTCGAGACCTCCTCCGGCCTGTCCTTTCAGCGTGGACGAATCGAGCGACAGACTGGCATAGGGTTTCAATGCGTCATACGACAGGACGTCCCCAATCGCCTCGACGCTGCCCGTGACCTTGGCCTCCATCACCGCCGGCGCGGGTTTCAACTCAAAGTCGGCGACATGGAAATTGCCGTCCGACAAGGTCAGCACGCGGCCGTTGCCGGCATCGAGGGCGGCATTCGCGACCGCGAAAGTCGCGGTCCGGCCGGTGACATGACCGGCACCGTCGATGCCGCGCAAAGGCGGCACCCCTGGCAGAAACGCGAGGCTCGCATTGGCAATCATGAAATCGAGCAAGACCTTTGCATCGGGAGGCGCGTCGCCGGACCGCATCGCCCGCAAATCGCCGGCATCGAAATCGACCTGCAGGGTGCCCCTCTCCACGACGCCTTCGCTCGCGTGCGAAAGCAAATAGGATCTCACCGGCGCCGCGACGAACGAAGGCCACAGCCGCAGCACGGTCCCGACAGGCGCCGGAGAGATCGACGCACCAAGCCTTACATGGGGTCCATCGATCCAATCGATCCCGCCGGCCATCGCGATGCCGCCCTGCGGACCGCCGAACAAAAACCGGTCGATGACAATCTTTTTTTCAGCCAAATAAAGCCGCGCTTGCAAGTCGTCGTAATCTATCGAAATGGGCTTTTCTCCGGGCCGCTCGGGACCCGCCATGTTGGGCTCCGCATTGGTTAGCCCAATCGACCACGGATCGCCCTCGCGACGCGGCGGCGTCACGAAGCCCGAAATCGCGAAATGAGTCGCCCCCGCCTCGAGCCGCCAACGATCGACAGCAATCCGCCGCGCCGCCGGATCCCAATGGAACCCTCCGGTGACCTTGTCGATCATCAGAGGTTCGTCGTCGGGGTCGTCGAAACGCAGGTAGCCTTCTCCGAATTCGAACTGACCGGCCGCCTCCGAAAGCACTCCATCGGCTTGTAGGCGGGCGCTAAGCTTGCCTGACAGCGGCATATCGAAATCGGCGCCGATCGTGCGCTTGCCGGTGGCCAGCAAAATTTCATCGAGGGATATATTTGAAAACGAAAGCACGAGGCCGCGTTCCGAGCCTGGCATGCCGCTGGCATCGCCCGAGGCCAGCCAGCGGCCGTTTGGTCCCTCGACGGAAAGATCGAAACTCGTGGCGCCGGAGGATTTATCGAAACTAAGATTGACGCCGTTGAAGACCATGGCTTGGTTGGCGGTCTCGTCGTCAATCACAATCTTGCCGCGGGTGATGCCGATGCGATCGATCGCGGCGGCCGGACTTGCCGGATTGGTCAGCGTGTCGATAACGAGCCTTATCGATGCCGCCATCTGCTTGACGATGAGGGCGCGTGGCGGCTTTGCCGCGAGCGCGTGGGCGGCCGGATCTTTCGTCTCCGCGTCCGGCGGCGGCAAAGAGCTGTCTCGCGCAAGCCCCGAGGCAAGCGGCGGCGTAAGAGCCAATGCCTCCCCGGATTTGGAGGCAACCGGCAAGGTGAGCGAACCGTCGGGCCGCAACGCCAGATGCATCTCGACGTCGAAAATCTCGAGCCGCCTTGGCGTCACGCTTCCAAATACGAGCGCAAGAGGATCGACTGCCACTTCGGCGCGCGGCGCGGTCAAAATCACGCGGCCGGAGGGTTCCTTAATCGACAGTTTGTCGATGCTAAGCGCCGGCGCATAGCCATTCCTTAAGATCGCGGTTCCACCAAAGCCGAATTCGTAACGATGGCCGAAACGATCGTCGAGTGCCTTGGCGATTTGCGGCGCAAAACCGTCGATCGCGAGCGGGCCGAGCGCGAAGCGGGCAACGAAGAAACCGCCGCCGACGAGCGCGAAAAAAACCAACCCGAGCACTAACTTGCACGCGAACCACGCATGCCGCGCGGGCCCGCGCCTGCTTGTCCTTAGTCCAGCGCATGGAACGGCGCCCGCGGCTATCCCCTGCCGGCGCAGCCAATTTCCTGGCCACGCGCGGGCCCGGGCCAGATTTTCCTCACCATGTCCGGCCAACCGCTCGCGGCCTTTCAAAACCAAGATGAAGCTGGAAACTTCGATCCACTGCGACTATACGCATTTTACCGAAGACGCGCGGCTTCAGGCGATCGAATGGTTCGATGTTGATAATCGCTGTTCCACGTGACGAAAGGAGCGCCCCATGAATAAAAGCTTGTCCAATGAGCCGCCGAAGAACTTGAACAAGAATGACGACAGTAACTTGGGCGGCAACTTAGGCAAAAAGTTGGCGCCGGGCGACAAGGCGCCAGATTTCGCGTTGCCAGACGACGCCGGAGCCAGAACTTCGCTGGCAAGCTTCGCCGGCAAGAAGCTTGTTCTCTACTTCTATCCAAAGGACGATACCTCCGGCTGCACCAAGGAGGCGATCGACTTCAACGGCTTGCGGGGCCAATTCGAAAAGGCCGGCGCGGCGATCCTTGGCGTATCGCCAGATCCGTGCGCAAGCCACGCAAGTTTTAAGGCCAAACATAAGCTCGAACTCGCGCTCGCGTCCGATGAATCGAAAGCCATGCTCGAAGCCTATGGCGCGTGGGCCCAAAAGAGCATGTACGGCCGCAAATACATGGGGGTGGAGCGCACGACGTTCCTCATCGGCAAGGACGGCAAGATCGCGGCGGTATGGAACAAGGTGAAAGTCCCCGGTCACGCCGAGGCGGTGCTCGCGGCGGCCAAGGCGCTTTAGCGCGCGGAAAAGGCGGGCCCCCGGAAAGACTCACCCGCCGTCGAGGAGGCTTGCCACGAGCGCGTCGATCCTTTGCGCCACGCCGGCCTCGGTCAGCGCCGCGCGGACAAGGCCGCGAGCGCGTTGAAATTTGATGTTTTCGGGCAGAGGCACGGCGGCGGCGATTGTCTCCGCCTCTCGCGCGGCCTCGGCGACGGCGTTGTGGAGGCGATTGCCCGCGTCGAAGCGCGGGATGGGCAGGTTGAAAATGACTTTGTCGAAGTGACGCGCGCCAAATTGCCCACGAGCTTGAAGAGATTCGCCGCGTGCGCGCGTTGTCTCACTGTTGAAAATGGCGGTGAGATAACGTCCTTCGTTTTCAGCGGCGGGCGCGGACCAGTAGAGGCTATGCTCGATTACCGCACACTCCTCGCACACGCTCGCTGCGGGGTTTGTCCCCGAAGCCGCGTATACCACACGCAGCGGCGCGAGAGGAAATTGCGCGCCTAATTCATTATGAAAGTTCCAACGGCCAATGAGTGTCATCGCGCCGCTCTCGGCATTGGCGTTCCAAATCTTCTCTGCCTTGTTCATCCAACCGTGCAATCCATCAAAACCCCGATTCGCAGCGGCTTCCGCGTCGAGCGCTTCGCCCTTAACCGTTACGGGAACGACTGCCTCAAAATGCTGGAAGATTCTATAGGGCAAGATGCTTTCGCCGAGCAGCGCGAGACGCAAAAATTCCGCCTCCACCCGGTTTTCGATTCCGGGCAGGTTCTTCCACGGCTTCTTCTCTTGATTGCTGCGGCGGCTCGCGACATAGGGCGCGCTCGGGTCGGCGCCGAGCCGTCCCATCGTCTTGCGCTCGACAAAGCACAACATGCGCGGCACCAACGTCGCGCCCTGACGAAACATCTTCCGATACAGCGAGCCGCCCTCGAAAATCGCGATGTCAAAAGCGGGCGCGCCTTTGCGAACCTTCAACCTTCGATCGGCGATCTCCTCGGGCGCGTCGCGAAACGGCAACGTCCCGCAATAGGCGCGGACCTTTCCGGGAAAAGGTTTTGATGTCGCCCGTCGCTGCCCAAACACCACGCAGGAAGGCACCGGAAACAATGGCTGGACGCTGTCGTCCATCGTCCAGACTTCGTCCCACGCAATTCGCGCGGACATGAACGATCCCGACCGGAGCCGCTCGAATTGACCGCGTGTGAGTGCGGCGAGCGGCAGAACGAAAGCGAGCTTTCCCCCCGAACGCAGATAAAGCACCGCCGCGCGCACCGTGAAAAGCGCGCAGAGATCGTTTTGCGTCGCGAGCTTGCCGCCGACATAAGCCTTTTCGCCCTTCGCCAGTTCCTTGAACCGCTTTTGCAGGTCGACGCTCATATGGCGGTAGGCGACCCAGGGCGGATTGCCGATGACGATGCTCGCCCAGCCGTCGGCGGAAGAAAAGGCCAACGGCCGCGAAAGATTGCGCGCGACATAGGCCCACACCGAATCGCGTCCCTCGCGCCGCAACTTGTCGAAGGTAAGATAGGTTTTGCCGAGATCTTTAATCGCCAGCTTTTGCTCTTCCGTCACATCTGCGCGGTAGTGCTGCTCTGTGATGCGGAAAAGCGCCGCCTCGATCTGCGCGCGAGACATCCCCGTTTCCGAACCGCCGCGCATCCGCTCGATCGCCTTGTCGAACAGGGCGGGGTCGCAGCAAAAAGTGTCGGGAAAATCGAGCTGCTCGCGACCGTTCGCATCGCTCGTGCCGCTCGCTCCTTTGCCAGCAGGTGGCGGCGGCACGCGGATCATCAATTCCTTGCCGCCCACGATCTCGCTGATCGACAATTGCATCGCGTCGCCGAGATAGACCGGAATCGATAAGGCGCCTTTGCGATGTTTTAGCGCGGGCGCGAGGGCCAATAGATAAGTGACGCGCGCGATAATGACCGCAACGGGATGAATGTCCATGCCCTCGACGCGCGCGCAGACTTCCGCCGCGCGAAGGTTTGGGTCCATGTCCGACTCCTCGGCCTCGAGCAAAAAGACGCGGATGGCGTGGAACAAAAACGTTCCCGAACCGCAGGCCGGATCGAGCACATGTTCCACCAGCGGCCGGTCGATGACGTGTCTTACCATTTTGGCGGCAAGCCAGTCCGGCGTGTAATATTCGCCGAGGCCATGGCGCTGGTCGCGGTCGATAAGCGACTCGTAAAGAACCTTGAGAACGTCGCTGTCGACTTCCGCAAGGCGGAACCGCCGGACATGGTTCATGATGCGGCGCACGAGTTCCTCGCCCTCGCCGTCGGCCACCACCCAGTCGAAAAAATCGCTTTCGACCGCGCCGCCAATCCCGGCCGCACGGAACGCGTCGCCCGAAAGCAAATGCTTTGGGTCGTCTTCCCTCAGGCCCAGAACGGCAAGCGCGATGCACTTGGCGGCGATGACTAGAAATGTGTGCTGGAACCACAGCGCGTCGCTCTCGACCTCGCGCCCATAGACGAGTTTTAAGAGCTGTGCCCAGAGCTGCCGCTTGAGAGCGACCGCCGCGTCCCGGCCAAGCCGGCCCCAAAGGCCCGCGAGCGCCGCGCCAGCGCGGCGAAAGGCGACCGAATCTTGACCAAGTTCAATGCGAATTGTCAGCGGATCGGGCGGCAGCGACGCCTTCAATGCCACGACGCCGTCGAGCCATGCGAGAAACAGTTCGGGATTTTCGGGATCGAGGATGGTTTCTTTGATCTTGATCAATTTTCCGGCATCGAGCTCGTAGGCGATCCATTGGCGCCCATCGGAGGCAATTCCAACGAATTTCTCGCCTTCCTCTCTCTCGCGATCGTCAAGATAGTCCGGCATCCTGCGCTCGACATCCGGCCATTCCTTGGCGAGATCGCTTTTGGCTTCGAGAATGGTCCGGCCAATCAGTGCGTCGAGGCGGCCGCGCACCTCCGGCACCCGGCGTTCGAAATCGAGGGCAGACAATTCCGCGCCGAATTCCTCGATCAGCAATTGCCGGAAATCGGCCTTGGCCTCGTCGTGGCCTGGTTTTCCCGCAAGGTGGCGCAGAAGATCTATCGTGGACGGAGCGATCACCGGTCGAAGATAACTGTTGCCTCAGAGCTGGACAATCCGGACAGGCGAGCAATACAGACCTTTCTGCACAGCCTTCGGCGGCGGCCGGGCCGGGATTGCGGGCCGAGATTGAAGTTGCCGAAGCCGTCGAGCCTGCCCTATACCGGCCTTTCGAGGCATGGTAAGGAGCGCTTCGTGGCGCGTGGGACGCTAGGGAGCAGAGTCCGGAAGCACTACTTCGGAGAGAAAACGAGCATGAGAGAGCCCGCGCGGTTGGATCGAAAAGGCACTGGCATGAAGCAGCGCGCAAAGGAAGGCGGCAAGGGCGACACCTTGAAGGTCATCGTTGAGGCGCTGCTCATCGCTCTCGTCGTGCGTACCTTTTTGTTTCAGCCCTTCAATATCCCTTCCGGCTCGATGATCCCGACCTTGCAGATCGGCGATTATCTTTTTGTCTCCAAATATGCCTACGGCTATTCCGATCATTCGTTTCCTTTTAGTCCCCCTCTATTTTCGGGGAGGATTTTTGCCGCGCCGCCAAAGCGTGGCGATGTCGTCGTCTTCAAGCTTCCCCGCGACGGACAGACCGACTACATCAAGCGCGTGATCGGCCTGCCCGGCGACAAGGTTCAAATGAGGGAGGGCCGGCTTTACATCAATGGCGAACTCGTGCCGCGCGAGCCGATTGCCAAAGTCCATACCGAGGATTATTACGGGCGCGAGACCGGCGTCCCAACCTATCGCGAGACTCTGCCCGGCGGAGTCACCCATACGATCATCCAGATCCAGGGCGACACCGGATTTAACGGCAATACCCAGGTTTTCGACGTTCCGGCCGAAAATTATTTCATGATGGGCGACAACCGGGACAATTCGACGGACAGCCGGATTTCCCCCGATCAGGGAGGCGTCGGCTTCGTGCCGTTTGAAAATCTCGTCGGACGCGCCGAATTGATCTTCTTTTCGGTCGGCATGGGCGAGCCGGCCTGGGCGTTTTGGGAATGGCCTTGGGATCTGCGCTTCGACAGGATGCTCAAAGCCGTGAAATAGAATGGTGCGGCAAGTCCACGACATCAGAGCGCTCGAAGCGCGGATTGGGCACGATTTCGCCGATCGCAATCTGATCGCTTCGGCGCTGACCCATGTGAGCGCGGCGGCGGGGCGCAAGCGCGAAACCTATCAAAGGCTCGAATTTCTCGGCGACCGCGTGTTGGGGCTCGCCATTTCCGCGATGTTGTACGAATCGTTTCCCGAGGCCGGCGAGGGAGAACTCTCGCGCCGCCTCGCGGGCCTCGTCCGCAAGGAGAGCTGCGCCGAGGCCGCCCTCGCCTGGGGCGTTGACTCCTGCGTCCTGCTTGGCGACATCGAACAGCGAACAATGCCCCCCAACATGGCGATTTTGGGCGACGTTTGCGAAGCGATCATAGGCGCGGTTTTTCTCGACGCGGGCTATGAGGCGGCGAAGGCCGTCGTGCTCGCCGCCTTCGGCGATCGGATGCACGCGCCGGGGCACCCATTGCGCGATCCTAAGACAGCGCTGCAGGAATGGGCGCAAGCGCGCGGCCTTGCCACGCCGCTCTATCGCGAGACCGCGCGATCCGGGCCCGACCACGCGCCGGAATTCACGATTGCCGTCGAAGTGCCCGGCTACCGCCGTGCCGAGGCGAAGGGCTCTGCGAAGCGCCTCGCCGAGCAAGCTGCGGCAGCGGCGTTTATCGCGCGCGAAGGAATCAGCCAAGACCTCCAAAAGGGCGCCGCGTGAACAGCGGGCGTGGCGGCGAGACAAGCTGCGGTTTTGTCGCCCTTATCGGTGCGCCGAACTCCGGCAAATCGACTCTCATCAACCGCCTCGTTGGAACCAAAGTCTCGATCGTTTCGCGCAAGGCTCAGACAACGCGGGGCACTGTCCGCGGGATTGCGCTGGAAGGCGCGGCCCAAATCATCTTCGTCGATACGCCGGGTATATTCGCGCCGAAACGCCGCCTCGAGCGGGCCATGGTGGCGGCCGCTTGGGGCAGCACCGGCGATGCCGATGCGGCCGCGCTGCTTGTCGATGTCCTGAGAGGCATCGATGCCGAGGTCGAGGCCATTCTTGGCCGGCTGCCGTCGATTGCCGCCAAAAAGATTCTTGTCCTCAACAAGATCGACAAGGTGGAACCGCCAACGCTTCTAGAGCTAGCCGCCAGGCTCAACGGCGTGCTCCCCTTCGCGCAAACATTTATGATCTCGGCGCTGCGCGGCCACGGGGTGAGCAAGCTCAAACAAGTGCTCGGCGCCTTGATGCCGCCTGGCCCGTGGCTCTATCCCGAAGATCAGATCTCGGACGTGCCGTTACGCCTGCTCGCCGCGGAGATCACACGCGAGAAAATTTTTGACCGGCTGCACGACGAGCTCCCCTATTCGTCGACGGTCGAAACCGAGCTTTGGAAAGACATGCCGGACGGATCGGCACGCATCGAACAGACGATCTATGTGCTGCGTGAGGGCCACAAAAAAATCGTGATCGGCGAAGGCGGCCACACTATCAAGGCGATCGGGACCGCGGCGCGCAAGGAGATTATCGAGGCGGCGGGACAAGAGGTGCATCTTTTTTTGTTCGTCAAGGTGCGCGAGAACTGGCTCGACGATCCGGAACGCTACCGGGAAATGGGACTGGATTTTCCAAAGGAGTGAGCTGTCTTAATCAAAGGGCACTGTGATCCACGGAGCTAGTCCGGAAATTCAAAATTTGGTATCAAAACATTACCCAATATCGAATTCGCTAACTCTGTGAATCCCAATGTAATCCTTACCCTTGGCCAAAGATACCTTTCCAGGAACATGGCGCTTTTTTTTCCTGTCACTGTCCTCATAAACGTGAATTCCATCAACGTGGAAAAGCACCTGAAAATATTTCGCTCCCTCCAAGCGTTCTTGAAGCACATGTAAATCGTCGATAGGCAAATTTTCGATTACTAACCGGGCTGCCTCGGTGGCAGGACCGGTGTTCCCAGACCAAATTGCAACTTTACGCTCAGGATGGATCGGATGAGGAAGCATTGAAAATAGCAAGTACCCGTTCTCTGGATACCTGTTGTTGTCAAGATGGCTATATAGAATGCCTTTATGTTCTTTGACGATTAATCCGTGACTTGGCTCGGCCATTTGCACTCCATCCAAATAACGATGAAGTTGCGGGCGCTTAGCCTGTGACTTTGGATCGGGTCTAAAAAAGTTAAACCCTAATTGGTAGCGACGATTGTAAAGATTTAGTTCAAATGGATTAAGCGGATCCGCGCTATCAAAAAGAACACGTCTTGACCAAGGGCTCGTAAATGGTGATGCAACAAAAATTGCTGAAACATTTTCATTCGGTGTTTGATTTGGTGCTTTGGGTTCAAAATTATTAGCGATTTTCATTAGACGCATAATGTGCTTAGCAGCAGTTAAATCGTCGTCTAATTCCAAATTTCTAAAGCCGTCGTTTTCATCAGATCGTATTACGACAAAGCTCGAGAGGTCGGATCCTACAAAACCAACAACTTTATCTCCTGGGCAATTAGCCAATCCATTGAAGAAAATATTATGTAATTTTTTGCATCTATCCACATCTAATCCAGGAGTTTTAGGCGTGGGAACAAGTCCACCCCACGCTTGGAGTGCGGCTAAAGTATCAACCCCGCCAACAGCTCCGATACTGACCGCGGCGAATATTGCGTTAAAGCTTCGTCGGTTAAGCGTCACCGCAGCATTCCTACTATTTTATGATTTCTGACGTTCTGTTGGCTACGAAAAGATTCAACACCTGCGAAAGGCACGTCATGAGCATTGCCAGAAAAAAATACCCTGTCAACGCCTCAGTCGCAGCGACAGCGCGCAAGTCTTTGCTCGGGACAAAATCTCCATACCCTACTGTTGTAAATGTAATAACAGAGTAATAAACGCACACGTAGCGATCATGTGTAATACTGTCTGGGTCGTCTTTGTTTGTAGTGTCGCGTACCCCAAGTTTAACGCACGCATCAGAATAAAATATTATCGCCATCCATATAATGGATAGCATTATTACAATAATGGAAACACCACGCAAGACTACATTACCATATTTATACACTAAATATGAGAACAATATAAACAAAAGTAACAATATTGATAGAATTTGCCACGCAAACACTTCTCCGCTTTTAACTCCAATTGCCCATTCCCAAGAAATAAAATCTAATTCCCCAAAAAACAAGTAATCGTACGACAATATAAAGCACGACAAAATCGCAACCGCAAGAATTATAAATGTTTTGATTGTGGTATTCATTAGGCGGTTCTCTTTAAACTCGTCGGCGTCGTTATTGGGGAATTTAAGGGTGTAAACTCATAAGCGTCGTCTGGGTTTCCCAAAATTCGCCTGCTGGCTCAAGCTACCAAAAAAAGCTCTTCGACGGGAGACTATTAACTAAGCGTTTTTGAACGCAAGCCTCAAAGGCCTGTGTGTCGACGGCGGATGCGTGCTGACGTTCCGAAAAGCCGTGCGCGAACTTGCCTGGGCGCTAATGCCCGCACACTGGGTCCACAATCTGTTTAACGGCTCGCGAAAAGCGGGCTATGAACGCTCGATAGACGCCGTCGTCCACGCAAATGACGGGGCGACATTCAAACGATCGGCGAATCAGTCGTACGCGACCATGAGCGAGGCGCGCCGGCCCATGCCCAGTCTAAGAGTTAGTAGACGCAGGCTGCCGCTTGGAGGTAACCTCTGACCGCATGCGACAAACGTCCGCACAAGCTATTGGTGGGAATCAAAAGCTTGGGACCCCTTCAGCAACAGCAAGCCTTTGAAATGACTCGATGTGCCTCGGACTCTTCCGTTTGATTTTTACCACTATCAACCCACAAACATGCGAAGGCGATGTTCCCAATGAATTCCGCCCATGAGTTTATAACCATAGGCGACAGTGCCGCGTATAGGCGATATTATGTTAATGCGATTGCCGGAATTGGTAACGTGAGCATTAAAGTAATAAGCCCGGAACCACAACGGATAGATAAATTTCACGAAACTCTCGCCGATATCGTCAGGCAAAAAAAACCGGGCCGACGATTCATAATATCCACACCGACAGATAGTCATCTATTTTACGTAAAATATTTATCGGAGAACGAGGAGAAGTTTTTTGTTGAGAAACCATTAGTTGGAAATATGAAAGAATTAGCGGAATCGATATTACACTTTGATGAATTTTTCAAGTATAGTTTTTTACTTCAATATTACATACTTGAAAAGGCATTGAGTGTTACTTATTTAATTTCACGTTTTCCAGAATTTGAGCAATTCTTGTGTACCGAAGGCGACAAACTCTCACTACAAAACCACAGGCAAACTTTTCTGTTTGATACCTTTGAGCGACTTGGGAAAGCTCGAAATATTGAGATTAATATCCTCGAAGGGCGCGATAGATCTCACTCGGGACCCGAACTTCACTGGACCGAACGGAAGGAAAATTGCGGGATGTTTCTTGAATTGGGCATTCATGCGTTTTCCTTGTTACGCTTGATCGCTGGGCCTGAGAAAGTTAATCATATCAATAAATTGAAGTTATACACTGATGAAACGCGCAAATCTCAGCTCATGTTAAAATCCGAAAAAAATGAATTATCCGCAACATCTGCCAAAATAGCTGGACAAATGGAGGCGCGAAACAATTACGAAGTTGAATACAAAATTCACATTGGAAAGCAATTTCCGTCGCGTGAATGCAAGAGGGATATGACAGTATATTATGAAAGTGGTTATATTCATTGTAACTTCGACAAAGAGACGACTGCAATAGCCCCACATTCTGGTAAAAAACTATATTTATCCACCGTTATCGAACATAAATACATGGGAATGTTTAAATTAGGGCTTATAGAACGTAGCCTGTCCGATTATCGGCTTGATATCCCAGAATTTCAACTTGCTGCGCTACGTGATATCTTCAATATTCACGAAAATGCACGATTTTAAATAACATGTCCGGTGGAGTTTTAATATGACAACCGCCAGCATGACGGGGTTCGCCCGCGCCACCGGAAGCGCCGGGCCGTGGCGCTTCGCCTGGGAGCTCAGATCCGTCAATGCCAAGGGTCTCGATGCGCGGCTGCGCCTGCCGCCTCCATTCGACGCGATCGAGCCGGATGCGCGCGCAAGACTTTCGCGAAAACTCAACCGGGGAACGATCCATGCGACGCTTGCCGCGCAGCGCGACGCCGGGTTCCCCGAGGTTCGCGTCAACCAGGATTTGCTGCGAGAACTTATCGCGGCGATCGCCGAAATCCCGCTGCCGCCAATGATCTCGCCCGCGACCCTCGACGGACTTCTTTCCGTGCGTGGCGTCGTGGAAATCTTTGATGTGGCCGACGACGATGCCGCGATTTTGCGCGCGCGGGCCAGCGCGCTCGATTTGCTCGACGAGGCGCTCGATGGTTTGGTGGCCATGCGGCAAACCGAAGGCGCCGCGCTTGCCGCGATCCTCTCGGCGCGGCTCGAAAAGATCGCCGCGCTGACGCAAGCGGCCGATGCCTGCCCGGCCCGCAAGCCCGAAGCAATCCGCGCGCGCCTCGCGCAATCGCTTGCCACTCTTGCCGGAAACGCGAATTTCGACCAGAACCGTTTGCACCAAGAGGCGCTCATGCTGGCGGCCAAGGCCGATATCAGGGAAGAATTGGACCGACTTTCCGCGCACGCCACTGCTGCCCGCGATTTTTTGGCCAATGGCGGCGCGGCCGGCCGCAGGCTCGACTTCCTTGCCCAGGAACTTTCGCGCGAGGCCAATACGCTTTGCGCCAAATCGAACGACGCGAGCCTGACGGCGCTCGGTCTCGAATTGCGCGTCGAGATCGAGCAATTCCGCGAGCAGGTCCAGAATATCGAGTAAAGAAATGCCTCTCGAAAACCACGTTGGCAAAACGCCGCTTGGCCGGCGAGGCTTGATGCTGATCCTCTCTTCCCCTTCGGGCGCAGGCAAGACGACCTTGACAAGGATGCTGCTCCAGACCAGGGAGCTCGATCTGACGCTGTCGATCTCGGTGACCACGCGGGCGCGGCGGTCGAGCGAAGTCGATGGCATTCATTATACATTCATCACCAAGAAGCAGTTTGATGCGCTGCGCGATGGCGGCGATTTGCTTGAATGGGCGGAGGTGCACGGCAATTTTTACGGCACCCCCCGCGAGCCGGCCGAACAGATCTTGCGGCAAGGCCGCGACGTTCTCTTCGACATCGACTATCAAGGAGCGCAGCAGGTCAAGCAGAAGGCGGCCGGCGAGGCTGTCGCGATTTTCGTACTGCCGCCGTCGATGCGGGAATTGCAGTCTCGCCTCGAACGCCGCGCCGAGGACCGCCCCGACGTCATCGCCAAGCGCTTGAGCGAGGCGCGCAACGAAATCCGCCGCTGGACGGACTATGATTATGTGCTCGTCAACGACGATCTGCAAAGCACGTTCGCCGATCTTTGCGCGATTCTCGCCGCCGAACACCGCGGCACCGCGCGGGCATGGGAGGGGATCGCCGCTTTCGTCGAAAGCCTGCTCGGCGAGACATGACGGGAAGCGCTGCCGAAAGGCGCGCCGGCCGAGAATTTTTTGCGGTGCGTTTCGATTTCTCTTGCGCTTGCGCCTTCCTCGATAAAAAAATGCACGATCGAATCAGTAGCAATCGCAAGGCTGAAGTTCATGCTTGCAATCCCGGGAAAAGCCTGCGGCGAATGCAGCTTTTGTTGCAAGGTTCTGGAAATCGCCGAGCTGGCGAAATCCGCCGGCAAATTGTGTGAACACTGTCTTAACGGCGGTTGCGGCGGTTGCGGCATCTACGCGGACCGGCCGCAGGTTTGCCGCGATTACGAATGCTTGTGGAAGGGCGACCGGGACATGAGCCCGCGGCTGCGTCCGGATCGCACCGGCACGATTTTGATGGAAGATCCAGATTCCGATGAGTACCGCGCCGTCTGCGATCCGGAAAAGCCGCTTGCATGGCTAGCGCCGCTTGTCTTCAGGCATCTTGTCGCAATGGCGAAAAGCGGGCGCATCGTCGTCGCCAAGGCGGGGTTGAAATCCTGGCGCATTCGCGCCAACGGGCAATGGGGACCTTGCGTTTAGATATCGCAAGACTTTACTTCACGGTGAAAGCGCCGGGAGTGATCGCCAACCGCGCCTTGCCGCCGCGCCAAATCCTTGTATAAAGCGAGCTTCGCGGCTGCAGCCAGAGGCCGAACGCGAACTCGCTTCGCGGGCAGGGTCTTGCAAGGATCCGCTTTCGGGGTGCATCCGGCATCGTTGACCGGCGCCGGCCTTGCCAAGGCTCGAAGGGGCTCGGCGTCGGAGCCCCGCGAGGAGTTAAAGGAAAGGCAAAGGAATGGCTCTTTACGAGCATATCTATTTGGCGCGCCAAGATATTTCCGCCCAACAGGCGGACGCGCTGACGGCGCGTTTCAAGGCGGTCATCGAAACGTTCGGCGGCAAAATCGAAAAGGTGGAGTATTGGGGAGTGAAGTCCCTCGCCTACCGGATCAAGAAGAACCGCAAGGCGCATTTCTCGCTCTTGAACATCGATGCGCCGCCGGCCGCGCTCGCCGAAATGGAGCGGCAGATGGGGATCAACGAGGACGTCGTCCGGTTCATGACGGTTCGGGTCGAAGCTCTGGAACAAGGCCCATCGGCGATGATGCGCAAGCGCGACGACGACGACCGCGGCGACCGCCACGATCGCGGTCGGGGCCCCCGCTCCGAGCGTGGCGAAAGAGCCCCTAGGCGTCCGCGTGACGAGACTTCGGCAACAAGCGAGGAGGCGAGCTTTTGATGGCAACCTCCGCCGCGCCCCGCAGGCCTTTCTATCGCCGCCGCAAAACCTGCCCGTTTTCCGGGCCGAACGCGCCCAAAATCGATTACAAGGACACCCGTCTCCTCTCGCGCTACATTTCCGAGCGCGGCAAAATTGTCCCGTCGCGAATCACCGCCGTTTCGGCCAAGAAGCAGCGCGAGCTGGCGAAGGCCGTCAAACGCGCCCGCTTTCTCGGGCTTTTGCCCTATGTGATCCGCTAAATTTGGCAAACGCGCCCGGCGGCCATTCACGCGCGGGATATTTCCACTGGGTTCGAATTGATCTAATATCCGTGCGTCGCGAACAAGGGCGATCGCTGGCCGCGCCTTGAGACCGCGCGATTTCACTGGGACGGAGAGAGACTTAATCTCTCTTTGGTTTCGAACCGCCCGTCGAGCGGGACCGCAGTTATGATAAAAAAGCGCCTCTTAAGACATGGTCCGGCCGTCGCCCTCGGGATCGGGGCGGGAATCGCCGCCGCCGTCTTGTTTAGCCTTGCAGCCCGCGCGACCTTTGTCGCGGCCGCTCTCGCCAACTTGTCTCCACTTCCAATCATGATCGCGACGCTTGGATACGGCGCTTTCGCCGGC
Source organism: Methylocella sp. (assembly GCA_050728695.1). Lineage (GTDB taxonomy): Bacteria > Pseudomonadota > Alphaproteobacteria > Rhizobiales > Beijerinckiaceae > Methylocapsa. Next base: position 2,746 of record JBOHJV010000026.1, on the reverse strand, counting down.
GCCGCGGCGGTTGCCTCGGCCATGCTCACCGTTGCCGGGCTCTTGCACGCGCAGCAGAAATTCGCGAGTCTCGACACCGACGCGCTTGGCGGTCTGGTTTTTGCTTTGTCCCTTGGCTTGCCGGCTTTTTGGCTGAGCCTCCTCTCGGTGTTGAGCCGGCCGAAGGGAAGTCCGAATTGGGTCGTGACAAGCCGGGTAGGCAGCTTTTTTACCCGTGAATATGTTTCGCTTGAGCGCATTCTTTCCTATGCCGCCTCCATCTGCGCCACCATCGGGGTAGCGATCGCGGTCTATGTCAGCTCCCTCTATGGTGGTTTCGATGTGGCGCTCGAGAAGTTGAGCGCCGAGGTTACCCCTCTCGTCGAACGGCTGATCAGCCCCAATATGCACCTTCCAAAAGACTTCGACGCGCGTCATTTGGCGCGCGCCACGGTTTTGGCGGTGGCGCCGGCGGTGGCGGGTTCCAGCCTTGTCATGCTGATGCTTAATCTTTGGCTTGCGGGGCGAGTGGCGCAGCTCTCGGCACAACTCCCCCGCCCGTGGCCCGATATAGCGGGGGAATTGCGGCTGCCGCAGGTGTACCTTTTGGTTTTCGGAGCCGCCGCGCTGGCCGGTCCGTATCTTGGCGGGCTCCCCGGCCACATCGTCGTCATTGTCGCCGTGACGCTCGGCGTTGCCTTCGCTCTCGACGGGCTCGCCACGGCGCATTATCTGTCGCGCGGATCGCGTATCCGGATTCCTCTTCTCATTCTTATCTATCTCGGCCTTGTCGTCCCCGTGACGTGGTTTGTCTTTTTGCTCCTCTTGGTCTTAACCGGTGTTATCGAAACAGCTTTCTCTCTCCGGGATCGCAAAGACAGGAAGGCCTCGTCCAAACTCTGACGCAATTCGAAGGACCGCATCATGGACGTTATTTTGCTCGAACGCGTCGCCAAACTCGGTCAAATGGGGGACACCGTTCGCGTGAAGGATGGCTACGCCCGCAATTTCCTGCTGCCCTTTGGCAAGGCCATGCGCGCGACCGAAGCCAGTAAGAGCCGGTTCGAAAGTCAGCGTGTCCAGCTCGAAGCGCGCAATCTCGAATCGCGTAACGAAGCGGCCGCGGTCGCCGAAAAGCTAACCGGGCAAGTCTTCGTCATCATCCGCCAAGCTGGCGATACGGGCCATCTCTACGGCTCGGTTTCGCCACGCGATCTCGCTGCCGCGATCAGCGCTGGCGGCTTCAACGTCAACCGCAATCAGATCGTCATGAAAGCGCCGATCAAATCGCTTGGATTGCATGAAGTCCCGGTGCATTTGCATCCGGAAGTCGAAGCCCCGATCGCCGTCAATGTCGCTCGCTCCGCCGCGGAAGCCGAACGGCAGGCCAAAGGGGAAGCAATCGATGCCGTCAAGGAGACAACCATTGACGATCTTGGCCTCGAAGTCGGCGCCGCGCTCGCCGATGCGGGTGGCAGTCTCGGCGATCGGTAAGGGATTTTGCTTGATGGCGGGCCACGCCGCAACCCCGCGCCCAGCCTGCCAAGGTTAGCAAAGCCGGCGCCGGGGATCTCGCGTCGAGTTTGGCCTGGGGAAGGGCGATCGCCGAGCAGCCATACGGTTTCTTGGTTGGCACCCAAATAGTCCGCGGGGATGCTACCGCGCCCAGCAATGGCCTCCCGCGAATTCGATGAATTCCTCGAGGCCGGCATACTCGCGCTCGCGCGGCCAAAGGAGCCCGATCGCTCTCGATATGCCCAAGTCCAACACCTGGACCTGCTTGACCGCCAATCCCTCCAAATGGGCGGGAACAAGTGCCAAACCTATCCCGGCGGCGACGAGAACCATCCTCTCACGCCGGCTTTGTTGGGGCAACAGGCTTCTGCTTCCGGCCCAAGTGCCAGAGCAAGTAAACCGCGCCGACGAGCACCACGACCGTCGAGGCAACCAGCCCGAAGCTTCTGCCACCAAACCCCACGCCCACCGAAAACGGGAACTGCGACACATAGGTCTGGCCGTGCGCGTTTTTCACCGTCACGATGCCGATGAATTTGCCGGTCTCGGGAAAGGTGTGCTCGAAGGTCAGCGTGCCCGTCGGATATTTCTGGGGCAGCACATGGGTGATCGTCACGGGGTCGAGAACTTGCGGGCTCCCCAGCTCCGCGTCGGTCAGGAACGGGAGCCCATTCATTGTCGTATGGGTTCCGTCATCCTTGATGAGGCGGATTTCGGTCAGCATCTCGCGGAGCTCGGTATTTTGCATATCGAGCGCCACAACCATTTGCCCGGTGCTCGGAATATCGTCGCAAAACTCGTCCCGCGAATTTTGCGGCTGGTAACCGGTGAAGAACATGATATCCGGCCCAATCCGCAAAACGCATCTATTATCCACCATGCCCACCCCGCCATGAGCGTAGGCGGCGGAGGCGGACAGAACCATGGCGAGGAGCCAGGCGGCGATTCCTCTGATCATCATTGTGTTAAGCTCCCATAATATTACCCCCGCCGGAGCGTAAGCGCCAGCGGGGGCAAGTACTTACTCTGGTTTAATCCTCAACACACGAAGCGCGTAGTTATTCCGCAGGCTCGAGACCGAGCAGCTCCTCGTGGCCGTGCGCAAGCTCGACGACGCGGCCAATCAGCTGCAGCGTCACGCCGAACACCGCGAGCGAGAACCAGCCGAAGAACACGAACATCCAGTGCAGCGGTTCAACGAACAGCTCTTCCATGAACCAGAAGGTGTGACCCCATTCATTGAGGCCGACGT
>JBOHJV010000025.1:0-26706 GCA_050728695.1 Methylocella sp. | reverse complement strand
CGCCGGCGGCACCCTTGTCGCTTTCGAAGTCGTGGGCGGCAAGCCGGCGGCGTTTGCTTTCGGCAATCGGCTTTCGCTCATTTCCATTGCAAACAATCTGGGCGACGCGAAAAGCCTCATCACCCATCCGGCGACGACGACGCATCAACGGCTGACACCGGAGGCGCGGGCCGCGTTGGGGGTGACCGATGGGCTATTGCGCCTCTCGGCCGGCCTCGAGGACGTCGGCGATCTCATCGCGGATTTGGACGCGGCGCTAGAGGCGCTGGACAGCCAGAATCTCGCCGCCGAGTGATGCGCGTTTCGTCGCGCGCCGCGCCGCGCGGCTTGACGCGAGCCTCCCGCGTTCCTACCTTGCCTATAGTCAAGCGGGAGTACCCGCGCGCAAATTTCGCGAGAGATGCCGATGTCCACCGTTAAAGTCACGGATGCCAATTTTGAATCCGAGGTAAAGGGGGCCGGCGGGCCAGTTGTCGTTGATTTCTGGGCCGAATGGTGCGGACCGTGCAAGATGATCAGTCCGGCACTCGAGGAAATCGCCAAGGAAATGCAGGGCAAGGTCACCATCGCCAAGCTGAATGTCGATGAAAACCCTGGCGTTGCTGGAACTTACGGCATCCGGAGCATACCGACGCTCATGCTGTTCAAGGATGGCAAAATGGCCTCCTCGAAGGTCGGCGCTGCGCCGAAAAGCGAATTGAAACGGTGGATCGCCGGGGCTATCTAAGCGGGCCAACCGGGCTGAAATAAAATTGGCTGAGTTGCTTTTGGCGACCGGACCGGTGCGAACGCGGACCTGGCGAAGGATCCCGGTGGCCGCAAGTTTTCTGTCTCCTTAGCGGCACTGGCGAGGATTTGACTTTCAGCCGCTCTTGGAGGGTAACATCGAGGCAGCAGCTTCGTGGAGAGGAGCTACTGCAAAGGTATTAAGAGAACCGGCAAGCGTATCGAGGAGTCGCCATGGTGAAGGCCATTTGGAATGGGAAAGTTATCGCCGAGGCCGATCGCACGGAGATCGTGGAGGGCAACCATTATTTTCCTTCCGAACCGCTGCGCCGGGAGTTTTTCCAGCCAAGTGATACTCACTCGATTTGCCCTTGGAAGGGCAAGGCTCACTATTTCACACTGCTCGTCGATGGGAAAGAGAACGCCGACGCCGCTTGGTACTACCCCGAACCAAAGCCGGCGGCGCAAAAAATTGCCGGCAAAGTTGCCTTCTGGAAAGGCGTTTCGATCGAGACCTGATCGACGCCAGGACATTGTCGCGCCTGTTCGAGCTTGAGGGTCTCGCGCGAGGTCCTTTTTGCATGCAATCCACGGGTTCAATTCCTTGAAAAAGGGCATAAACGGCCTGGCGGCATTGGATGCAGTGGGGGCGGGCCTATGGGCAAATATGCGGTGAAGGAGATTTTTCTTACTTTGCAGGGCGAGGGCGCGAACACCGGGCGCGCCGCCGTATTTTGCCGCTTTTCCGGCTGCAATCTCTGGTCTGGCCTGGAAAGAGATCGTGGCAATGCCGTTTGCGGCTTCTGCGACACCGAGTTTGTTGGCACGGATGGACCGGGTGGCGGCAGCTTTGTGTGCGCGGAATCCCTTGCCACGGCAATCGAGAGCGTTTGGACGAGCGGCAAAGAGAACCGCTTTGTCGTCTTCACCGGCGGCGAGCCCTTGTTGCAGCTCGATGAAGCACTGATCGGCGCGGTCCATGCCCGGGGTTTTGCCGCCGCCGTCGAAACCAATGGTACGCTCGCCCTGCCGCAAGGCCTCGACTGGATTTGCGTTAGCCCCAAGGCAGGCGCGCCGCTCGTTGCCAATTCCGGCTCCGAGCTAAAGCTCGTTTTTCCGCAACAAGACCTGAAGCCAGACGATCTATCGGGGCTTGCGTTCTCGCATTTCTGGTTGCAGCCTATGGACGGGGCCGACCGCGCCGCGAACACGGCGGCGGCGATCGCCTACTGTCTCGAGCACCCGCGCTGGCGGCTGAGTCTGCAAACCCACAAATTCATCGGCATGCCATGAAGGTCCGTTTGTGAAGATTTCGCAAGCCTTCCGTTTCGAGGCGGCCCACACGCTGCCCTATGTCGCGGAAGACCACCGCTGCCGCCAGCTGCACGGGCACTCCTATCGCGTGGAATTGAAGCTTGAAGGCCCTGTTGATCCCATCACCGGCTTTGTTGCCGATTTTCTCGCGATCGAGGCCGCATTCAAACCTTTGCTTGAGCGGCTCGACCATCGCTTTTTGAACGATATCGAGGGGCTCGAAAACCCCACCTCGGAAAATATCGCGGTCTGGATCTGGGGGCGGACCAAAAAGGCTTTGCCGCAACTTGCGCGCGTCGTCGTGTTCGAGACGCCGGATTGCTTCGCGGAATACGACGGAATTTGAATACCGGTGCCGGCCCTTGAGCCGCCCTTGTCGCTACGGGGTCATTCTATGGTGCTCTGGTATACCGCTTCTCGATCGCGGCACGAATCTTTTCGCGACTATCACCGGCATCGTTGCCTGCCGTGGCCTCGACCGCCGCGACTTCGTCAGCGAGATCGTTGTCTTTAATGCACTCCCGCAACCAGCGCGAATAATCACCTAATACAAGATGATGTCGCCATGTGACCACGTCGACGCCCTCAGCGAGCTGACAAAAGGTTTCGAGATTGTGCGCGCGAAGTTGCGACTTATTTTGTGGGCCACGAAAGTAAAAACTCTTGTCTTTGCCGAGTTCGCCCACGGCGTATTTGCGGATATGGCGACGCTGCTCGCCTTTCGGTGGCACGACTGCAATCTCTACCGGCGGATCGCCTGATGCGACATGCCAAACCACGGCGCGTCCTGGAGGCAAGAGATCGGGCAGTCCCTCGGGAAGCATTATTCGAGCTGCGCCGGCGAAATTTTCAATCGTTTCCTTGACCGCCCTGCCGAGCACCACGAGCCAATCGATCGAGGCGAGGACCGATCGCGCCATATGGTTGGGATGAACCGTAACGAACACCATTCGGGTAAGGCTTGCGGCAAGCGGAGCCGCGGCGGGTTCAAATTCTTGCGGCAGCACATGGTGCGCCTCATCGACGACGATCCAGTGCGGACGGCCCGTGCGCTCACGCAGCTGCAAAAGCGCAGTCAAGATGCCAGCTAGGAAATTGGGCCGATCGTTAATGGCCACGCCAAGCAGATTGACTGCTACATTCTGGAAAGGACGATCTAGGAGCTCGAAAACTTTGGATAGCGAAGGCGGCTGTTGCGCGTCGCCGATGCTGACGGCGTCCTCGAGACCTTCGTAGTCGCCTTCCGGGTCGACGATGCAATACTGCAGGCCGCCCGCCGTGAGACGTTCTAACAAGCCGGCGGTGAATGTCGACTTGCCGCTGGCCGACGCGCCGCAGACAAGGATTCGGCTGCCGCCTATCGCGGAGAGACCAAGGGCGCCAGCCTCGTGCTCGCCGATGACTATCTTGTGACGATCGTTACAACACGCAAGGCTCGTGAGGTCATCGCGCAAAAGCCGGTCGACTAGTTCCGCCACGCCCGCACCGTCCGGGCTCGGCGTCACCCAGTCGGCGGCGTTACGCAGGGCCGGCACGGCATTGGCTACGGCGACGGCGCAGCCACACGCCTTCAACAGCGCGTGGTCGTTCTCGCCATCCCCAATCGCAACAGCGTTGATCGGCGACAGCGCCATGCCGCGAAGCGCAGCCAGAAGCCCGCTTGCTTTATTGATTCCGGCTGGCAAAACCATCACGGCGCCTTTGTTGAAGACAATCTGCAGCTCCAGGCCTAGATCGTTGATCGCTTCCAACACTGCATCCTGTTGGGGCTCCCAGCTTGCGACAATTACCCTGCCGACCGCGAGCGGCGTTACCCCTCGCGCCCGAAGCGCCGCGACGAAGGCGGTGGGCGGCGGCTCAGCGAGCAACTCCACGCTCTTATCGGCCGGCCGATAGAGCACCGCGCCATTTTCCGCGATCACGCGATCAAAAAGGTCGAGCCGTGGGAAGACGTGTTGGAGATCTTCGAGTTGCCGGCCAGTAACAAGGACGCTGCGCCGCCGAGATCGCCGAATCAGCTCCAATGCAGCCATAGTCGCCTCGTCGACGACGCCATTATATGCCAGAGTGCCATCGTAATCGGCTGCGAACGCGATGAAAAACATAGAAATTTTTCCCTCGTATTTCCGATCGAAATGGCGCCACGAGCTAATGTTTCGTCTGGACGAAAGCGTTTAAGCGAACGCCTTGCAGATTTCATTTTCGTGACACCTGATGCTGAACGCGCATATTCACTTGCGAAAGTTGCCGAAGCGCACCGGCGCCCGTCGATCCCGTTACCGGCTTTGTTGCCGATTTCCTCGCGATCGAGGCCGTGTTGTCATTTCGTCATTTCGTCATTTCGTTCGTGATAGTAATATCACGTGCTGGACAATCGGGGACCAACGAGCCATGGCAACGACGCACCACCCGCGGCACCCTCAAGCGAGCACCTTTGCGCGGCATCGTCCACAGGTGGACCCTCCCCGCTTTACCCAGGCGCCAACCCATCGTGGGCGGCCCTACCAAGCCTTTCCCTTGGGACCAGGTGCCTCTCCCTACCGCGCGAAATTGGAGGATCTCGTCGGCGAGCTTCCCGATGGTCTCGACAAGAAGATGGTGTTTCATATTAGCGGCGATACCGGCGGAGTGAAAAATCCCGCGCCGCAGCAGCTCGCGGCCTCGGCGATGGAAGCCGACGCCACGAACAATACGGTAGATGGAAAGGCGGCCTTTTTCTATCATCTCGGCGACGTCGTTTATTACAATGGCGAGACGAGCGAATATTATCCGCAGTTCTATTTACCCTACGAATATTATCCTCTGCCGATCATGGGCATTCCTGGCAATCACGACGGCGATCCCCTGACGACCCCCGACACGCCGCGGCCTTTCGAGCCAAGCCTATCGGCCTGGATACGGAATTTCTGCTCGCCGGACGGTGGCATCGCCAATGAGGCGGGCGATACCCCGCGCCACGCCATAAAGCAGCCAAATCCATTCTGGACGTTGCAAACGCCCAAGGCGAATTTTATCGGGCTCTACACCAACGTGCCGGAAGGCGGCGAGGTCAAGGACGATCAGAAAGCGTGGCTCGTTGACGAACTCAAACATGCGGCGCGCGATCGCGCCAAAGCCCTGTTCGTTTGCCTGCACCACCCAATCTTTTCCGCCGATGCGCATCATAGCGGCAGCCCAGCGATGAAGCAGCTTCTCGACGCGGCGGTGCAGGAGAGCGGCGCCCATCCCGACATTGTTTTTGGCGCCCATGTCCACAATTATCAGCGATTCACCCGCAAGATCGACAATCAGGATTATACTTATATTGTCGCCGGGGCTGGCGGCTACTGGCACTTGCACAGCATGGCCAAATTCAAGGGCGCGAAGGTGACGCCGCCGTTCCGGCAGACGGATGACCCCAATGTTGTGCTGGAAAATTACGTCGACGATACGCATGGGTTCATGCGAGTCGAGATCGCGGACGATGTGATCACCGCCCGCTATTTCGATCCCGCGTCCGCACGAGCCGCCAGATGCGCCACCGCGCGTTGCCGATCTGTTTCAACTGCAATTCAGGTCGAACAAGCTCATCCGCTAAGCGGACGCGCCGCTAGCCGCGCCCGGCGCGCCCGTCTAGCAGCGTCCCCTGCCGTCTCGCCTGTAGCTCATAAGCGCGCCGAATTCCGCAACACCAAAGCGGCAAATTCGCCGTTGTGAGCTTTGGCAAGTGGGTATTCTCAAGCATCGGCATGCCGCGGGATTCCATGTCGTGAGGGTCAAGGAGGAACGTCCCGGCGAAGCCGGGCGGCGCTGGGACGGCGGCTTCCGCGAGAGAGGTTTTCCCGGAAATCGGCGGGACACCCGAAAGGAATTAGCGAGGCAGACACGGCCGCGTCCCGCTTCGCATAATTCCTCGAGCTGATCAACCGCTTCGGCCGTAATCGTCAAGTCTATCGCCGTCTTCCGTTATTAAACCTTCATGTCATGTTTTCGATATCGTTACGTATTCGCCACAGCGCTGCAATGGCGCTCGGTTAGGGTCCGCTCCGTCCAAGGTCCAATAAGGGAGTGAACCCATGCTTCGACTGTACCGGCGCGATTCGAAACGCAACCGCGCCACGACACGCATAGCCGCCAGCGTAATCGCCTTGACATCATCAGGGATTCCGGCGCTGGTCCATGCGGCGGAGAGCGCGACGCTGACACCGATCAAACATGTAATCATCATCATTGGCGAGAATCGTACTTTCGATCACATCTTTGCCACCTATAAGCCCGTGAACACAGGCGATTCTGTTATGAACCTGCTGTCGGAAGGGGTCGTCAACGCCGATGGCTCGCCCGGGCCGAACTATGGCGCAGCCCTGCAATACAAGGCATTCGACACAACGAAGTACCAGTTGGCGCCGCCCAAGACCCCGTACGTGGTCCTGCCGCCCGCCCTGGTTGGCGGCACATCAACTCCTTAACTTGTGCGAAGCTCTCGGTATCACCACCGGCACCTCGTGCGTCAGCCCCGCGAATGTGCTGGCCGCCATCGCGCTCGAAAATGGTTTGGAGACGGGCTACGAAGAGTTTCTTCTGACTGGCGGGACCGGCCAAACGAACAAGACGCCCGACACTCGCGTTCACTACAACGGCCAGGACGCGAGTCATCTTCCGCCCGGTCCCTACCAGCTCACGTCGAAAACATACCCCTACGATGCCTACGCGGCGAGCCCGGTGCACCGCTTCTATCAGATGTTTCAGCAGCTCGATTGCGCTGCCGCCGCGCAGACTTCGGTAAATGGCTGGGGTTGCCTCAACGATCTGTTTCCCTGGGTGGAAGTCTCGGTCGGCGCCAGTAAGAACGGAGCGGCGCAGCCGGCGGGCTTCACCGATTCGACGACCGGGGAAGGCTCGACCGCGATGGGCTTCTTCAACGTCCAGCAAGGCGATGCGCACTATTTCAAGGAACTCGCCGACCATTTTCCCATGAGCGACAATTTTCATCAGTCCGTCTGGGGCGGTACCGGCGCCAACCACATCGAACTCGGCACCGGCGACGCGATGTGGTTCAGCGATGGCAACGGCAACGCCCTTGTGCCGCCCAACAACCCGGTCGATCCGGCCAATCCGGGAACGCCCGTGGCGGGCCATACCAGCGCGCTGAGTGAAATCGAAAATCCAGATCCCCAGCACTCAACCAATAATTACTACACGCAGGATGGCTACGGCGGCGGCTCCGGATCTCCTACCGCTGTCGCTCCCAAAGCCAATTATGGCGGCGGGTCCTACAGCAATTGCGCCGATTCTACCCAGCCGGGCGTTGGCCCCGTGTTGGACTACTTTAAATCGCTTGCGCGCAAGGTCAATCCCGATTGCGAGAACGGGCATTACTATCTTCTCAACAACTACAACCCAGGCTACTTCGGCGACGGCACCAACGCCTATACGGACGCCAATAAGAGCAACACCGTGTTCACGATCCCGCCGTCGAGCGTACGCAACATCGGCGATGCCCTCAACGAGAAGCAGATCTCCTGGGCCTATTATGGAGATCAATTTAACCGGTACCTTGCCGACAAGTACTACCTCAACCCTCAGAATGCCTACTGCAATATCTGTAACTTTTTTCAGTACTCGACCTCGATCATGACCAATGCCGCGGTTCGCACCGCGCATCTCAAGGATACGGCAGAATTGTACGCAAACATCAAGAACGGCTCGCTGCCGTCCCTGTCCTACGTCAAGCCGAGCGGCTTTGTCGACGGCCATCCGGCGTCGTCGAAGCTCAATTTGTTCGAGGGCTTCACCAAAAAGATCGTCGACCTCGTGCAGGCCAATCCCGCGTTATGGGCCGAAACCGCATTCATGATCACCTTCGACGAAGGCGGCGGATACTGGGATTCGGGCTACGTCCAGCCGCTCGATTACTTCGGCGACGGCACCCGCATCCCGATGATCGTGGTGTCGCCATTCAGCAAGGGCGGCCACGTCTCGCACAGCTATACGGATCATGTCTCGACGCTCAAGTTCATCGAAGCGAACTGGGGACTCAATCCAATCACGTCAAGGAGCCGGAACAATCTGCCGAACCCCCTCACGGGGTCTAACCCCTATGTTCCAGACAATTCGCCCGCCATCGGCGATTTGATGGACCTGTTCAACTTCGACAATTAGCCGCCCCCGAGCGCCTTGCCGCGCGAGCTAGAGATGAACCTAAACGGGCTCTGGCAAGCTGGGGAGGGCATGACACCACTTTCATCGACCGCCATTGCGTCCGCGCCGAGTGAAAGCCCGAAGCCAAAACTCGATCAGCCGACGGGGATCGGACGATCCTGATTTTCCTTGCCATCATAAGGCGCGGCAGCCGAGATCGTGGCGATGGGGACGATCGCGGCGGCGGACAGTTTTGGCTTGCGGGTCTCGACCACACATGTGCTCTCTTCCGGCGTCGCGGGCACGATGGCGGCGAATGGGTCCGGCGTGCAGATGTCGACGATCCGAAGCATCGCTCTCGCCTGGGTGTTGACCTTGCCCTGCGCGATGGCTCTGTCGGCGTTCCTCTTTTTTGTGTTCCGCCATTTGCTTTAACGAAGATGCTTACGTGCGCGACGGGTCAGCCTGAGAAAGACTCGCGGCGAGCCCATGTTTTCTCGAACGTCCCCGATAGCCGCCAGAAGCGAGCCAACGCGGGTTTCCACGCGATCCGGCCGATTGGATTATGAGCGCGCGCTAATGTCCGCCAAAGCGCGCAGCGCAAACTCAAGTAGACAGGTTAAGGCTTCCTCCCGTTTGATGAGGGCGCTGGAGGGAGGCCGCGCCCCGTGCGATTAATCACGATCGTGGTTTCAAATTGCAGGGGCCGGGGAAAAATGCAGTATCCGCCCGCGCGACGCGGTCTGGAGAAGTCCTGGGAATAATCCCGGAATAATGGGGAGATATAACTTATGTATGGCAATAATAGTGACTGCAATGGCGCCGCAAGGGCGCGGGGTTTTGCGATCCTCTTGGCCGTGCTGGCGATGGGGCCAGGCTTGGCGGCATTCCCGGCGGAGGCGGCGCCCTTTGCCTATGTCGCGAACGGGAATTCCAACACTGTCTCGGTGATCGACACGGCCACCAAAACAGTGGTGGCCACGATCGGGGTTGGGACGGTGCCCGATGGGGTCGCCGTCACCCCGGACGGAAAACATGCCTATGTCGCGAACTCGAGTTCTGGCACGGTTTCGGTGATCCGCACGGCCACCGACACAGTGGTGGGGTTACCGATCCCGGTGGGGGTTGTCCCCATAGGGGTCGCCATCACCCCGGACGGAACAACCGCGTATGTCACGAATTTCGACTCCAACACTGTTTCAGTGATCCGCACGGCCACCAAGACGGTGGTGAAGACGGTTCCGGTCGGGGCTGGCGCCGCTGCGGTCGCCGTCACCCCGGATGGGACACGCGTCTACGTCGCGAACTTTAACTCCAATACAATTTCGGTGATTGCCAGGCCCGGCAACGCGTTGTTTACCACCATTCCGGTGGGGAATGCTCCAAGCGGGATCGCGGTCACCCCGGATGGGAGACACGTCTATGTCGCGAATAAAGACTCCAACACTGTCTCGGTGATCCGCACAGCCACCAACACGGTGGAGCACACGATCGTGGTGGGGACGAAACCCGTCGGGGTCGCCTTCACCCCGGATGGGAAACACGTCTATGTCGCAAATCTGGGCTCCAACAATGTTACGGTGATTGCCAGGCCCCGAAACATGGTGGTGGCCACGATTCCGGGGGGACTTGGTCCAAATGCGATCGCCGTCACCCAGGACGGCAAACACGCATATGTCGCGAATCGGCGGTCCGGCAATGTTTCGGTGATCCGCACCGCCACCAACACGGTGGTGGCGACGATTCCGGTCGGGAGCATTCCCTTTGCGGTGGGTATTGCGGCGCAATGAGCCAGGAGGCGCTGATCACGCCGGCCGCCACCAAGCGGAACGCGTTCAAATCCGGGGCGGCGGGCGCCAACTTGATCGGAGGGTGAGCCGGTCACGGCCAAGATTCCTCGCCGCAACGTGTGCTTCAAAGCGTGATCCGGTCCAATTGGATCGGATCACGCGTTAATCCCCGCCGAGCGCGCTATGCGATCCTGTTATGGATCGGATCAAGGTCTCCCATGGCTCACGAGCGTGCGGGTCGAGGAGCCGCGCTCGCGCGATCCGGCCACGGCCGAGACGTGTCACTTTTAAAGCCTTTGCAACAATCAGCATCTTCTCAACCGCCGGTATGGTGCTAGATTCTATCTAAGGACGAGTATCCTTGCTACGCCGGTCTGGATAGCCGTCCTTCGAAAAATGAAAGCCGATGGAGGAAGCGATGGACACAATTGCGTTGGACAGCCGGTTGAGCAAGCCAACGGCGACTTTCTTGTCGCATCACCGCAAGCTGCTGATCGACGGCGAATGGGTGGCGGCGGCGTCTGGCAAGACGTTTTCCGTCTACAACCCGGCAACGGGCACTGTGCTGGCGCAGGTTGCCGAGGCCGACAAGGAGGACGTCGACCGAGCGGTGAGAGCGGCAAGGCGCGCGTTCGACGATGGTCCCTGGCGTAAGATGACGGGATCGCAGCGCGGCCGGTCGATGTGGAAGCTCGCCGAGTTGATCGAGCGGCATCTGGAAGAGTTCGCGGAGATCGAGTCGGTCGATAACGGTAAGCCGCTGGCGGTCGCCCGCGTCGCCGACGTTCCGCTCACGGTCGACATGTTCCGCTACATGGGAGGATGGGCGACGAAATTAACGGGCTCGACCATCCCGTGGTCTTCGCCGAACGAGTTTTTTTCCTACACGGTGCGCGAGCCCGTCGGCGTCGTCGGCCAAATCATTCCCTGGAACTTCCCGCTGCTGATGGCGGCGTGGAAGCTGGCACCGGCGCTGGCAGCTGGTTGCACAATCGTGCTAAAGGTCGCGGAGCAGACGCCGCTGAGCGCGCTCCGCCTCGGCGAACTGATCCAGGAAGCCGGGTTTCCGAACGGCGTCGTCAATATCCTCGCCGGTTACGGCGAGACGGCCGGCGCCGCGCTGGCCGCGCACGACGATGTCGACAAAGTCGCGTTCACCGGATCGACCGAAGTCGGCAAGCTCATCGTCAAAGCCGCGGCCGGCAACTTGAAGAAGCTATCGCTCGAACTCGGCGGCAAGTCGCCGACCATCGTTTTTGGCGACGCGGACATTGCGGCGGCGATTCCCGGCGCGGCCAGCGCGGTCTTCTTCAATCACGGCCAGTGCTGCTGCGCCGGGTCGCGGCTCTATGCGCATAAGAAGGTGTTCGAACAGGTCGTCGAAGGCGTGTCGGCCGAAGCAAGGAAGATGAAGGTGGGGTCGGGACTCGATCCAAGTACCGACATGGGCCCGCTGGTTTCCGAAGAGCAGTTCGAGCGTGTCACCAGCTATATCGAGTCGGGGATCAAGGAGGGCGCCAAAGTCGTGACCGGCGGCAACGCGGCCGGCGGCAACGGCGGCTACTTCGTCAAGCCGACCGTCCTAACCAACACCAAGCCGTCGATGAAGGTCGTCCGCGAGGAGATTTTCGGCCCCGTGGTCTGCGCTGAACCGTTCGACGACGCGGACTTGGAGAAGATCGCCAAGAAAGCCAATGACTCGATCTATGGCTTGGCTGCCAGCATCTGGACAATGGACATCGGCAAGGCGCACAAGCTGGCGAGCCTTATCCGCTCCGGAACGGTGTGGATCAACTGCCACAACGTCTTCGACGCATCCTTGCCCTTCGGCGGCTACAAGCAATCCGGATGGGGCCGGGAAATGGGCGGCGAAGTGCTGGCGAATTATACCGAGATCAAGGCCGTGACGGCCAAGCTCTGAGCCCGGTCATTCGTCGGGGCGCGGGCACTTCACTCGCACCCCGAAGGGACGTAATACATTATCATATCATTCAGCCTGTCGCTAACGCGGCGCAAGCCGTCCGCGCGCGCCGACGCGGGGCCCGAGCTTTCATCGCATCCTCGCTTCCGGGTGGCACGGGTCACGCCTTTCCAACGTGGTCGCGATGTCCGAGGATTGCACGGCTTTGGATGACCTCCGTAGGTGCGCCGGTGACCGGCGCGACCCGCTCTCGCGTGTGCGCGCTATCTGCCTAGCCTATTGATTTTGTAACTTTGTCTACGCCTCCATCTAATTTCCGGAAACGGCTGTGCCGAGACTTTGGTAAATGCCGGCACTGTTCGCTTCATAGAGGTTGGGGGTGGAGCCGCCGCCGACATTTGGATTGAAGCCGCCGGTTGTAAACACGACGGTAAATGGCGTGCCGGTAGGCGTTGTCGGCGCGTTACCGTTTACACTCGTGAACAAGCCAGAGCTCCCGGTCACGGTAAAGCGTCCGGAGGCGTTATCTCCATTTGCAATCAGAATATACGTCGGCGGACCCGACGCGGCGGTCTGCTCATAGAGGCTGGTGCTGCCGGTGAACTGAGGCGGGTTGGCTGGTCCTTGATAGTAGAGCGTGCCTTGCGGGGCCGCCAATGTCGGCGCCCCGGTCCCTTGGTAGAAACCGAATTGGGCGGCGGCTGGTCCTTGCGGCCCTTGCGGCCCCGGTGCGCCCGTCGCGCCGGGGTTGCCTTGCGGGCCAGTTGCGCCTGTCGCGCCGGGGTTGCCTTGCGGGCCAGTTGCGCCTGTCGCGCCGGGGTTGCCTTGCGGGCCAGTTGCGCCAGTTGCGCCGGGGTTGCCTTGCGGGCCAGTCGCGCCTGGAGCACCGGTATCGCCTTTAGGACCTTGAAGACCTTGCGCGCCAATTGTCACATCAAAAACATCAAATTCGCCCTCGCGGCCGCGGACGAGCAGCTGGGATTCGCCGAGGTTTAGTGGCGTCGCAAACGTGCACGTAATAAGCGTGCCAGGTGTTGTACTACAAGAGTTGGGGGATGTGATTTGGCGGCCTGCCAAAAAGACTTTACCACCCGCAATGAAATTCTTGCCCGTTATCGTCATCTGAGTCAGCTGCGAATTGAGCTGCACCCCGAAAATAACAATATGAGAATCATCGGCAGAAGCCGGCGCCGCGGCGGTTGCAAGCAACACGCTTGAACAAAGGATCGCGGCCGGGATTCGTGCTGGTTTCATTATTGCCTCCCTGAATTACGATAGGCTTTTTGCCTATTCGCCTCACCCATCCGTAAGCGGATGGTATCGCTGTTTTTAGAACGCGCTCCGGGGTTCACGCCCGTCACTCACTAAACGTGCGAACCCCCATTTGCGCGCTCGCCAGTCTTCCCACATGAACGGCCGGAGAGCACCTCCAACGTTGGCATAAGCGGCGAACAAACAAAAGCTATTTTTTAGTCATATTTTCGTCTTATTCGAAGGTGCGGCGAAAATAGGAGTGGGGCCAGCGCTCATGCGCAATGACCCCTCTACTCAAGCACCTCGCTCGCTAATGTGGCTTGGCCCCGTGGGCAACACGAGGCTCGCGCGGGGCATTCTGGCAAGGATGTTTTCGTGCGGATTGCGCCGATTAATTGTTGTCCAAATGTCGCGCGCGGCTTCCGCTTGCCTATCGTCAAAGGAGCATTTCATCGCGGGCCGCGACACCATGCTGACGCGAATTGTGATGGTTGAGGGCAAGCACACGACACACCACCGCGCCCAGCACGCGCGCTACCGCGCGGACGCGGTGGCGCAAGGCGGACTTATCTTCACGCAGCGAGCGAAAGGTGATGGCGCGCCTATCGCGAATCGCGCTTGGCCTGCATATTCTTGTTATGCTGGCTGATCGCGCCGAGCTTGGCTGGATTGCGCAACGAATACGCCGGTGAGTTCTTTGGATTGATCCCTTCATTGGCCGTGCGTCCGGAGGGTGGCCGCGCAGAGTTTGCTTCGGCTGCCTTGCGAAGTTCGAGCGCGCGCTTTGCGCTGTCGATCAAAGCCTGACGAGCACCTTTGGCCTCGCGGCGCGGGGCCTCCTTGTTCAGCCTTTGCAGGGCGGCAGCGAGGACGTCGCGCTTTTCCCGCGTGCCGCTATCGTCCGTGGCGGCCCGCGCGCCCTTGGGTGCGGCCTTGCCTCGAACCTCCCGGCGCTGGCGCGAGGCCAAATCTTGCGCGCGATCGCGCCGTTCCCGCACAAGTTTGCGCAGCTCCGCCAAATCGTGATCCGGCAAAAGCCCCAATGCCGAATGATGGGTTTTTTCGACAAGGGCCAGTTCATCCGCGCCGATCTTCGATCTCCCCAAAGCGTCCCCTAAATTGCGAACCATGGCGAACCACCCCCAAATAGCGATTCGCCAATAGAATCCATCCCCTCCCACCTGTCAGCAAGCCTCCATGCGGTTTATTGAATCACCTCTAAAAATCCGCACGGGCGTTTCTTGCGCGGGCAGTCTTGCGCTAAAGCCGCGCAGCCCTTAAACGCAGCGGACGCCAGGCCGTTGCGAATCGCGGCTTCCTTAGCTCTCAGGTCCGGATCAAGCATGACGCAAGCGGAAATGTTAACGCCTGGGCTGCACGCCTCGGGAATTCTGGCTGGAAAACGCGGCTTGGTCCTGGGGGTCGCCAATAGCCGGTCGATTGCCTGGGGGATCGCCAAGGCCGCCCGTGAGGCGGGTGCCGAGCTCGCCTTCACCTTTCAAGGCGAATCTCTCGAAAAACGGGTCCGTCCGCTGGCCCAGGAACTCGGCGCGAAAGTCGTGGGCGATTGCGATGTCACCGACACGGCGGCCTTGAATGCGGTATTTACGGAACTCGAGCGCATTTGGGGAAATCTGGACTTTGTCGTGCACTGCGTTGCTTTTTCCGACAAGGATCAGCTGACCGGCAGGTACATCGAGACGACCGCGGAAAACTTTTCGAATACGCTTTTGGTTTCGTGCTATTCCTTTACCGCGGTGGCGCAACGCGCCGAAAAGCTGATGCCAAACGGCGGCGCGATGCTGACCCTCACCTACTACGGTGCGGAAAAATGGATGCCGCACTATAACGTTATGGGGCTCGCCAAGGCGGCGCTCGAATCGAGCGTGCGCTATCTAGCCGCCGATCTCGGCGAGCGCAACATTAGGGTCAATGCGATCTCGGCCGGGCCAATCAAAACATTGGCGTCCTCCGGCGTTGGCGATTTCCGCTATATTCTCAAGTGGAATGAATATAATTCCCCGCTGCGGCGCACGGTGACGATCGAGGAGGTTGGCGAGAGCGCCGCCTTTCTCCTTTCGCCGATGGCGCGCGGCATCACTGGCGAAATCCTGCATGTCGACGCCGGATACCATATTATCGGCATGAAAAATCCGGCCGCGCCGGATATTTCGGTGGTGGGCAAGGATTAGCGCGTTCACCGCTCGTTCATGCCGGCAAGCCGAAAGAAAAGTGAGTGCCACTACCGCGGCGGCAACGCCGCGCCTCGATCGCAAGATTGCGCCTGGAACAATGCCGCTCGAATCGACGCTGGCCACCCAGAATCCGAGCGGCCATCGCGGCTCTCCGGCGCGGTCAAGGTGAAGGTTAACCAAAGAGACTGATTTATTGTAACTACGCGTCCGCCATAAATTTTTTGGACGCGCGCCCCGCGCGCCATGCTGCCACCCCTCGGCGCCGGGAATTCATCAAAACGCCATTAAGGATCGATGGAACGCCTCCTTGGTAATGTTCTAGCGCCGGCCGTCCTTATATCCACAGCGGCGCATGAGTTTAGGGCGGTTAGTCTAAAGCGGGATTAGGTATGCTGCATCGGTTGGTGACCGCCCAGGCTTTCCCGGAAACTGACACGACTCTGGCGCTTGCCTCTGGCGCGGTTTTGCGCGGCCCCGCCCGGCCGGATTTGATCCGCGACGAATTGCTCTGCGAGGTCTTCGCCGCGACGGCCGCGAGGCACCCTTACGCCATCGCCATGATCACGGTGGAGGGCAAGCTCGCCTACGCCGAGGTCGATGCGAAAGCGGAGGCCCTCGCCCGCGGCCTTTTGCAAAAAGGGGTTCGTCCGGGCCGCACCGTCGGCCTCTGGATGCCGCGCGGCCACGAAGTTCTGATCGCGCAAATCGCGATCGCGAAGACCGGCGCCGCCTGGCTTCCATTCGATGCGGACGCCCCCGCCGAGCGCGTCGCTGTTTGCCTATCCGACGCGGAAGCCCGAGGCATATTGACCACACCGGCTTTCGCCGCAAAACTTGCGGCATCCTGCCCGGCATGGACTTCCGCCGGACTTTTTTCCGATTCGATCGGCGCCGACGGCCCAGTCAAAGCCGACGCGCGCAAGCTCGGCGCGCGCCCGGAGGACCCCGCCTATCTCATTTACACCTCGGGTTCGACCGGGACGCCCAAGGGCATCGTGATATCGGGGCGCAATATTTGCCATTATTTGCGCGCCGCCAACGAAGTTTATGGGATCCAGGCGAGCGATGTCGTTTTCCAGGGCGCTTCCGTTGCCTTCGATCTGTCGATGGAGGAAATCTGGCTTCCTTACCTCGTGGGCGCCACGCTTTTCGTGGCGACCGCCGAAATGATGGGCGAAGCCGATAAGCTTCCCGGTCTTCTCGAGGCAAATCGCGTGACGGTGCTGGATGCGGTGCCAACCCTTTTAACCCTTCTGCCGCGCGACATCGCAAGCTTGCGGCTGATCATCCTTGGCGGCGAGGCCTGCCCGCCGGCAATTGCCAATCGCTGGTCGAGGCCCGGTCGCAAGATCTTCAATTCCTATGGTCCAACCGAGACGACGGTCGTTGCGACAATCGCGGAGCTGCGCGCCGACGCGCCAGTCACGATCGGCGGGCCGATTCCGAATTACACATGCTATGTGGCGGACGAGCGCCTCGGCCTTCTCCCGCCCGGCGTCGAAGGCGAGCTTCTCATCGGCGGACCCGGAGTGGCGAGGGGCTATTTGCGCCGCGACCGGCTGACCCGCGAGAAATTCATCGTCAATCGTTATCTAGATGGCGCTCCAGATCCGGTTTTGTACAGGACCGGCGATGCGGTGAAGATCGACACGAACGGCGAAATCGTGTTCCACGGCCGGATCGACGATCAGGTCAAGGTTCGCGGCTTTCGCGTCGAATTGGGCGAAATCGAAGCAAAGCTCGCCGATCTTCCCGGCGTCGCGCATGCTGCCGTCGTCTTGCGCAACGACAACGACATCGAACAGCTTGTTGCGTTTGTGGTTCCCTCCTTGGAGGCCGAAATCGACGCGAGAGTATTGCGCGGCGAACTGCGGCAAAGCCTGCCTGCATACATGGTTCCGGAACGCTTTGAGCTCGTCGAGAACCTCCCGAAACTTTCTTCCGGCAAGATCGACCGCAAGAGCCTAAAGCAGATCGAGCTTGCCGCGGCCGTGTCCCTCGAGGCGCAGGAAGAGCCTAGGACCGAGACCGAGGCAAAACTCCTCGACGCCGCCAAACGCGTGCTGCCGCCGCAGGTGATCCCTTTCGATGCCGATTTTTTCACCGATCTCGGCGGCCATTCGCTTCTCGCGGCGCGTTTCATTTCGGCCGTACGCGAAACGCCGGCGTTGGCGCGGATCACCCTGCAAGACGTCTACGCCGCGCGTTCGCTGCGCGCGATGGCCGAACTCCTCGATCACAAATGGGGACATCGATCAAGGGCCGAGAATCTGTCTTTCTCGCCGCCGCCCTTGTTGCGCCGCTTCCTCTGCGGCTGCGCGCAGGCCGTGGCACTTCCCGTCATTCTCGCAATCGTGACCGCGCAATGGCTTGGCGTGTTCGTGAGCTACATGCTGCTGACCGGCGCCGATGCGGGCTTTTTCGAGGAAGCCGCCTCGCTCGTCGGCGTCTATATGTGCATCAACGTCGCCACGGTCGCGATCGTGATTGCCGCGAAATGGTTGGTGATCGGCAAGAGCAAACCTGGCCGCTATCCCTTGTGGGGCATTTATTATTTCCGCTGGTGGCTGGTGAAGCGTTTCCTTGGACTGATACATATCAAGTGGTTCGAAAATTCACCCATTATGCGCTTCTATCTGAGTGCGCTCGGGGCAAAAATCGGCAAGGACGCGCTCATTGGCGATATCGAAACGGGCGCGGCCGATCTGATCTCGATCGGCGCCGGCGCGAGCCTTGGATCAAACGCCAATTTCGCCAATGCGCGAGTCGAGGGAAACGAACTTGTTATCGGCGCGATCGCCATCGGCGCAAAGGCCTATATCGGATCGTCCTGCGTCATCGAGGAAAATGTCGTCATCGAAGAAGGGGCCGAGCTCGGCGATCTGACCGCCATCGGCGCGGGCGGCCGCATTGGCGCCTGGGAGGTTTGGGATGGTTCGCCGGGGCGCAGGGCCCGAATGGTGGATCGCGCCACGCTGGACCCCCCGCCAGCGGCTTCCATCGGGCGCCGCGGCATCATGGCGATCATGTATGGGGTTCTGCTTCTGGCGATACCCCCGCTCGGTCTGTTGCCGATTTTCCCGGCCTTCTGGGTGTTCGACCGGATCGACGATCTGATCGGCACCGCCGATTTCGATCGCACCCTCTACACGCTCTCGATCCCTATCATGGCCCTGCCCACGGCCTTCGTCATGGTGCTCGTCACCGTCGGCTTCATCGCGGCTTGCCGCTGGATCATCCTGCCGCGGGTGCGCGAGGGGACTTATTCGGTTCATTCCTTTTTCTATTTCCGCAAATGGGCGGTGGCACTCGCAACCGAGGTGACGCTCGAAACATTGTCGTCCTTGTTCGCGACGGTCTATATGCGCGCCTGGTACCGGCTGATGGGCGCCAAGATCGGCAAGGACGCGGAGATTTCGACGAATCTCTCCGGCCGCTACGATCTCGTCGAGATCGGCGAGAAATGCTTCATCGCCGATGAAGTCATCCTTGGCGACGAAGAGATCCGCAACGGCTGGATGTATTTGAAACGCGTCAAGACGGGTCCGCGCGTTTTCGTCGGCAATAGCGCCGTGGTGCCCGCCGGGGCCGAAATACCGGGCGGCGCGCTGATCGGCATCAAGTCGAAGCCGCCCGCGAACCATTTGATGCAGCTAGGCGATACCTGGTTTGGTTCGCCGCCAATCAAGCTGCCGGTCCGCCAGAGATTCGATGGCGGCGGCGCGAATTGGACCTACGAGCCCCCACGGTGGAAGAAATTCGCCCGCGCGTGCTTCGAGGCGGTCACGATTTCCCTGCCGATCGCGCTGTTCATTACCTTTGGAACCTGGGCGGTGGAATGGTTTAGCACCGGCGTGCTCGAAGGCAAATATTTGGAAGTGTTTTGGCAATTCATGCTTGCCTCGGCGGGCATTAGCCTGGTCATGACCCTTCTGGTCATCGCCTTGAAATGGATCACGATGGGACGCTACGAGCCGATGATGAAACCCATGTGGTCCTGGTGGGCCATGCGGACTGAGGCGGTTGCGGTCATCTATTGGGGCTTGGCCGGCAAGGTTTTGCTCGATCATTTGCGCGGCACGCCATTCCTGCCGTGGCTCATTCGCCTCTTCGGCACGAAATTCGGGCGCGGAGTCTTCTTGGACATGACCGACATCACCGAATTCGACTGCGTGAGCGTCGGCGATTACGCGACATTGAATGCGCATTGCGCGCTGCAAACGCATCTCTACGAGGACCGGGTCATGAAGGTTGGCAGGGTCTTCGTCGGCAACGGCGTCACCGTCGGCGCGGGCTCCACCGTGCTTTACGACACGCGCGTTTCTGACTACGCGCGTTTGGGACCCCTCACCCTCGTCATGAAAGGCGAGCAAATTCCCGCCCATACCGAGTGGGCGGGCGCGCCCGCGGAGCCCAAGGCGGTAGCGGAACAGATCGTCGAGAAAGGCGCGCTTTGACTTAGGTCAAACAAGCGCGATCGCCGCGATCTGGCGGCCGTAATCGGGCTCGCTCTCATGCACCGAACGGCGGTAGGAATAAAATGACTCCGGCTCGGCATAGGTATCGCGCGAAACGTCCTCGAATAAGCCGATGCCGGCAAGCCGCAGCCGCGTCGCGATGAATCCCGGCAAATCGAACAGGAAACGCTCCGCATGCCGTGAGGCCGAGAAGAAGAGCTTGTAATCGCTCGACTGGGCTGTGAACCGGCCGGCGAATTCGGCGCCGACTTCGTAACTTTTCCGGGAGATGGTCGGGCCTAACGCCGCCGCCGTCGAGGCGCGGCGCGCACCCAGCGTTTCCATCGCTTCGAGCGTTGCTTCGAGCACGCCGGCGAGTGCCCCTTTCCAGCCGGCATGGGCGGCCGCGATCACCCGCGCCTCCCGGTCGGCGAACAGGATCATGCCGCAATCGGCGCCGGTGACGCCTAGTCCCAGACCTCGCGCAGACGTCACCAAAGCGTCGCAACGCTGGCGCTCGACAAAGGCGTTTGTCACGATCACTGCCTTTGCCGAATGAAGCTGGTAAGGCACGAGGAGATGCGCCGGATCGACGCAAAGATGCGCCGCCATCCTGCGCCGGTTTTCGGCAACCGAGTGCGGATCGTCTTGCGAACCGACGCCGCCGTTAAGCGATGCGTAAACTCCCGTGGAAACGCCGCCCAGCCGGGTGAAAAATCCATGGGTTAGGCCCGGCGCGTCGAGGACGGTTGCGCGCAGTGGGAGTGCTGTTTCTCGCGTCATGCCGCGGCCGTCTCGAAACCTGGCGGTACACTAAGGCCTGGCGCGGTTACCGCGAGCGCCTTAAAAAGCCGCGCCATATCCGTGTCAGCGCCATGGCCTCCGCCCGCGAGACGCAGCACGGCGGAATCGATGGCCGCGCGTTGGCGCCCGTCTGCGTGCTGCCGCAACTTCGCGGCGCGCTCGTGGATGCCGAGACGGGCGAGCCATTCGCCTTGCGGCACGGGGCCATGAACTTCGGCGCCCGCCGCGCGCGCCGCCCGGGAAAGGCCGCAAAAATCGACATGCGCGGTGAGATCGGCTTCGTCGGGATCGCGCAAGGGATCGGCGAAACGATGCCGCTTCACTGCCTGCAAGGTTTCGCCGCGCCCGGGCGTGTCGTAGCCGTAGTCGATGACGAGGAGCGCGCCGCCCTGCCCGGCGATGCGCGCCGCAAGCCGCGTCAACAAACGGGCCCCCGCATGACCAGCCTCGAACACATGGCCAGGCTCGCCCGGCGCGGCAAGGCCGGGTTCGGCGTCCGGCGCAAGGCCAAAGCACAAGCGTCCCTCGCCATCTAATCCGACGAGCCTTTCGTGCCAGCCGTCCTGCCCGCGGACGAATTGGCGCACCGGCAGGCAATCGAAAAATTCATTGGCGACGATGATCGCGGGGCCCCTCGGCAACTCCTCCACGGCCTTGTGCCAGCTTGCCGCGACCCGCAAATCCTTTAGCGCCTCGCGCTGGCTAGCCGCCAATACCTCGCTCATCTCGACAAGATTGAGATCGATCGCGCCAAGAAAATCCGGCGCAATCCGTGCCGCGCGCAAGGCGTCCGCCATCAAACTGCCGCGCCCTGGACCCAATTCGGCGAGCAGAACGGGCCTGGGTTCGCCCATGGCGCGCCAAACGGCGACGCACCACAGGCCAATCAATTCACCAAACATCTGGCTGATTTCCGGCGCGGTGATGAAATCGCCGCTCTCTCCAAACGGCATTTTGGCGGCGTAATAGCCATGCACAGGATGCGCCAGCGCAAGCGTCATGTAGGTCTCTAGGCTCATCGGGCCATTCTCGATAATTGTCTCGCGGATTAGATTTTCAAGCGGGTTCATGCGAGCCTATTCATGTCGCGGCCAGCCGGCCGACGGCAAGCGCGGACGATAAAAATAATGCCAATCGCTATCAAAGGCAGCGACAACAGCATGCCCATGGTCCCGCCGCCGAACAGAAAGCCCAGCTGCGGGTCCGGTTCGCGAAAAAATTCGCAAGTTATGCGCGCAATGCCGTACCCGGCGGCAAAGAGCCCCGCGACAAGACCTGGCCGCCGCAGCGCGCCGACATGGACCGCGATATAAAGCAAAATGAAGAGGACAATCCCTTCGAGGCCTGCCTCGTAGAGCTGGCTCGGGTGGCGGGGGCTCGGCCCGGCGCCGGGAAAAACCATCGCCCAAGGCACGCTCGTCGGCCGGCCCCAAAGTTCCGGCTTGATGAAATTCGCGAGGCGGCCGAGAAAAAGCCCGATTGGAACCGCGGCGGCACAAACATCGGCAAGGCTCAGCACCGAAATATTCTTGCGCTTGGCGACGACATAAATCGCGAGAACGGTTCCCGCGAGGCCGCCATGAAACGACATGCCGCCTTTCCAAACAGCGAAAATCTCGGCCGGATGCGCAAGGTAAAATTCCGCATTGTAGAATAGCACGTAGCCGAGCCTACCGCCGAGAATGACCCCCATCGCCGCCGAGAGGAGAAGATCGTCGATGTCCAAAGGATCGAGGGGAGGAGCGCAGCCCCAAAAGGTCTTTTGCTTCACCAAGGCCCGCGCATAAGCCCAGCCGAGCACCAGCCCCGCGATATAGGCCAAGGCATACCAGCGGATCGGCAAGGGTCCGAGGTTGATCAGCACTGGATCGATGTTCGGGTAGGCAAGGGAAATCGGCATGGCGCTCCGCACATCGAAAGATGGCGCGCTCCCATCTGGAACGGGAGTTTTGGCCAGAGGCGGGCTGCATCGGCCTCATTCGCGCTTCGATCAAGGCAAATTACCGGGCCTAGAGTCAAGCTTGGATTGGACGTGGTCGGCGGCGACGGGCAATCCTCCCTCAATCGCTCGCGAGAATGACGTTGGAACTTTTGAAAATTGCCAGGACTTGCGCGCCTGGCGTGGCCCCGGCCTCGTCGGCGCCCTCGCGGGTGACGACCGCGGTGATGGTCTTGCCGGCGCCGATAT
Organism: Methylocella sp.; assembly: GCA_050728695.1. Classification (GTDB taxonomy): domain Bacteria; phylum Pseudomonadota; class Alphaproteobacteria; order Rhizobiales; family Beijerinckiaceae; genus Methylocapsa. The sequence goes on along the minus strand of JBOHJV010000025.1, from coordinate 3,937 downwards.
CGATGATGACCTCGCTATCGGCAACGTCGTCGATGCGGCGGAGGACCCTTCCCGCGATCTTGTTGCGCGCCGAGATGCGTAGCGCTCCGCGCTCTTGCGCAAGCATCACGGATGAGGCATTGACCATCGCGACGCACCAGCGGCCTGGCGCGAGGCCGAGCTCATCCACGCTCGCATTGGTAACGACCGTGGTGACCATGAGGCCGGGCGAGACTTCGAGCTTTACTTCGACATTGATGGGCGCTCGCGTGATGTCGACAATCTTGCAGAACAGCGCGTTGCGGACACTGAGTTTCAGACCGACGCCCCAAAATAGGAGGTCTTGGTCGTGCTCCAAGCCTTCCGCCGCGATCGCCGCCGAAATACGGCCGAGTTTTTCTTCGAGTCGGCGAAAAGCCAGGATCAGCCGCCGCCCTTCGTCGGTCACTTCGGCGCCGCCGCCATGCGAACCGCCGGTGCGGGTAAGGAATGCCGGGCGCGGCAGAAGATTATTGATCGCGTTGACCGCATCCCAAGCGGTCTTGTAGCTAAACCCTGTTATTTCCGCCGCCTTGGAGATGCTCTTGTGCTCGATCACGGCTTCGAGCAGGGCGATGCGCTCGCGCCCGACAAGAAGCCGTCCGCCGGCGCGCCAGGCGAGCAAGCTATCGATCTCTCCAGGCAAGTTATGCGCCACTCGGTTCTCCCAAAATTCGCCCGACGCCCGGAATTGTCATCCGCGACTCCATATCACTCACTCTCCCGGATATCGTTACGCATGCGGGCAGCGCCCTGCCGCCCAACAGTCGAGGCTTGGTGTAACCGTAAATCTTCGCGGTTTTGCCGAATCCGCGGCGGCAGAAGCTATTCTTACGCCCAAATGGACAGAAGGCTTAGGGCGCCATAAGTGATGGGGAGGCTCGCGGAGATGGGCGTTGGCCGCCATCTCGAACTTGGCTCTTACGGCCGAATCCGGGCAAGACGGCAGCGGCCGGCGCCGGTAGAACCCATGATGCCGGCCCTGCCCGGCCTTGAGCCTCGCGAGATTGTCCCCCGTGACCGTGACCACCTTCGTATTGAGCCACTCCTCGTATCTAGATCACGATACCGGGCCTGGTCATCCCGAACGTCCAGACCGCATCCGCGCGATAACGGAGGCCCTCGAACACGAGCGCTTCGCGGCGCTGGTCCGGGCGGATGCGCCGGGACTTGACCGCGCGGCGATCTTGCGCGTTCACCCCGCGGACTATATCGATGCGATCGAGGCCGCAACTCCCTTGCGCGGAAGAGTCCATCTCGATCCAGACACCGTAATGAGCGCGCAAAGTTTTGCCGCGATTGGCCATTGCGCCGGCGCCGCCACGGCGGCTGTCGACGAGGTCATGCGCGGCGGCGTCAAAAATGCCTTTGCCGCGATGCGCCCTCCCGGCCATCATGCCGGGATCGCCTCGCCGATGGGGTTTTGCTTCTTCAACAATGCGGCAATCGCGGCACGCCACGCGCAGGCCGTCCATGGCGCCGAACGGGTGGCGATCCTCGATTTCGACGTGCATCACGGCAATGGAACCCAGGAGATCTTCTGGTCCGACAGCTCCGTCCTTTATGCCTCGACACATCAAATGCCGCTGTTTCCCGGCACCGGCGGGCGCGACGAATGCGGCGAGCATGACAATATCGTCAATGCGCCGCTGAGAGCGGGCAACGACGGCGAGATTTTTAGGGAGGCGATGCAAGCTGTGCTGTTGCCGCGCGTAAATTCGTTTCGCCCGGATTTGATCGTCATCTCGGCCGGGTTCGACGCCCATCGTCTCGATCCGCTCGGCGGTCTCGATCTTGTGGAGGAGGATTTTGCTTGGGCAACGGAGCGGCTGATGGAGATCGCCGAAAAACACGCGAGGGGCCGCATCGTTTCGGTGCTCGAAGGCGGCTATCAACTCGACGGGCTCGCCCGCTCCGCCGCGGCGCATGTGGCGGCGCTGATGGGGGCGTGAAAACGATCCCAAACGTCTCCCAAAGCCGATGACCCGCTTGCAGCCTGGCGGCAAAGGGTTCAAGGAGTGCTCGATGTCCCGCGTCGCTGACCTCCCTCTCCTCGACGTCCGCGATCTCAAGGTGCTCTTCCGGCGGGGCGACACCGAGGCACTGGCCGTCGACGGCGTGTCCTTCGTGCTGGAGCGGGGGCGCACCCTCGGTCTCGTCGGCGAGTCGGGCTCCGGCAAATCGGTCACCGCTCTTTCCATTGTGCGCCTGCTTTCGCGCGCCGCGCGGGTTCAAGGCCAAGTGCTTTTCAAGGGCGAGGACCTTATCGCCTGCCGCGAGGCGCGGCTGCGCGAGATCAGGGGCGCCCACATCACCATGGTCTTCCAGGAGCCGATGACCTCGCTCAATCCCTTGCATACGATCGCCCGGCAGATCGGCGAGATATTGGAGTTGCATGACGCCATAGGAGCCGAAAATATAAAGGTTCGCATCATCGAGCTTTTGCGAGAAGTCGGTATACCGGATCCTGGCGAGCGGCTCGGCGCCTTCCCGCATCAGCTCTCCGGCGGCCAGCGCCAGCGGGTGATGATCGCCATGGCGCTCGCCAATAGGCCCGATCTATTTATCGCCGACGAGCCGACGACCGCCCTGGATGTCACGGTTCAAGCGCAGATTCTCGAGCTTTTGAAGGAGCTCCGGGCGCGCCACAACATGGCGATGCTCTTCATTACGCACGACCTCGGCATCGTGCGCAAAATCGCCGACGATGTCGCGGTGATGCAGAAAGGCAAAATCGTCGAAACCAACAAGGTGGCGGACCTTTTCGCCGCGCCGCGCCATCCCTACACAAAGGCGTTGATCGCCGCCGAACCGAAAGGGACCCCACCGGCGATTGACCTTGCCGCCAAGGCCATCCTCGAGGCGAGGGCTATCCGCGTCTGGTTTCCTGTCAAGCGCGGGTTTTTCCGCAGAACCACCGGTTTCGTCAAGGCGGTCGATGGCGTGTCGGTCTGCGTGCGCGAAGCCGAGACGGTCGGCGTCGTCGGTGAATCCGGCTCGGGCAAAACTACGCTCGGCCTCGCCCTCCTTCGCCTCATTCGTTGCGAAGGCACGATCGTCTTTCTCGGACGCCCCATCGACGGCCTCAAGTTCAAGGCCATGCGACCGTTGCGCCGCGACATGCAGATCGTGTTCCAGGACCCCTATGGTTCGCTGTCGCCCCGGCTTCCGGTGGGCGATATCGTCGCCGAAGGCCTCGGCGTGCAATATAAGGCCATGTCCTTGCCGCGGCGGCGCGAGATCGTCGCGCAAGCGCTCGCCGACACCGGCCTCGATCCGGCCGCGATGGATCGCTATCCGCACGAATTTTCCGGCGGTCAGAGGCAACGCATCGCGATCGCCCGAGCGATTGTCCTAGAGCCCAAATTCATCGTTCTCGATGAGCCAACCTCGGCGCTCGACATGTCGGTGCAGGCGCAGATCGTCGATCTCTTGCGCGATTTGCAAAAGCGGCGAGGGCTCGCTTATCTCTTCATCAGTCATGATCTGAAGGTGGTGCGCGCGCTTGCCAGTGAAATCATCGTCATGCGCGACGGCAAAGTCGTCGAGTCCGGTCCGGCCTTGGAGCTACTGGCAAACCCTCGCAGTGCCTACACAAGGGCGCTTTTCGCGGCTGCATTCGATATCAAGGCCGCGGCCGGAGGGGTTTTGGGGCAATAATATGCTTTCCCAAATCTGCTTCCTGTAAATTTCCATTGTTCGTCCGAGAGGCGCGTTGATCCACCACGTAGCGTGCATCTCGCCCAATCGTTTTATTGTTTCGCTCGGACCTTCCACTCAAGTCGAGAGTCATACGTGCCGGAAATGCCCAACTCGCGCCAGGTGCGGCAGAATAGGTTCGGAAAACTTGCCAACATCAACGATTGGACTACACTTTGTCTCGCTGGCCGCCTGTTCAGAAGCATGTGGTAAATCAGGT